>JAGWPE010000226.1 GCA_028870635.1 Gammaproteobacteria bacterium | reverse complement strand
GCACGTTCCGAGGGCGCGGTGCGCAAATGGCTGCGCGGGGAATCGGAGCCGAACGTCACCGATCTGCGCGCGCTCTCGCACGTGACGCAGACCCGCCTCGAGTGGCTGGTCACGGGTGAGGGCCCGCGCCAGTTGCACCCGGAGTCGCAGGCCGGCCAGGCGGTGCGAGAGACGCCCCCGCCGTATCGGCACTCACCGCACGGGACCCTGGATCTACCGCTGCTCGAGGCGGTGATGGCCGCTGCCGACCAGCAGCTGCGCGCCGCGGGCCTCGACCTCTCGCCCGCAAAGCGCTCTGCCTTGATCGCGGCCGCGTATGATTCCGCGCGCGGCCGCAACGCGGTCGACGCGGAGGCCGTTGCGCGGCTGGTGCGGCTCGCGGGTAAGTAGATGCCCAGGGAGCGGCCCGGTCCGCTCATTGAGTTGCTTTCGGCCTACCAGACCGAGCGTGCTACGACCGTCGCAACTGCGAGCAGAATGAGCGCGACGATGATCGCCAGGGTCACGTGCCGTGCATGCGGTTTCATCGAGGTGAATTTACCATGCCAGAGCTTTCTTCCTCAGCCCGCGGACCGATTCGCGCGCCGCGCGGCAGCGGTCTCACCGCCAAGTCCTGGCTCACAGAGGCGCCGCTGCGCATGCTGATGAACAACCTCGACCCCGAGGTGGCGGAGCGGCCGGAAGACCTGGTGGTCTACGGCGGGATCGGCAAGGCCGCGCGCAATTGGGAATGCTTCGATGCCATCGTCGCCGCGCTCACCGGGCTCGGTGCGGAAGAGACCCTGCTCGTGCAATCGGGCAAGCCGGTCGGGATCTTCACCACGCACGCCGATGCGCCGCGGGTGCTGCTCGCCAACTCCAATCTGGTGCCGCGCTGGGCGACCTGGGAGAAGTTCAACGAGCTCGACCGCAAGGGCCTGATGATGTTCGGCCAGATGACCGCCGGCTCCTGGATCTACATCGGCAGCCAGGGAATCGTGCAGGGCACCTACGAGACCTTCGTGGAGTTGGGACGGCGGCATTATCAGGGGAATCTCGGGGGGCGCTGGATTCTGACGGCAGGCCTCGGCGGCATGGGAGGCGCGCAGCCGCTGGCCGCGACCATGGCCGGCGCGTCACTGCTTGCCATCGAGTGCCGCCAGTCGCGCATCGACAAGCGCCTCTCCAGCCGCTATCTCGATCGCCAGGCAGGCTCGCTCGATGAGGCGCTGAGCGTCATCGAGGAGAGCTGCCGCGCGCGCAAGCCTGTATCGGTTGCAGTCTGCGGCAACGCTGCCGAGCTGGTGCCGCAGATCCTGCGCCGCGGCGTGCGCCCCGATGCGGTCACGGATCAGACTTCCGCTCACGATCCCGTGCACGGGTATCTGCCGGTCGGCTGGAGCGTCGAGCAATGGGAGGCGCTGCAGCGCACCGACCCGCAGCGCGTTGCCGCCGAAGCCGGTGCCTCCATGGCGATCCACATGCGCGCGCTCGTCGAATTCCGCAGGCGCGGGATCCCCGTCTTCGATTACGGCAACAATCTGCGGCAGGTGGCGAGCGAGCACGGTGTGAAGGAGGCGTTCGAGGTCCCGGGATTCGTGCCGGAGTACATCCGTCCCCTCTTCTGCCGCGGCATGGGCCCGTTCCGCTGGGCCGCGCTCTCGGGCGATCCGCGCGATATCGCCAAGACCGATGCCAAAGTGAGGGAGCTCATCCCCGAGGACCGTCATCTGCATCAATGGCTCGACATGGCCGCCGCGCGCATCGCCTTCCAGGGCTTGCCGGCGCGCATCTGCTGGGTGGGGCTCGGGCAGCGCGACCGCTTGGGCGCCGCTTTCAACGACATGGTTGCCTCCGGCGAGCTGTCGGCGCCGATCGTCATCGGACGCGACCACCTCGACTGCGGCTCGGTGGCGAGCCCCAACCGGGAGACCGAAAGCATGCGCGACGGCTCGGATGCCGTCTCGGATTGGCCGATGCTGAATGCGCTGCTCAATACCGCAAGCGGCGCAACCTGGGTGTCCCTGCACCACGGCGGCGGTGTCGGCATGGGGTTTTCCCAACATGCCGGCGTCGTGATCGTTTGCGACGGCACGAAGGCCGCGGAGCGCCGCATCCGCCGAGTGTTGTGGAACGATCCTGCCACGGGCGTCATGCGTCACGCCGACGCCGGCTATGAGGATGCGCTCGCCTGCGCGGCGGAGCACGGACTGCACTTGCCCATGGTTGACCGGCCCACGGTTGACCGGCCCACGGTTGACCGGCAAAGAGGAGCGGCAAAGTGACGGCAGTGCGCGTGACAAAGGGACGCACGGCCGTGCGTACGGACTCGTTCTCCCTGACCTCGCTGCGCATCGCGCACTCACGCGCAGTCTCGGTGACGCTGAGCCGCACGCAAATGGCGCGCGTGCGCCGCTCGGCAGCCACGGTC
This sequence comes from Gammaproteobacteria bacterium, assembly GCA_028870635.1. GTDB lineage: Bacteria > Pseudomonadota > Gammaproteobacteria > Steroidobacterales > Steroidobacteraceae > 13-2-20CM-66-19. Next base: position 2,091 of record JAGWPE010000226.1, on the reverse strand, counting down.
GATCGCATGATCGCCCGCGGGGGTGCCGTTTACGGGGTCAACACAGGCTTCGGCCTGCTTGCCCAGACCCGCATTCCCTCCGGCCAGCTCGCCGCGCTGCAACGCAATCTCGTGCTGTCGCATTCCGCCGGGGTCGGAGCGTGGCTGCCGGATGCGGTGGTACGGCTCGTGTTGGTGCTGAAGATCGGCAGCCTCGCACAGGGATTCTCGGGAGTGCGGCCGCAGACCCTGCTCGCCCTGGCCCGGCTGCTCGAGACCGATACCTACCCGTGCATCCCGAGCAAGGGCTCCGTCGGCGCCTCGGGCGACCTTGCGCCGCTCGCGCATCTTGCGGCGGCTCTCCTCGGTGTCGGTCAGGTGCGCGCCGGCGGCAAAGTCATGCCGGCCATGAAGGGGCTGCGGCGGATCGGACTCGAGCCGCTCGAGCTGGCGCCGAAGGAAGGGCTCGCGCTCCTCAACGGCACGCAGGTATCCACCGCTCTCGCTCTCGCGGGGCTCTTTGCCATCCAGGACGTGTTTGGCGCGGCGCTGGTGGCCGGCGCGCTGTCGGTGGATGCGCTCAAGGGGAGCGACGTGCCCTTCGACGACCGCATCCACGTGCTCAGGCGCCAGCCGGGACAGCGGCGGGTCGCCGGCGCGCTGAAGCGCCTGCTCGCCGGCAGCCGCATCCGCGCCTCGCATCTCACCTGTGAGCGGGTGCAGGACCCTTACTCGCTGCGCTGCCAGCCGCAGGTGATGGGCGCCTGTCTGGATGTCATCGAGTCCGCGGGCCAGACCCTGGTTCGCGAAGCCAACGCGGTGACGGACAACCCCTTGGTATTCGCGGCGCAGGGCGAGGTGCTCTCGGGCGGCAACTTCCACGCCGAGCCCGTGGCGCTGGCCGCCGATCAGCTGGCCCTGGCCGCCGCCGAGATCGGCTCCCTGAGCGAGCGGCGCACCGCGATTCTGATCGACCCGAAGATGAGCGGACTGCCGGCCTTTCTCGTGAACGAGAGCGGCGTCAACTCCGGCTTCATGGTGCCGCAGGTCACCGCCGCGGCGCTGGTGGCGGAGAACAAGATGCTGGCGACGCCCGCGAGCGTCGACAGCATTCCGACCTCCGCCGGCCAGGAGGATCACGTTTCCATGGCCACTCATGGCGCGCGCCGGCTGCTCGACATGGCCGCCAATGCGGCGAATGTGGTTGCGATAGAGCTGCTCGCGGCCGCGCAGGGCATCGAGTTCCACCGCCCGCTCACCAGCTCGCGAGCGCTGGAGGCGGCGCTGCGGACCCTGCGCCGCGCAGTGCCGCCTTATGACCGCGATCGCTTCTTCGCGCCGGACATCGAGGCCGCGGCGGCGCTGGTGAGCTCGGGCGCGCTGAGCGATCTCGTGCAGCTATAACAGCCCGAATACGGCGACGGCATCGGTGGTGCCCACGAGCACCATGCCGTCGGCGATGGCCGGGCTGATGAATTTGTTGCCGGCGCCGAAGCGGTCCCGGCCGCCGCTCGCCTGATTGCTGTTGTAGAGCTCGCGCGTCAGATCGGTCGCATCGTAGGCATGCAGCACCGCGGGACTGCCGTTCTCGACCGCCCAGACGATGCCATTGGCGGTGCCGTTGGCGGATACGGCAGGCGAGACGCCGGGGTATGGAAAATCCGTAGTGGTCACCGACGCAGGCTGCGCAGACAGCTTCGCGCCCGTGACCGGGAATGCCTTCAGAGGCCTGCCGACATCGCCATAGTAGACCGTGCCGTTGAAGTAGGCCGGCGAGGAGAAGATGCCGCCCGAAACCGCGCCGTCGAGCTCCTGCCAGTCAGCGTTCGCCGATGAGCTGAACTTGCCCATGTTGTCGCGGTTGACGACATAGATGTTACCGTCCTTGCCCGCGCCCACCGCGAGGTGGCGCACGACTCCGCTCGAATCCGTCAGGTCCGGCAGGAGCATCGCCCCGCCGGAGCCCAGATCCTCGTCGGCCGCCGACTCGGCCACCTCGTTGGCCGGGGTAAAGTAATCCGCCACGGCGAGGCCGCCGCCGGCCGTCGAGAGCTTCAAAAAAGAATTACCGTAATCGCCATATTGCGGAAACCCGTTGGAGTCCAGCGTCGT
>JAGWPE010000225.1 GCA_028870635.1 Gammaproteobacteria bacterium | reverse complement strand
TTGAATGTTGCTGGCGGTGCGTGTTTGTTTCGACACGCATATGAGACACCGCCGCGGCGTGCGCCGTAAGCGCCCCGGCTACGCACTGGTCCCCATCGGCGACGGATTCGGCACACTCGCCCTCGCGCGGGCGCCCATCGCCTGTTTGCCGGCGGGTTTGCCGTAACTCATGCATCCGTATCCCGGGAAGGCCGCCCGAACCGGTACACGACGGGTCCGTCCCCGCCCCCGGCGGGGTGGTCCCAGAGAGGGGCCGCATGCAGCCGCCGCAGCCCCGGTTGGCGTAATCTATGCGCATGGCCTCGCGCATCCGCCCCACGCTGCTGATCGTCACGGCCTTCTGGGCCTACGTCGCCGCCTCGAACGTGCTTTATGCGAACAGCATGCAGGCCAACCTGAATGCCCTGCACGTGGCGCATTTCTTCGCGGGCTGGCAGGCGCGGCTGCTGCAACATCTCTTCCTCTACCCGGCGCTGGTCGCGTGCGTCTGGGGTTCGTTGCGCATCGGCTGGCAGCCGCTCGCGCGCAAGCTCCCTCTGCAGGTGCTCATGGCGCTCGGATTCGCGACCTGTGCGAGCCCGGCTCTCTGGCTCGGGGAAGTCGTGGTCGGCGATGCCATGGCGCATCACCACATGCACGCCGGCATCTCGGCGATGACCAACGAGCCCAGCTCCGGCTGGCTCGCCTGGCTGGCGAGCGCCACGATCTTCCTGCTCACCTATGGCTTCGCGCTGGCCCTGGTCAGCGGCTTCGACTTTTATCGCCGGATGCGCGACTCGCAGATCCGCTCCGCGGCGCTCGAGCGGGCCCTCACCACGGCGCACCTCGCCGCACTGCGCATGCAGCTCTCGCCGCATTCGCTCTTCAACCTGCTGCATACGATCCGTGGCCAGATCGACTGGGACCCGGCGGCCGCGCGCACCATGATCGTGCAGCTCGGCGATCTGCTGCGCCGGCTGCTCAATGCCGGCGAGCGGGAATATTCGCGGCTCAGCGATGAGATGCAGTTCGTGCGCCTGTACCTCGAGCTGCAGCAGCGGCGATTCGCGGACCGGCTCACCGTCGAGGTCCCGCACTCCGCGGAGCTGCCGTCGGCGTGGGTTCCGAGTCTCATCCTGCAGCCGCTCGTCGAGAATGCGGTCGTGCACGGGCTGGCGGGCCATCAGGGACCGGTCACCGTGCGAGTGTCGGCGGCGGCCGGCTCGCGGGGCACGCTCGTTCTTCGAGTGACCAACACCATGGCGGCCGAGCGCGCGAGCCGCGGCGGCGGGATCGGACTGAGGAACGTGCGCGACCGTCTCGCGATTCAATTCGGGGAGCGCGCATCCTTTCACGCGGCGCCCGATGAGAGCGGCCAGTGGGCGGCCGAGATCCGCATGCCGCTGCTCACCGACGTCCTCGCAGCCACCGCCGCGAGCGCTTGCGCGGAGCCGTTTTGATGCTCGAGGTCGTGATCGTGGACGATGAGCTCGCGGGGCGGCGCACGCTGCGCGATTGCTGCGCACGCGAGCCGGATCTGAAGATCATCGGTGAGTATGGCGACAGCCGCGCCGCTCTCGAGGCGATCCGGGCGCGGCCACCGAGTCTGCTCTTTCTCGATATCCAGATGGACTCGCTCGACGGTGTATCGCTGGCCCGCTCGCTCGATGCGCGCAGCCTGCCCCTCATCGTCTTCGTCACCGCTTACGACCAATATGCGCTCGAGGCGTTCGACCTCAGTGCGGTGGATTACCTGCTGAAGCCGTTCGACGACGAGCGCTTCCATCGCACGCTCGAGCGGGTGCGGCGCCGCCGCGAGGCGGAAACCGCCGCGCAGCGGCAGGAGGCGCTCGCTGCGGTTCTGGAGCGGATCGAGCGGGGTGCAGCGGGCGCGGACCTCCGGCCGCGGGTACTGGCCGAGATCGGCAGCCGCATGCACATGCTCGATGTGGCGCAGATCGAGGCCGCCGAGGCGGACCGCAACTACGTCAAGCTGGTCGTCGGCCGCGATACCTTCCATGCGCGCAGCACTTTGCAGCAGGCCGAAAAGACTCTACAGTCGCAGCCCATGTTGCGCATCAGCCGCTCCTGTCTCGTGAACATCAACCATGTGCGCGAAATCAGCCGCACGCCGCGCGGCGATTTCATCCTGGTGCTCGCCGGGGGCGCCACCGTGACGAGCAGCGAGGGCTTCCGCGACGCGGTGCGTCAGCACCTCGAACGGTTGAAGGTTCGCCCGGGCTGACGGCGGCCGAAGCCGTGCCAGTGGAGCTCATCGGCGGCGAGCCGGTTCCCCGAAGCGGTGTGCGCGGCAATCGCGGCGGCATCCTGGCGCTCGCCGTCCTCGCAGGGATTAACCTGCTCAATTACCTCGACCGCTACGTGGTCTCGGCGCTGCTGCCGGAGTTCAAGCGCGCGCCGATGCACCTCAACGACTTCGAGCTCGGCACGCTGATGAGCGGCTTTCTCATCGTCTACATGCTGGCGGCGCCGGTGTTCGGGCGGCTCGGCGACCGCGGCTCGCGGCCGCGCCCCATCGCCATCGGGGTCTTCCTCTGGAGCCTGGCGACCGGCCTCTCGGGGCTTGCCCGCAACTACGCGCAGCTCCTGGCTGCCCGGGCGGTCGTGGGGATCGGCGAGGCGGCTTATGGGACCATTGCCCCCTCGCTGCTCGCCGATTTCTTCGCGCGGCGCACGCGCGGCCGCGCTTTCGCAATCTTCAACATGGCCATACCGGTTGGCGCGGCGCTCGGCTATATCGTGGGCGGCGTCATGCGCGAGCGCTTCAGTTGGCACGCGGCGTTCTACGTTGCCGGCATCCCGGGTGTCTTCCTCGCCCTGTGGATTCTGCGCCTGCCGGATCCTCCCCGCGGGGCGCAGGAGGAGAGTGATGGTGCGGCAAGCGCGATGCCCCCTGTGCACGCGCGGCAGGCCGGCTCCTGGGAGGTATACCTGCGCCTGCTGCGGCAGCGGCCTTATCTGCTGACGGTGCTCGGGTATGCCGCCTACACGTTCGCACTCGGCGGTCTGGCGTTCTGGATGCCTACCTTTCTCGAGCGGGTGCGCGGCATACCCGCTGTGAAGGCCTCCGCGGGCTTTGGCGAGATCGTCGTCCTGACGGGCTTCATCGGCACGTTCGCGGGCGGCTGGCTGGGAGACTACTGGCTGCAATTCTCGCGGCAGGCGTACCTGTGGATGTCCGGTTGGATAACGCTGCTCGCGGTGCCGGCCGTCTACCTGGCTCTGGGGGCGGGCGCGCCGGCGGTTTTCTATCCCGCGCTCGTCGTCGCGGAGCTGCTCCTGTTCATGTCCACCGGTCCAATCAACACCGCCATCGTGAACCTCGTCAGTCCGGCGGAGCGCGCATCGGCGGTCGCCCTCAGCATCCTCGCCATTCATCTTCTCGGCGACGTCCTCTCGCCGTCCATCATCGGCGCGCTCTCGGTTCTATCCTCGCTGGGTGCCGCGGTGATGATCGTTCCCGGTGCGGTGGCGATCTGCGCGGCTCTGTGGCTCTGGGCCGCGCGCGCCGATGCCGCGCCGGCCGATACAATCTGAAAAATCGTTTAGTTAAACCAACTGTTTACAGCGGCCCCCGGTGCCGCGATGTGCCACCATACGCGCCTTTCGCGTGAGCAAAGGGGAACCGATGGTGCGAAGTTGGACAGGCTGCCGCAACGCAGGCTTGCGCGCGCTGCTGCTCGCCGTGGCGTTGCTCTTCGCGGCGTGCGGGCCGGCACTCGCGCAGACCGATGAGATCCAGGTCTATGACGCGACGATCGCGCCGCCGGGTGTCTTCAACCTGACGCTGCACGACAATTACACCCCCAGCGGCGGGAACGAGCCCGCCTTCCCCGGCGCCATCGTGCCGCAGCACTCGCTCAACGGCGTGCCGGAATGGGCTTATGGGGTGACCTCCTGGATGGAGGCGGGCGTGTACCTGCCGCTCTACAGCGTGACGGGCGATGGCGCGGTGCGCTTCAACGGCTTCAAGCTGCGGGCGCTCTTCGTGCGCCCTGATGCCGCCGAGCAGCCGTTCTTCTACGGCATCAACTTCGAGTTCAGCTACAACACCCCGCACTGGGACCCGCACCGGTATACCTCGGAGATCCGGCCCATCGTCGGCTGGCACATCGGGCGGATCGACTTCATCGTCAACCCGATCCTGGACAATGACTGGGATGGCTTCGGCCGGCTCGACTTCGCGCCAGAGTCACGCCTCGCGTGGCACGCCTCGAAGAACTGGGCGGTGGCGGCGGAGGAGTACGATGACTTCGGTCCCCTGGAGCATCTCCACTCGGGGGCCGCGCAGTCGCATCAGCTGTTCGGAGTTCTCGACTACGACGGCAGCGTGTCGGTGGAGGCAGGGCTCGGGTTCGGGCTCACGCCCGCCACCGACCACCGCATCGTGAAGCTGATCGTCTCCTGGGACCTCGACTGACGGTCGAGGCCGCGGCCTCAACGCGAAACGAATGCTCTCTCGATGACGTAGTCACCGGGCTCGCCGATTCCCGCGGAGATCTCGAACCCGCGCCCATCGAGCAACGCGCAAGTGTCGGTGAGCATGGCCGGGCTGCCGCAGACCATCACGCGGTCGGCTGCAGGGTCGAGAGGCGGCAGTCCCAGGTCGTAGGAGAGGCGCCCGGAGTCGATGAGGGTCGTCAGCCGCCCCCGGTTGGCATGCGGCTCACGCGTGACCGTCGGGTAATAGAGCAGCTTGTCCCGCACCCACTCGCCGAGGAGCTCGTGCGTCCGCAGGCTCTCGATGCGATGCTTCACCACGGCCGTTTCCCGCGCCCAGCGCACGCCGTGCACGAAGATGACCTGCTCGAAGCGCTCGTAGACCTCGGGGTCCTTGATGAGGCCCATGAAGGGTGCGGCCCCGGTGCCGGTTGACAGCATGTAGAGCCTCTTGCCGGGCTTGAGGTCGTGCAGCACCAGCGTACCGGTGGGCTTGCGGCTGACCAGGATCTCATCGCCCTCACGGATGTGCTGCAGGCGGGAGGTGAGGGGGCCGTCCGGGACCTTGATGCTCAGGAACTCCAGGTGCTCCTCGTGATTGGCGCTGGCGATGCTGTAGGCGCGCAGGAGCGGGCGGCTGTCGACGTGCAGGCCCACCATCACGAACTGCCCGTTCTCGAAGCGCAGCCCCGAGTCCCGCGTGGTCGTGAAGGTGAATTGCGTATCCGTCCAGTGCCGTACCGAGAGGACGCGCTCGCTGCCTATGGCCGCCAAGAGGGTCACCTGCCTTTTGGGCTGTTCCGGCCGGGTATTCCGGCACGCGTATCTTACCGGGCGCGCCGGCCTGCGTGGCGCCAATGAGCTATGCCATCATAATCGTGCGTTATCAAGGGGCCCTGAGAGCCCGAGGGGGAAGACATGACCGACCCGAATGCGCTCGAGGCGCTCGCGAACCGCGTCACGGAGCTCGCGCGCCAGGTGGCGCGCCTGGAAGACACCCATGCGGTCAAATGCCTGCAGTACAAGTACGGCTACTACATCGACAAGTGCCTCTACGACGAGGCCGTGACGCTTTTCGCCGACGACGGCGAAGTTCGCTTCCTCAACGGCCTCTACCGCGGCAAGGCCGGCATCCGGCGGCTCTACTGCAGCTGGTTCCGCAAATACTTCACGGGCGGGGTGAACGGACCGCTGCGCGGCCTGTTGCTCGATCACCTGATGCTGCAGGACGTGGTCGACGTCGCGGCGGACGGCCGCACCGCGAAGGGCAGGTTCCGCTGCGTGCTGCAGGGTGGCTGCCACGAGAGCATGCGCGAGCCGATCCCGAACTTTCCGCGCCAGTTCTGGGAGGCGGGCATCTACGAGAACACCTATGTGAAGGAGGACGGCCTCTGGAGGATCGGATGCCTTCACTACAACATGCTGTGGCGGGCCGACTACCATCAGGGTTGGGCCAACAGCGTCGTGCATCTGACGCCCATCACCCGGGCCTATCCGGACGATCCCAACGGTCCTGACGAGCTCCTCGCGGAAGCGCCCAAGACCTGGCCCGAGACGAGGGTGGTGCCGTTCCACTATCCGCATCCGGTGACGGGCAAGCGGTGGGGAGAGCCGTAGATGCCCGTGCAGGGTGCGCAGCCCCGCGAGTTGCACCGTAATCGCTCCCGAAATCCGACTCGACCCCGGTTGGCGCACGGCCGGCGGCTGGCACGCCCTTTGCTTTGATACTCCCGGCGTTGCGCTTCATTCGTTGCGGGGAACCCTCCGGCCCCGCCGTTGAGTGAAGGCTCGTTCGCGACGGCGGTAACCCCCTCATTCGCCGCCGCGTGCCAGTTACCGGTGGAGCCGGAAAACCCCCTCCCGGCTCCACCGGTTTTTTATTGGCGCAAAGAGCGGCATCCTGCCGCTTTGCGCGGCCAGCCTCATCACGGGGATTCGCTCGCTCACTTGCTTTAAGTGATGCGGCAGTCGAGCGCGATCTCGGCGAGCTCGTAGCCCTTCCTGAAATCGCGGATGTGCCGGGACATCCAGATACGCGCGGCGTCGGTGTCACGCTTGGCGATGGACTCGAGGATGCGCCGCTGCGCGGCGGCGATGCGCGCGCGCGCCTGGGGAACCTTGTCGATCATCACCCGCAGCGACGGCTCCAGCAGGTCGAGGAGGGGCTCCTGCACCAGGCCGAGCACCTGGTTGTGCGTCGCGCGCGCGATCGCGCGGAAGAATTCCGCCGTGTGATGCACGGCCTTCTCCGTGTCCGCATTCTCGTCCGCGAAGCTCTGGCAGGCCGCCGACAGGCTTTCGAGGTCGGCCGGCGCGCGGTTGCGGGCGGCGATCTCGGCGAAGGGAGGCTCGAACCGCGTGAGCGCCTCCCAGACTTCGAGAAAAGTGACATCGTGCAGCGCGAGCGCCCGGCTGACATCCTTCGCGATCGCGCGGTGCCGCGGCCGGCTCACGGTCATGAGCTTCGAGCCCGGCCGGCGCTCCAGCAATCCGCCGCTCTCGAGCTCGCGCAGCGCCTCGCGCACGGTCGAGCGGTTGACGCCGAATTGACGGGCAAGCTCCGTCTCGGACGGCAGGCGCTCGCCTTCGCGCAGCTGGCGGCTGAGGATGCGCTGCGTGATGGCCGCGGCCACCTTGCGGTAGCCCGGTACCAGCACGATCTGATCGAACTCGACGCTCATGCGGCGCTTTCGTAGAGCTCCCGGCCGATCAGCATGCGGCGGATCTCCTGCGTGCCGGCGCCGATCTCGTAGAGCTTGGCGTCGCGCAGGAGCCTCCCGGCCGGGAAATCGTTGATGTAGCCGTTGCCGCCGAGAGCCTGGATGGCCTCGAGCGCGACCCGCGTGGCATTCTCCGCCGCGAAGAGGATGCATGCGGCCGCATCGCGCCGCCTGACCTGCCCGGTATCGCATGCCGCTGCCACCGAGTAGACGTAGGCGCGGGATGCGCCGAGCGCCGTGTACATGTCAGCGACCTTCGCCTGCATCAGCTCGAAGGTGCCGATCGGCTGGCCGAACTGCTTGCGCTCGTGCACGTAGGGCAGCACGAGATCGAGCGCCGCGGCCATGAGCCCGATCGGGCCGCCGGCGAGCACCACGCGCTCGTAGTCGAGGCCGCTCATCAATACCCGCGCGCCGCCGTTCTCGGGCCCCAGCCGGTTCCCGGCCGGCACGGCGCAATCATCGAACACGAGCTCGCAGGTGCCGGAGCCGCGCATGCCGAGCTTGTCGAGCTTCTGCGCGGTGCTGAAGCCGCTCGAGCCGCGCTCCACGATGAAGGCCGTGATGCCGCGCGCGCCCGCCGCGGGATCGGTCTTCGCATAGACGACGAAAACGTCGGCATCGGGTCCATTCGTGATCCACATCTTGCGGCCGTTGAGCACGTAACCGTCACCGCGCCGCTCCGCCCGCAGCTGCATCGAGACGACGTCCGAGCCGGCCTGGGGCTCCGACATCGCCAGGGCGCCGACGTGCTCGCCGCTGACGAGCTTGGGCAGATACCGGTCGCGCTGATCGTCGGTGCCGTTCAGGCGAAGCTGGTTGACGCAGAGGTTGGAATGCGCGCCATACGAGAGCCCGATGGCGCCCGAGGCGCGCGAGATCTCCTCCATGGCGACGGTGTGGGCGAGGTAGCCGAGGCCGGCGCCGCCCCAGCGCTCCGGCACGGTGATGCCGAGCAGGCCGAGATCCCCGAGCGCGGGCCAGAGCTCGCGCGGGAACTGGTTGCTGCGGTCGATGTCGGCGGCGCGCGGGGCGATCCGCTGCGCCGCGAAGCGGCGTACCTGCTGCCGGATCTCCTCGATGCCCTCGCCGAGGCCGAAATCGCTGTCTACGGGTGAGTTCGCGGACATGAGCTTGTCATCCGTCGCGGGGTAATCGTATGATTGTCCGACAATCATGCCATCGTGACAAGCCCATGCCCCGCATCGCGTCCCGGCTCGACCCGCGCTCCCAGGAATTCCGCGAGAACGAGGCGGCTATGCGCGCGCTCGCCGCCGGGCTCGAGGCTGAGGTGGGCCGCGCGGCCGAGGGCGGCTCGCCGCAGGCGGTGAGCCGGCATCGCGCCGCAGGCAAGCTCACCGCCCGCGAGCGCATCCAGGTGCTCCTCGATACCGGCAGTCCCTTTCTCGAGCTCTCGCAGCTTGCCGCCCACGGCATGTACGGCGGCGGCATCGCCTGCGGGGGCATCGTCACGGGCGTCGGCCGGGTGAGCGGCCGCGAATGCGTGATCGTGGCCAACGATCCCACGGTCAAGGGCGGCACTTACTACCCGGTCACGGTCAAGAAGCACCTGCGCGCGCAGGAGATCGCGCGCGAGAACCGGCTTCCCTGTGTCTACCTGGTGGAAAGCGGCGGCGCGTTCCTGCCGGCGCAGGATGAGGTGTTTCCGGACCGGGAGCACTTCGGCCGGATCTTCTACAACCAGGCGACGCTCTCGGCCGCCGGTGTTGCGCAGATCGCGGTGGTTCACGGCTCGTGTACCGCGGGCGGCGCTTACGTGCCTGCAATGTCGGATGAGAACGTCATCGTGCGCGGGCAGGGCAGAGTGTTTCTCGGCGGACCGCCGCTCGTCAAGGCCGCGACGGGAGAAGACATCGACGCGGAGTCGCTGGGCGGCGCCGAAGTCCACTGCCGCGAGTCAGGTGTGTGCGATCACTACGCGGAGAACGACACGCACGCGTTGGGGATCGCACGCCGCATCGTTGCGCGCTTGCGGCCGCCGCCGGATACGTCTGCGCCCCAGGCGGCGCGCGATCCCCACTACGATCCCCGGGAGCTCTACGGAGCCGTGCCGGCGAGCCTGCGCCGGCCGTACGATGTACGGGAAGTGATCGCGCGGCTGGTGGACGGCTCCGAGCTCGATGAGTTCAAGCAGCTCTACGGCACGACCCTGGTGTGCGGCTTCGCACACGTGGGAGGATTCCCCGTCGGCATCCTCGCCAACAACGGGATTCTCTTCTCCGAGAGCGCGCTCAAAGGTGCGCATTTCATCGAGCTTTGCGCCCGTGAGCGCATCCCGCTCCTGTTCCTGCAGAACATCACCGGCTTCATGGTCGGCCGCCGCGCGGAAGCGGGCGGCATCGCCAAGGACGGCGCCAAGCTCGTCACGGCGGTGGCCTGTGCGCAGGTCCCGAAGCTCACCGTCATCGTCGGCGGCAGCTACGGCGCGGGCAACTACGCCATGTGCGGCCGCGCGTACTCGCCGCGATTCCTCTTTCAGTGGCCGAACTCGCGCATCTCGGTGATGGGCGGGGAGCAGGCGGCGAGCGTGCTCGCAACCGTCAAGGGCGCTCAGCTCGAGGCCTCGGGCGGCGGCTGGGCGGCCGAGGAGGAGGAAGCTTTCAAGCAGCCGATCCGCGAGCAGTACGAGCGCCAGGGCCATCCTTACTACGCCTCCGCGCGGCTCTGGGACGATGGGGTGATCGACCCGCTCGATACGCGCCGGATTCTCGCGCTCTGTCTCGCCGCCGTGCGCAATGCTCCCGCAGAGGACACGCGCTTCGGGCTCTTCCGCATGTGACCGGCGGCCACACACTCGAGCGAACAGCATGGCAATCATGATCCGCAGCCTCCTCGTGGCCAACCGCGGCGAGATCGCCTGCCGCATCTTCCGCACCGCCCGCACGATGGGCATCCGGACGATCGCCGTGTATTCCGACGCGGACGCATCCGCACAGCATGTGCGGGAAGCGGACGAGGCGGTCCGCATCGGTCCGCCGCCGGCAGCGCAGAGTTATCTCGACGCAGAGGCGATCATTCACGCAGCGCAGGCCTCGGGCGCCGAGGCGGTTCATCCGGGGTACGGTTTTCTTGCGGAGAACGCGCAGTTCGCCCAGGCATGCCTCGATGCCGGACTCGTCTTCGTGGGTCCTCCTCCCGCAGCGATCGCCGCCATGGGCTCGAAGAGCCTGGCGAAGGCGAGCGTACGGGCGGCGGGAGTGCCCGTGTTGCCCGGCTATGACGGCGATCGGCAGGACATCGACTACCTCGAGGCGCGCGCCCTCGAGGCGGGGCTGCCGCTCATCGTCAAGCCTGCCGCAGGCGGAGGCGGCAAGGGCATGCGTGTGGTGCACGCGAAGGAAGAGCTGCGCGATGCCCTGACGGCGGCGCGCCGCCTGGCGCAGAGCGCGTTCGGCGATGGGACCCTGCTCATCGAGCGCTACCTGCCCGAGCCGCGGCACATCGAGGTGCAGGTGTTCGCCGATGCGCACGGCAATTGCGTGCATCTCGGCGACCGCGACTGCTCGGTGCAGCGGCGGCACCAGAAGTTGCTCGAGGAGGCTCCCGCTCCCGGCCTGCCGCAGCAGGTGCGCGAGTCGCTGCACGCGGCGGCGGTGCTGGTGGCGCGCAACATCGGCTACCGCAGCGCCGGCACGGTGGAGTTTCTCCTCGACGGCCGCGAGTTCTATTTTCTCGAGATGAACACACGCCTGCAGGTGGAGCACACCGTCACCGAGGCTGTCACCGGGCTGGATCTCATCGAGTGGCAGTTGCGCGTGGCCGCGGGCGAGCCGCTGCCGCTCGCGCAATCGCAGATCCGTTGCGACGGTCATGCCATCGAGGCGCGCGTGTGCGCGGAGGACCCGTGGCGCGATTTCCTGCCGAGCGCGGGCACGCTGCATCTGGCGGATTGGCCGCGCGGGGAGTCGCTGCGGGTCGATGGCGGCTTCGAGAGCGCAGATGCCGTTCCCGCCGTGTACGATTCCCTGCTCGCGAAGATCATCGCCTGGGCGCCGGCGCGCGCGCAGGCGGCTCTGCGGCTGGCGCGGGCGCTCGATCACACCTATCTTGCCGGGATTCATACCAACGAGCGCTGGCTCGCCCGGATCTTGCGCTCCAGGGTGTTTCTCGAGGCGCGTCACAGCGTCGCGCTGCTCGATCGGCGCGCGGCGGAATTCTCCAGCCCCGTGGAGGCGGCCGCCCCCGCGCTCGTGTTGGCCGCGCTCGCGGCTCGCCATGCTCCCGGGAACGAGTGCGCGGACAAGACCTGCGCCCGCAGGAGTCCATGGGAGCTCGGCGATGGCTTCCAACCCAACCTGCCGGCTCGCGTCGAGCTGACGCTGTGCTGCGGCGGGCGGGTCCACCGCGTGCGGCTCACCCTCGAGGATGGCCGGCCGTGCGAAGCGCTGCTGCATGAGAGCAGCGCGCGGCTCGAGCTCGCCGGCGTGTCGGTCACGGAGAGGACCGTCGCCGCGGCGCTCAACGGTCAGCGGCTGAGCGCCCGCTGGCTGCGGCACGGAGCACAACTTCATCTTTGGATCGGTGATGCGCATCACGAGTTCCAGCTCGAGGACCCGCGCACGCGCGAGTTCACCGCGAGCGCCTCCTCCGGCGGCCTCACGACGCCGCTTCCCGGCGTCGTATCGGCGGTGACCGTGCAGGAAGGTCAGTCCGTCGCCGCAGGGGAGGTGCTGATGGTGATCGAGGCGATGAAGATGGAGCACAGCATCACGGCTCCCTACGACGGCGTGGTTCACGAAATTCACTTTGCGCGCGGCGATCGCGTGCCGGAGGGCAGCGAGCTGCTGGCGCTGTCGCGAGCAGGCGACAGCGCGGGTTAGTTTCCATTCAGCAAAGCTTGGTTACAATCGCCGCCGTTCGCCAATAGGAGGCAACGACGACAATGAACAAGTCTTTGTGGGTTGGTCTCGCGGCCGGCGCGGCGGTGGCCGCCGGCGCCGGCGCGGTCGCCGGTTTGAAAGTCATGCACAAGGGTCCGCAATACGCGGAGGTGGTGCAGGTCACTCCGCTCACGCGGACGATCCGCACGCCGAGGCAGGACTGCCACGATGAGACCATGGTGCACCAGCGTCCCTCGCGGGACTCGCACCAGGTCGTCGGCACGGTCGCCGGCGCGGTGGTGGGCGGGTTGCTCGGGCACTATGTGGGTGGCGGCACGGGCCGCGACATCGCGACGGCTGCGGGCGCGGCGGCGGGCGGCTATGCCGGCAACCGCATCGAGAATCGCATGCAGCGGGGCAACACCTACACGACGACGGAGCACAAGTGCGCGACGGTCTACAAGCGGTCGGTCGAGCAGGAGGGCTACGAGGTCCGCTACCGGTTAGGCGACAAGGAGGGGACGGTGCGCATGGATCACGATCCCGGCCAGCGCATACCGGTCGATCACGGCCAGCTCGTCTTGGGGGACGGGTCGCAAACAAGCTGAGAAGTCACTTCTTCCGTGCTCTGCGGACGGGGTCCGCTCCCGCGGACCCCGTTGGTCCTGCGCGCAGCGCATGAGAAGCCACCGTCGATACGTAACCCGAGTCCTCATCGTAGAAGCGCCACGGACGGCGCGCCCACTCACCGGCGTAATCGACTCCGATGCGCTCGGCCGTCGCGATCCGCGGCGGCCGGCGGCTTGCGCCAGACGGCCTCTCGAGCCACAGCGCATCGCCGCAGAGGTCTGCGCCGTTCAACTTCCTGTCGATGTGCATCGCCCGGCAGAGCAGGCCGGGTCCCCAGGTCTTGTCCTCGAGCCCGCTCACCGGCTCCAGCGCGCGCAGCAGCACCGCGTGCGGTACCCCCTCTGCCTCGGTGACGATGTTCAGGCAATGCCAAAACCCATAGATGAAGTACACGTAGGCGTGCCCGGGCGGGCCGAACATCACTTCCGTACGCCGTGTACGGCCTCGCGAGGAGTGGGCCGCCAGATCCTCCGGGCCCTGGTAGGCCTCGGTCTCGACGATCCGGCCGATGCGCAGCCTGCCTCCCTCGGAATGCACCAGGCGCATGCCGATCAGCTCGCGGGCGACGGTGAGCGTGTCCCTGGCGTAGAAGCCCCTAGTTATTTTCCGTACCGGCGACATGACGCATGCATGTTACAATAGTGATGGCGCCCGACCGGGCCGAGAGGTTTGCAGGGTCAGATTGATGCGACGACTGATTCGGAAGAGCTTGGGCCTTGGCTGGACGGCCGCCGGCATGGTGCTCGCGGCCGGTGTGCTGGGGTCCTCTTTGCTGCCATCGCGCAGCCAGGCGGCCGTGTTCACCCTGCCGCCGGCTGGCGGATCGCTCATCGGCCAGGATCAGCAGATCCAGGCGCAAGCCTCCGATACCCTGCTCGACCTCGCCCGCAAGTACAGCGTCGGCTACTGGGAGATCCAGGAGGCCAACCCTAAGGTCGACATGTGGCTGCCGGGCCAGGGCACCAACATCACCATTCCCGGCCGCTTCATCGTGCCGCAGGTGCCGTACAAGGGCATCGTCATCAACCTGCCGCAGCACCGGCTCTTCTACTTTCCGAAGCCGCGGCGGCACGATCAGCCGATCGTGATCACCTACCCGGTGAGCCCGGGCGAGGGTGACTTTCCCACTCCCGTAGGGGAGACCCGCATCATCCGCAAGGTGCCGCACCCCATCTGGATACCGACCGCACACATTCTCAAGGCGCACGAGCTGGCGGGCGATCCGATCCCGAAGGTCTGGCCGGCCGGACCCGACAACCCGATGGGGCAGTGGGCGCTCGAGACGACCCTGAGCCGCGGGACGATCTACATCCACGGCACCAACAACCCGATGGCGATCGGCATGTCGGTGACGCACGGTTGCGTGCGCCTGTACCCCGAGGACATCGCGGCTCTGTTCCCGGTCGTGCGCGTCGGCACCCCGGTGACCATCGTCAACGAGCCGGTGCTGGCGGGCCTGCAGGACGGTGAGCTCTATCTCGAGGTCCATCCGCCGACCAGCAGCAACCACGTCCCCGCGCCGCCGGACTTCGACAGGATCTCGCAGATCATCGATGCGGCGATCGGCAAGAACGTCGTCGCGATCGACTGGGACAAGGTGCGTCAGGTCGCAACGCAGGCGAACGGAATCCCGCAGCTCGTCGGCATCGAGGCCGATTACAATCCGCCCGGCAATCCGCCCGGAACGCAGCAGACGCAGCAGACGCAGCCGACTCAGCAGACGACGCTCAGCGCGCCGCACCACTCAGGGAGCGAATCTGCCGGAGCAACCTGACGACCGCGGTGGCCCGTGAGAGCAGCGCCATGCCGGCGCTCACCTTGCCGATCCAACCCACCAGGCGCCGCTCGCGCATCATGACGAGCAGTGTCGCGAGCGACACCAGCCATGCGAAAGGATGACTCGCGGCCGAGGTCGGCGCCCGCCGGGTGAGCTGTGAGAGCTGCGCCGCCGGGCTGAGCTCCGCGATCCGATAGGCGATCTCGAGCCGCTGCCGCTCGCAGCGGGCAATCAGGTTGCGCCGGCGCGCCTCCAGATCCTGTAGCCGCCTCATGGCTCGACCCCCGCGTTGCCGCCCATCCGGCGCTGGTCGTGCTCGAACTGCCCGAGAGTCCCGGCGAGGAGCGGCGGGCGCGCCCGGAAGATGCGCGCGCCGATCATGCCGCAGATGAAGGCCAGCACCAGAAGGACGACTATGCTGCCGACCAGGCCCGCCATGCGGTGCGTCGTCCAGACCGCGATCACCACCGCCGTCAGCGCGAACACCAGCGCCAGCAGCGCGCAGGCGACCGCCGCGAATCCCCAGAGCAGCAGCTGCGCGACGTAGACGAGGTAGATCTCCGCCTCCACCGCGGCGAGATCGAGCCGCGTCTTGACGGAGTCGAGGAGCGCGGCGAGGAGTCCGCGGATGAGACCCGGCCCGCGCGGTGCGCCCGCCGCATCGTCGGCCTCGGCAGGATTCGCGACGTGGTCGTTCATCAACGGCGGCCCAGCAGCAGGCCCACGAGCAGCGCCACGCCGCCGACGACCGCGACCGCCGTCCACGGGTTGTGGCGCACGTAGTCGTCGAGGGCCTCGGCGCGGCCCTTGAGATCGCGCTCGATGTCGTTGAGCTGGCCGCGAAGCGCATGCAGCGACTGCTCGGCCCGCCGGCGCGCATCATCGGTCAACTCCTCGGCGTTCTCGGCGCTCGCTCGCAACAGCGCTTCCGCATCCCGCACCAGTGTCTTGATGTCATCGGCGAGCTTTCCGGCATCGAACTGTGGACTCATGACAGGTCCCCGTCGTGAACACGCGGTTGCAGTATCAGGCCGGGGCACAGGATGTGCCCCGCCGCCGCAGGGCGGGCCGGAGCCTCTCAGCGAAGCACTGCTTCGCCCGCCGAGCGAGCTTTGGGCAAAAACCACGCTCTTTGCCCAAAGTGCGCTGGGCCGGCCAGGATGCCCGGGTCCAGCGCTTCATACTACTTTAGCCAGCTTCAGCGCGGCACGCACCATGAGCAACTCTTCCTCGACCGGTATCACCCACACTCTCGCCCGGCCGTGCCCGCCGTTGATGCGGGCCTCGCTGCCGCGCGCGGCCTGGTTGGCGGCGTGATCGAGCCCGATACCCGCCCACTGCAGTCCCGAGAGGATCCTCGCCCGCACCTGCGGCACATGCTCGCCGACGCCGCCGCCAAATGCGATGCCGTCGCAGCCGCCGAGTACAGCAAGATAAGAGCCGAGGTATTTGCGCGCGCGGTAGCAGTAGAGCTCGACGGCGAACCGCGCGCGCTCGGAGCCGTCCTCGAGGAGCCTCTGCGGATCGGCCGTGCTGCCCGCCATGCCGGCGAGGCCCGCGCTCTCGTTCAGCATCTCCAGAATGCGCGCTCCGCTCAGGCCGAGCCGCCGCTCGAGGTAGGGCACGACGGCGGCATCGACATCGCCCGAGCGGGTCTCCATGACCAGCCCTTCGAGGGGTGAGAACCCCATGGACGTGTCGCGGGGGCGTCCCTGGTCGAGCGCCGCCATGGAGCAGCCGCCGCCGAGCTGCAGGGTGATGAGCCTGCCGCCGGCGGGGAGCTCAGGCTCGAGCTCGCGCCAGCGGCGCCACATTGCCTCGTGCGCCAGCCCGTGAAAGCCATAGCGGCGGACGCCGAGCTCGACCCCGAGGTGGGGCGGCAGCGCATATTCCGCGGCGATCCGGGGCAGATTCGCAAAGAAGGCCGTATCGAATGCGGCCACTTGTGCGATGTCCGGCCCGCAGGCCTCGCGGGCGGCATCGATCCAGCGGAGCGCCAGGGGGTTGTGCAGCGGCGCCAGCTCCGAGAGTGCGGCGATCGCCTCCCGCGCGGCCGCATCGAGCAGCGCCGGGCCGGTGAAGCGGGTGCCGCCATGCACGACCCGGTGCGCGACCGCTTCGGGGCGCCCATCCAGTTGCCCGAGAAAGCCCCGCAGCGTGGCGAGCGGATCGAGGGAGGTGCCGGTGAGGTGCTGCGCCGCGAGCCGCCCGGGCGGCGGTCCGGCTTCCCCGGCGCCCGCCTCCGCCCGGAAGGCGGCGAGTTTGACCGAAGTACTGCCGGTGTTGACGGTCAACACGATCATGACAGGTTTATATTACGCGCTGGCATTGCTCCTGCACCCTGCCGGGAGGCACCAGTGGACATTCAAGCGGTACGCACACGCCTGCTCAAGCGCCGGGAGGAGCTGCAGACGCGGGCGAGCAGAGCCAGCGCGGACTTGAGGCACGAGTCCGACCCCCTCAGCGCGGATTTCGCCGAGCAGGTTACTCAGCGTGAGTCCGACGACGTCCTCGGGGCGATTTCCGAGTCGGCGCAGCAGGAGTTGCACCTGCTGCAGGCGGCCTTGCGTCGGCTGGAGGAGGGGCGGTACACCACCTGCGCGGTCTGCGGCGAGCCGATCGAGGAGGAGAGGCTGCAGGCCGTACCCTATACCGACCGCTGCCGTCAGTGCGCAGAGGGCGCCCGGCGCGCGCCCGGCTCCGCGCCGCCGCGCAAGGGTTGAGCGCCGTGACTCCTTCCGGCCTCATCACGATCACGACGGACTTCGGGCATCAGGGTCCCTTCGTCGGTGTAATGAAGGGACGCATTTTCGGCCGCCTGCCGACGGCGCGGATCATCGATCTCACCCACGAGATCATGGTTCACTGGCCGGCCGAGGCCGGGTTCTGGCTGGCCAGGGCCTTCGACTACTTTCCCGCGGGCTCCGTACACGTCGCAGTCGTCGATCCCGGGGTAGGGACTTCGCGGGACATCATCATCGTGAGTGCCGCGGAGCATCTGTTCGTCGCGCCGGACAACGGCCTCCTCGCCCCCGTGGTCGCCCGCCATCCCCAGGCCTCCATCGTGCGCCTGCGGCCGGAAGGCCTGGCGCGGATCGGTGTCCATCACGCCAGCGCCACCTTCCACGGACGCGACATCTTTGCGCCCGTGGCTGCGGAGCTCGCGGCGGGACGCTGCACTCCCAGGGAACTGGGCGAGCCCGCCGCTGCCTCCTCCCTCGTGCCGTCCTGGGTGGATGACCCCTCGGTCGAGCACGCGAGCGTTTCCGGGGTGATCATCACGATCGACCACTTCGGCAACCTCATCAGCAACATCGATGCGGCCCTCATCGAGCGCTTCCGGCTACCGCTGGTGCACGCGGGCAATCACTCCTTCCCGCTGCTGCGCACCTATGGGGATACCCGGCCGGGGGAATTCCTGGCGCTCATCAATTCCTTCGGGGTGCTGGAGATCGCCCGGGCGGAGCAGAGCGCGGCCGAGGGCTTGGGCCTGAGCCGGGGCGCTCCGGTGACCGTCAGAGACAGGACCGAATGAGACGCCGGCAGGGGCCTCCCGCGGATCCCCCGGCAGACATATTGCTCTCGTGTACGAATCCGCTATAGTTCGCTGCCTTGCTCTGTGCCCGTGACGCACTTACTCATTGATTTAACTCAGGATTTGCACCGCTAGATGTCGGAACGAGACAACGAGAGCTTCGATCTCGACGAGGAATTCCTGGGCGGAGCCACCGAAGACAGCACCGATTATGACCGGCTGCTCGACCGCGTGGACAAGCGCGCCCGCACTCAGGTGAAGCGCGGCAAGGCCGCGTGGAGCCGCCTGGAAGAAGTCCTCGCGGACAAGAAGCTCGAGAAGGACCTCCGCGACTTCGACGAAGAGCTGTAACAGCGCTGCATGAGCGAGCAGGGCGGCCGGGGCTAACGCCCAGGTCCCGCCCCGGGGGATTGCTCGGCTCCGGTCAACTTTGGGCCTCGTGAGGCCCTCATCCGGCGATCACCCCCGCCGCCGCTGCCTGCGGAATATTCTCGTGACTCGCACCGCGTCCGACTGGATCGTCCTCAAATTCGGGGGAACGAGCGTCTCCTCGCTTGCCAATTGGCGCAACATCGCCAAGGTTGCCGCCGCACGCCGCGCGGAGGGCGCCCGGCTGCTCATCGTGCATTCCGCGGTGACCGGCATTACGGACCGTCTGGAGAAGCTGCTCGCCGCCGCACGGGGCGAGGCGCAGGAGGAAGAACTCAGAACCATCGAGGAGCGGCATCGTCGCCTCGTCGCCGAGCTTGGCATCCCGCTGGGACCGGACTGCGAGCGTCAGCTCGCAGAGCTGCGCCAGATCGCGGCGGGGATCGCCCTCATCGGGGAGGTGAGCGATCGCACGCGCGCGCGCGTCATGTCGGCGGGGGAGCTCCTGGCGACCGACATCGGTGCGCGGTTCCTGCGCGCCCAGGGACTGCAGGTCGACTGGGCCGACGCGCGCACCATGCTCCTCGCCGAGGAGCGGGGCGCCTCCGCCAAGGCCGGCATTCTTTCCGCCACCTGCAGCTTCGCCCCCGACGGGGCGCTCGAGGAGCGCCTGGGCCGCCTCGCCCCGATCGTCGTCACCCAGGGCTTCATCGCGCGCGACGGCGAAGGCAACACCGTGCTCCTCGGCCGGGGCGGCTCGGACACTTCGGCGGCCTATCTCGCAGCCAAGCTGCGCGCGCGGCGGCTCGAGATCTGGACCGACGTGCCCGGCATGTTCAGCGCCAACCCCCGCTCGACCCCCACGGCGCGCCTGCTGCGCTCCCTGCATTACGATGAGGCGCAGGAGATTGCCACCAGCGGTGCCAAGGTCCTGCACCCGCGCTGCATCCTGCCCGCGCGCCAGTATCGGATTCCGCTACACGTCTATGCGACGCAGGCGCCGGACCTGGAGGGCACGGTGCTCAGCGCGGAAGGGAGCGACGGCAACGCGCAAGTGAAGGCGGTCTGCACCAAGAAGGGCATCACTCTGGTCTCGCTCGAGAGTCCCGGCATGTGGCATCAGGTGGGATTTCTCGCCGATGCCTTCCAGGTCTTCAAGAGCCACGGCATGTCGGTCGACCTGGTCTCGACATCAGAAACCAACGTCACCGTATCGCTCGATCCGGCGGCCAACACGCTCGATGAGGGCCTGCTCGCGGACCTCGTGAGCGATCTCTCGCGCCTGTGCCGGGTGCAGGTGATAGGTCCCTGCGCCTCGGTGAGCCTCGTGGGACGCAACATCCGCGCGATCCTGCACCAGCTGGGCGGTGCGTTCGAGTTCTTCGAGGAGCAGAAGATCTATCTGGTCAGCCAGGCGGCCAACGATCTCAATTTCACCTTCGTCGTGGACGAGAGCCAGGGCGACCGGCTGGTCGACCAGCTGCACGAGCTGCTGATCAGGCCGGTGCCGGGCGACCGGGTCCTCGGGCCCACCTGGCAGGACCTCTTCGCCAAGCCGCGGGACGGCGCGGCGCGCGCGCTGCCGTGGTGGCGGCAGAAGCGCACGCAGGTTCTGGCCGCGCTCGGCGAGCGGGACGCGGCCTACCTCTACCACCTCGATACCGTGCGCGCCGCGGCGCGGGCGCTGCGGGCCATGGGCTCGGTCTCGCGGGTCCACTACTCGATGAAGGCCAACTCGCATCCGGCGCTGCTGGCGGCGGTGCGCGCAGAGGGCATCGAATTCGAGTGCGTGGCGCGCCCGGAGGCGGAGCGCGCCCTCGGACTCTTCCCGGATCTCGACCCGCGGCGTGTGCTCTATACACCCAACTTCGCCCCGCGCGAGGAGTACGCCTGGGCGCTCGAGCGCGGCCTGCAGGTAACGGTTGACAATCTCTACGTGCTTACCGAGTGGGGCAGTCTCTTCCGCGATCGTGATATCTTCGTGCGCGTGGATACGGGCGTGGGCGTAGGGCACCACCATCACGTGCGCACAGCAGGTGCCCACGCCAAATTTGGCGTGCCGGTCGGCGACCTCGAGCGCCTGGCGCGGGAGGCACGCAAGCTCGGAGCGCGTGTCGTGGGTCTTCAGGCCCACGTGGGCAGCGGCATCTTCGATGTCACTACCTGGCAACGGACCGCGCGTCAGCTCGCGGGTCTGGCACAGCGCTTCGATGCCGTGCAGGCGATCGACATCGGCGGCGGTCTCGGAGTGCCCGAGCGCAGCGAGCAGCCGGGCCTCGACCTCGCGCAGCTCGACACCCTGCTCGCGGCAGTGCGTGCCGAGCACCCGCGGCTGGAATTCTGGCTGGAGCCGGGCCGCTATCTGGCGGCGCCCGCCGGCGTGCTGCTCGCCCGCGTGACCCAGCTGAAGAGCAAGGGGGATGTCCGCTATGTCGGCGTCGCAACCGGCATGAACTCCCTGATCCGGCCGGCACTCTATGGTGCATACCATGAGATCGCCAACCTCACACGCCTGGCGGAGCCGGCCACCGAGCTCGTGAATATCGTGGGTCCGATCTGCGAGAGCGCCGATGTTCTCGGCCACGACCGTCTGCTGCCACCCACGCGGGAGGGCGATGTCATCCTGATCGCCAATGCGGGCGCCTACGGCCACTGCATGAGCTCGCACTACAACCTGCGCGAACCCGCGGAGGAGCTGGTTCTCTGAAACGCTCGGCGCGGGGCAAGGCCCCGAAAAAGACGAAGCGCTCGGCGGGCCGCCTCAGCATCGGCGGCGCGCTCCTCGCCCTCCTCGGCATGGCGGGGCTGGCCTGCGCCGCCTACGTGCTCTATCTCGACCGGCTCGTGACGAGCCGTTTCGAAGGGCTGCGCTGGACGCTTCCCGCCCATGTGTATGCGGCTCCCATGGACCTCTACGCCGGGCTCGACCTCTCGCAGCCGCAGCTCGAGCACGAGCTGCTGCGCCTTTCCTACCATCCGGTCACGGACCTCGAGCAGCCGGGCACTTACCGCGTGCTGGGAAATCGCATGGACGTCGCACTGCGCGCCGTGCAGTTCGCCGACGGCAGCCGGCCGGCGACGGTCCTCTCGGTCACCTTCGGTCCTACGGGCATCCAGGATCTGCGCGACAGCGCGGGCCGGGAAGTGCCGGTGACACGCCTCGATCCTCTCCTCATCGGCAGCCTCTTCCCGAGCGATGGCGTCGATCGGATCGTGGTGACCCCGGCGGAGGTGCCGCCGCTTTTGCCGGCGGCGCTGAAAGCGGTGGAGGATCGCAGCTTCGATACCAACCGCGGCGTCGACCCGACGGCGATCCTGCGGGCGCTCTGGGTCGATCTGCGCTCGCGCCGGATCGAGGAGGGCGGCAGCACGCTGACCCAGCAGCTCGTCAAGAGCTACTTCCTCTCCAACCGGCAGACGCTCGGGCGCAAGGTGCGCGAGGCTATCATGGCGGTCTCGCTCGCCTCGCACTTCAGCAAGGCGGATCTCATGAACGCCTACATCAATGAGATCTTCCTTGGCCAGGACGGCAATCGCTCGATCCACGGCTTCGGGCTCGCGAGCGAGTTCTATTTCGGCAAGCCGCTCGCAGAGCTCGACCTGCCGCAGATCGCGACGCTCGTGGCGATCGTGCGCGGACCCACCTACTACGATCCGCGCAAGCATCCGCAGCGGACCCTCGCCCGGCGCAATCTGGTGCTGCAGATTCTGGCGCAGCAGGGCGTGGTCGAGCCGCAGCAGGCGCAAGTCGCGCAGCGCCAGCCCCTTGGCGTCACCATCGGCGCCTCCGGTGCCTACTATCCGGCATACCTCGATCTCGTGCGCCGGACGCTGCAGCGCGACTATCCGGAAAAGGAGCTGACCGAGGCCGGTCTGAGGGTCTACACGAGCCTCGAGCCGCGCGTGCAGGAGCTCGCGGAACAGTCGCTCGATGCGCAGTTGCGGACGCTCGACAAGCGGCACCATCGCCGTGACGCGAAGCTGGAAGGAGCGGTCGTCGTCACATCTCCGCAGAGCGGCGATGTGCTGGCCATCGTAGGCGGGCGCGATGTCGACTTCGACGGGTTCAATCGTGCGCTCGATGCGCATCGATCCATTGGCTCACTGGTGAAGCCCTTCATCTATCTCACGGCGATCGAGACCGGACGCTACAACGCGGCCACGGTCATCCAGGACCAGCCGGTGAGCATCAAGCTCGCGAACGGCCGCTACTGGCGCCCCGAGAACTTCACGCGCCGCACTTACGGACCGGTGCCGGTCGTGCGTGCGCTCGCGGAGTCGCTGAATCTGGCGACGGTGGGCGTCGGCATGGACGTCGGTCTCGGCAAGGTTTCCGACACATTGCTGCGCTTCGGGCTGGGGCAGGCGCCGGACCAGGTGCCGGCGATGCTGCTCGGGGCCATCGACATCTCGCCGCTCCAGGTCGCGCAGCTCTATAACGGCCTCGCGGATGGAGGCTTTCGCACGCCGCTGCGCGCCGTACGGGCGGTGGTCAGCGCCGACGGCAAACCGCTCGAGGCCTTTCCGGTGCAGGTGACGCAGGTCGCCCCTTCAGCCGACGTTTATGAAGTCGAGAGCATGATGGAAGAGGTCATGACTCACGGCACGGGGCTGCCGGCGTTGCGCATCCTGCCGCCCGGACTCGTGACGGCGGGCAAATCCGGCACCTCCTCGCAGGATCGCGACAGTTGGTTCGCCGGGTTCTCGGGAGGGGATCTCGCGGTGGTGTGGATGGGATACGATCACTACCAGCCTACGGGCCTGACGGGCTCGGAAGGCGCGCTGCCGGTCTGGGCGCATCTGATGGCCTCGCTCGGCACGCCCTCACTCGGGATGCCCGCCCCGGAGGGGGTGACGCAGACCTGGATCGACTACATGACCGGCATGGGGGCGCAGCCCGGTTGCGCCGGCGCGGTGCCGGTACAGGTGGCGCTGCCGGCGGGCACGCAGGTGCCGCCCATGCCGGGGTGCGGAACGGGCACCACCGCCGGGACACTGTTGGATCGTGCCGGGCAGTGGCTGCACCGGCTGGTGCATTGATTTGAAGCCTATGAAGCTGATATTGGGCGCGCTCGCACTCGGTGGGCTGCTTACGGGCTGCGCGTTGCTGAATGCGCCGCCGCCGGAAACCGCGGGAAGCGCGGCCGGCTATTCCCAACCGCAGGAGCGGCAAGCGCCGCCGGCGCCATCCGCCGCACCGGCGCCGTCCGCGCCCGTTCCGCCGCAGCAGCAGGCGCCGCCGCAGCGGGCGTTCACGCTCGGGGCTGCGGCCGGGGCTCTGGTGGGGGAGGCGCATACGCAGGAGCAGACCCGTAATTTCGGGCTGGCGGCAGAGACGCTGGAGCGCGCTTTGAGCATCGAGCCTCACAATCCGCTGGTGTGGATCGAGCTGGGGCGCGAGAACATCCTCGCGGGCAATCCGACGCAGGCTTTTGGCATGGGGCGCAAGGCTCTCTACCTGGCGAGCGGCGACCCGCATGCGCAGGCGTCCGCCTGGCAACTGATCGCGGCATCGCTGCGGGCACAGGGCCGCAACGACGAGGCTTATGCGGCCGAGGAGAAGGCGGTCAGCCTCTCTCCCCGGTGACGCGCGCCGCCTGCCTCACAACAGCCGCTGCCACAATCTCCAGAACCAGCCCCTCATCCGCTGCAGCGTGCCCTGCTGGCGCAGGGTCTGCCAGTCTATCCGCTTGCCGTGGCGTATGTCGGCGAGGATGGTCTTGCGAAGCTGGTCCGCCGTTGGTTTTCCGAGCACCACGACATCGACTTCGTCGTTGAAGAGCACGCTTCGCTGGTCGAAGTTGGATGAGCCCACCAGCGACCAGACCTCGTCGACCACCATGCTCTTCGAATGCACGATGCCGTCGCTGCGCTCGTAGATCTTGACCCCGGCCGCCAGGAGCTGGGGATAATAGGAGCGCTGCACGGCGAGCGCGGCGCCGATATCGCTGTGCGAGGGCAACAGTATGCGCACGTCGACGCCGCGGCGGGCCGCTGCCCGCAGCGCGCGCAGCTCCTCGCGCGTCGGAACGAAATAGGCCGCGGTCATCCAGATGCTGCTCTGCGCCGAGCGAATGGCTGTCAGGACGGACACGTAGTAGCGCGTCGCGAGCCGTGCCGGGCTGCTGCCGATCACGCGAACGATTTCCTTGCCCTGCACCGAGTCCTTGACCACTCCGTCCAGCCGCAGGGGCGTGCCTTTCTGCTCGTGCCAGTGCTGTTGAAAGAGCCGCGAGAGAACCGGCACCACGGGGCCGCGAACCTCCAGATCGACGTCGTGCCAAACGGGATGCCCGGATGGCGGCTGCTGTTTGTCGCCGCCGAGCTCATGGGCGATCGGCGGCACGCTCTCGTAAGTGGTGCTCAGGTTCACGCCGCCGACGATGGCCACTTGGTCGTCGGCGATCAGGATCTTGCGGTGATCGCGGTCATTGATCGCCAAGGGCGCCTTCTTGATCGGGTTGTACTCCACGAACTCCACGCCGGCGGCGCGCAGTCCCGCGAAGAAGGCCGCCGGGGTGCCCAGGGACCCGACCGCGTCGTAGATCACCCTGACGCGAACCCCGGAGCGGGCTCGTGCCGCAAGCACCTCGCTGAGCTTGCGTCCGCCGCTCTGCACATCCTGCAGGGTGTAGTACTCGAGATACAGAAACCGCCGCGCGCCTTCCATGGCTGCGAACATCGCCGGAAAGGTCTGCTTACCATCCTGCAGGACGCGCACGCTGTTGCCCGCATAGAGCGGGCTCTCGCTGATGACCTGCTCGAGGGCCAGCTGGCGATCGAAGACATCGGCATCGGGGGCTTGGGCGGAGACACGGGCGAGCACTCGTCTCGCCTGCCGGGCGGACAGCGGGCCGCGAGTGCCATAGACCCGGATCTGCTGCGAGCTGGAGGCTTCCTGCAGCAGCTGGCGCTCGTTGACCGTCGGTATCTGGGCACAGGCGCTCAGACCGGCGACGGCGGCGGCGAGCAGGGCGAGACTGCGCATGGGAGAGCGGATACCCTTCGGGACGGCACCTGGAGCAGGACAACCAAGTTTCGTTCCTGAGCGACGGCTGCGCCGTCAGGACAGCGTGACCACGCGCGTGCCCACGACTGCCGTGGGATCCGCGAGACAAGAGACTGCGCCGGAGGGAGATCAGAACGTGAAAGTCACGTCCGCCGAGTAGAGCCGCGCGCCGTCCGTGTAAGGCATCTGGAAGTGCTCGTACTCCAGCCGCGCGCCGAGCGGGCCCCAATGCGCCTGCGCACCGGCTCCCCAGACGAAGCTTGTACCGCTGCGGTTGAGCGAAAAGAGCGTGCTATTGGGCCCCTGCGGATTGCCGCTCAGCGTCCAGCGGGCTCCGCCCGCCTTGCCGTAGATGTCGATGGGTCCAAGCGGCAGCAGTCCCACCCCGAAGATGTCGAATGCACGCGCATCCGCGTGACCGGTAGGGTTGTTGCCGCCGAGAAGCCCCTGGCTCTGATGACCGAGATCGACGTAGTTGGCTTCGATCGCGAAGGGGGGAATCGGCCGAAACCCGAGGATCGCCTTCCAGGCGTTGTCGTCGATCTTGAAGCCGTATCCGCCCGTGCCGAAGACGTTGTTGACCAGCGCTCTGACGTAGCCCGCGCCGACATACAGCCCGGTATCCGCCGCGGTGGCCGGATCGTGTGCCCCCCAGCGGCTCGACCACATGCCCTGATCCTGCCCTTGATCCTGCGCGTAGGCGGCGCCGATGCCGGCGCCCACGACGCACAGGCACAGTCCGAGCAATCGCATCGATTGGCGCATATCCGCATCTCCTGCCGGACATTCGCCGCCCGGCTCCTGTTGGCTCTCAGCCAGGACCGTTCCCGATGATGTTGACGGCCAAGATCGCCGCCGAGGCCGGCGGCGCCGCGGCTAGTCGAGCCGCCAGCGCAAGCCCGCAAACACCTCGTTCTGGACCCGGACGTCGGGCTCGGCGACGGTCGTGAAC
>JAGWPE010000224.1 GCA_028870635.1 Gammaproteobacteria bacterium | reverse complement strand
GCACAGGCTCCGCTCCCGGAGCGATCCGCGGGCCGCATGCTGGTGCTCGACCGGAGCACGGGCGTCTTTGCCGACCGGCGGGTCCGGGATCTCCCGTCCTTCCTCGCCCCCGGCGACTTGCTGGTCCTGAACGACACGCGCGTGGTCGCGGCGCGAGTCTTTGGCACGAAGCCCTCCGGCGGGCGGGTGGAGATCCTTCTGGAGCGGCCCGTGACCGAGCGCGAGGGGCTCGTCCAGCTGCGCGCGAGCAAGCCCGTCCGGGATGGACTGGAGATCTCTACCCAGGGCGGCACCGTCCAGGTGCTCGCGCGGGAGGGGGACCTCTGGCAGGTCCGCCTGCCGGCGCCGGTGCTCGATTTCTTCGACCGCTGGGGCCACGTGCCGCTGCCCCCGTACATCCAGCGGCCGGCGAGCGAGCTCGACCAGCAGCGATACCAGACCATTTTCGCGCGGGAGCGCGGTGCCGTCGCCGCGCCCACTGCGAGCCTGCATTTCGACGAGCCTCTGCTGGCGGAGCTGCGGGCGCGCAAAGTGGGTCTTGCGTTCGTGACCTTGCACGTCGGTGCAGGTACATTTCAGCCGGTGCGCGCGGACGACCTCGAGTCCCATGTGATGCACTCTGAGCGGGCCGCCGTCAGCGCCGCCACCTGCGAAGCCATCATGCAAGCACGTGGCGCCGGGCGGCGCGTGATCGCTGCCGGCACGACGGTCGTGAGAGCCTTGGAGTCGGCGGCTTTGAGCGCTGACCCGCACGGGGAGCTCGCCGCAAGCCCGGAAGAGCCGCTGCGGCTCGTGCCTTGGTCGGGAGAGACGAGACTCTTCATCAGGCCAGGCTTCGGGTTTCGGGTGGTCGACGCTCTGCTGACCAATTTTCATCTTCCCGAGTCGACCCTGCTCATGCTCGTGTGCGCGTTCGGCGGCCGCGAGCCGGTGCTGCGGGCGTACCGGCATGCCGTCGAGGCCCGATACCGTTTTTTCAGCTATGGCGATGCAATGTTGTTGACGACCCGGGTGAGCGCTTGAGACCGGCCTTCGAGCTGACCGCGACCGATGGCGCGGCCCGGGCCGGTAAGCTGCGGACGGCGCACGGGGTCGTCGAGACGCCGGCATTCATGCCGGTGGGCACCTACGGCACGGTAAAGGCGATGACACCCGAGGAGCTCTACGGCCTCGGCGCCCAGATCGTGCTCGGCAACACCTTTCATCTGATGTTGCGGCCCGGCGTGCAGATCATCGCCGCCCACGGCGGCCTGCACGAGTTCATGAGCTGGAAGCGGCCGATCCTGACCGATTCCGGCGGCTTCCAGGTCTTCAGCCTCAAGAGCCTGCGCCGGATCACGGAGGAGGGGGTGCGCTTCCGCTCTCCCGTCGATGGCAGCGAGGTGCGCCTCACGCCCGAGGACTCGATGGAAGTGCAGTTGGGATTGCGCTCGGACATCGCGATGGCGCTCGATGACTGCACGCCGCATCCGGCCACCGAGGCCGAGGCCCGCGAGTCGATGGAGCGCTCGATGCGCTGGGCGGCTCGCAGCCACGCACGCTATCACCGCGAGGAGCCTCCGGGGGGGCTCTTCGGGATAGTGCAGGGTGGGATGCACGGGACGCTGCGGCTCGCATCGCTCGAGGCCCTGCTGCGGCTCGACTGGCCCGGGCTCGCGGTGGGTGGGCTGGCCGTGGGCGAGCCGGAGGAGGAGCGGCTGCGCATCCTGGAGACCGTGGTGCCGCACATGCCGGCCGACCGGCCGCGGTACCTCATGGGCGTGGGACGGCCCGAGGACATCATCGCGGCGGTTCTGCGCGGCATCGACATGTTCGATTGCGTGATGCCGACGCGCCATGCGCGCAATGGGCACCTGTTCACCGAGACCGGGGTCATCAACATCCGCAACCGGGTCCACCAGGCTGACTTAAGTCCAATCGACCCGGAATGCGACTGCTACACCTGCCGGCACTACACGCGGGCGTATCTGCGGCATCTCGACCGCTGCAACGAGATCCTGGGGTGCCGGCTGAACACCATTCACAACCTGGCCTTCTACCTCCGTCTCATGCGCTCGCTGCGCCAGGCGATAGCCGAGGGCCGGGCGGCGGCCTTCGCCGCCGCTCATCTGGCGCGGCGGGCGGCGGCGGACGCTGTGGCATAATGTCGCGTTTTCAGGGCCCCCAAGCGGTCCGACTGGTGAGTACATGAATTCATTGATTCCTCCCGCCTTTGCGCAGAGCGCGCCGGCCGCGACCGGCGGCCAGTTCGCGCCGCTCCTGGTGATGGTGGTGTTCATCGTCATCTTCTATTTCCTGCTGATGCGGCCGCAGCAGAAGAAGTCCAAGGAGCACCAGCAGCTGATCTCCAAGCTGTCGGCGGGGGACGAGGTGGTGACCAACGGGGGCATGCTCGGCAAGATCACCGAGGTCGGCGAGAGCTTCGTCACCCTCGAGGTCGCCGATGGGGTGCGCGTCAAGGTGCAGAAATTCCAGGTGAGCGCCCTGATGCCGAAGGGCACCCTGAAGAGCGCCTGATCCATGCTCGAATACGCCCGCTGGAAATACATTCTCATCGCCGCCGTGCTGCTGGTGGCGCTGCTCTTCGCGCTGCCGAACGTATTCGGCTCGGCGCCCGCGCTGCAGCTCGCCCACAGGGATCACTCGCCGGTCACCGCCGCGGAAGCCGCTTCCATCACCGGCTATCTGCGCCAGCAGAAGGTGCCTTTCCAGAAGGCCTATGTCGACGGCAGCGGCCGGCTGATGGTCCAGTTCGCCAACGTGTCGGACCAGTTCCGCGGCAGCGACATCGCGGACGCGAAGTATCAGAGGACTTATATCTCGGCCCTGTCGTTCGTGCCGAAAGCGCCGGCGTTCTTCCGCGCGCTGGGACTGAAGCCCATGCCGCTGGGCCTGGACTTGCGCGGCGGCCTCGACCTCCTCTACCAGGTGGACGTCAACAGCGCCGTGGCGCAGATGCTGCAGAACTACTCGCAGGACTCCGCGCGGGCGCTGGCGGCTGCGAAGATCCCGGTCCGTAACATCACGTTCGCCGCGACCGGCGGCAGCGTGCTGCAGAATGCGATCCGGATCGCCTTCCCGCCCGGCGCCGATCTGGCGGCCGCTCAGCAGGCGCTCATCACGCCCTTGCAGGGGCTCTCGATCACGCAGGACAGCAGCCCGGCGGGCCCGGAGCTCCTCGCCGCCATGACGCCGGCGGAGGTCAAGCAGCGCGAGGACTACGCCATCGAGCAGAGCGTCACCATCCTGAGGAACCGCGTCAACCAGCTCGGCGTCTCCGAGCCCAGCGTGACGCGACAGGGGCTGGATCGGATCGACGTGCAGCTGCCCGGGATCCAGAACGCCGCGGAGGTGAAGAATCTCCTCGGCCAGATAGCACAGCTCGAGTTCCGCCTGCAGGATGAGACGGCGAACGCGATCCAGGCGGCGCAGAGCGGCAACGTGCCGCTCGGCGACAAGCTCTATACGAACACCGCCATGGGCGTGCCGCTGCTTCTGAAGCGTGAGGTGATCGCGACCGGCGACCAGCTCACCAACGCCACGGTCGGCCAGAGCCAGCAGGGGCCGGCCGTCGATGTCGTGCTCAACAGCAAGGCCGGCGACAACATGCTGCGCACCACGCGGCAGAACGTCGGCAAGCACATGGCCGTGGTCCTGATCGAGAAGCATCAGGAGACCTCGACCGTCGACGGCAAGAAGGTCACGCACGAGGTCACCAGCGAGCGCGTCATCAACGACGCCACGATCCAGGGCGTCTTCGGCGACCGCTTCGAGATCACGGGCCTGAGCATGGGGGAGGCGCGCGACCTCGCGATTCTTCTGCGCTCCGGGTCGCTGCCGACCTCGATCTTCCTGCAGAACGAGCAAGTCATCGGACCCAGCCTCGGCCAGGAAAACATCAGGATGGGCATCGCCGCCCTCGTCATCGGCATGGCCGGCGTATTGATCTTCATGGCGATCTATTACAAGGTTTTCGGGCTGGTGGCCGACCTCGTGCTGATCGCCAACGTGATCCTGCTGGCGGCGCTGCTTTCCATGATGGGCGCCTCGCTGTCGCTGCCGGGCATCGCCGGCATCATCCTCACGGTGGGCATCGCCGTGGATGCCAACGTGCTGATCTACGAGCGCATCCGCGAGGAGATCCGCAAAGGCGTGACGCCGCAGGCGGCGATCCGCGCCGGCTTCGAGAAAGCCTTCTCCGCCATCGCCGACTCCAACATCACGACTCTCATCGCCGGCCTCGTGCTTTGGGTGTTCGGCACCGGGGCGATCCGCGGGTTCGCCGTGGTGTTGACGCTCGGCATCGCCACCTCCATGTTCACGTCTCTCATGGGAAGCCGCGCGCTCGTTACCCTGATGTACGGCCGCAAGCGCAAAGTCGCCCGGCTGCCCATATAACCAAACTTCGGGCCGGCCCCGGGCCGGTCTTCAGGACTCTCTCGTGGAATTCTTCAGCCATCAAACCGATTTCAAGTTCATGGCCACACGGCACGTGTGGTACGGCCTGTCTGCGATCCTCATCATCGCTTCCATCGTGATGCTCTTCACGCGGGGACTGAATCTCGCCATCGACTTCACGGGTGGAGTGAGCGCTCAGGCCAACTTCCCGGCCACCGTGGATCTGGGTGCCGTCCGCACCCAACTCGCTGTCGCGGGTTTCCGCGACGCGCAGGTGCAGAATTTCGGCTCCCTGCGCAACATCGCGATCCGCCTGCCGCCGCAGCCGAAGCTCGGCAACCAGGCGGTCCACGATCGCGTGGAAAGCGCCCTGCGAGCCGTCAACCCGGGCGCCACGGTGCAGCAACTTTCCGTGGTCGGCCCGCAGGTGGGCAGTCAGCTCGAGACCAGCGCGGCCTGGGCGCTGGGATTCACGCTGCTGCTGATCTTCCTCTACATCGCCTTCCGCTTTCACACCTGGCGGCTCTCCTTCGGCGCGATCCTGGCGGTGCTGCACGACCCGATCCTGGTGCTCGGCTGGTTCGCGGCCTCGCAGACGTCCTTCGATCTTGCGGTGGTCGCGGCCATCCTCGCCGTCATCGGCTATTCGCTGAACGACACGGTGGTGGTGTTCGACCGGATTCGCGAGCGCTTCGAGAGCAATCGCCGGCTGGCGCCGAACATTGTGCTCGATCAGTCCATCAACCAGACGCTGTCGCGAACCATCATGACGAAGGTAGTGACCTCCATCGTGGTGGTGGCGCTGCTCGTGCTCGGCGGCCCGGTTCTCAAGGGCTTCTCGGAAGCGCTGCTCATCGGCATCCTGGCCGGCACGTACTCGTCGATCTACATCTCGAGCGCGGTGGCGTTGGAGTGTGGCCTGACGGCCGAGCACATCTTCCCGACCATCAAGAAGACGGCCGTCGACCACCTGCCTTAGTCTATTGGCGCAAAGTCGGCATCCTGCCGCTTTGCGCGGCCAGCCTTTTCACTTTTTTCGGTCCCGCGGCCCAGGGACGGCCCCTCTGAGATCCGCCAATGCGAGAGCGGGTGCCCCGGGAAACGGCCGCTTGCTCATTTGCTTTCGCACGGCGGACGATGGGCTGAGTCAGCTCGTCGCGGACTGAACCGCCTGCGCCGCCATCTGCGCTCTCACCCTGCTGTGGTGATAGCCGTAGAAGACGTACACCAGCGCGCCGATCACCGTCCAGACCGCCAGACGGACCCAGGTGCTGAGCGGCAGGAATGCCATCATCCCGAAGCAGATGACGGCGCCGGCGATGCAGGTGAACCAGGGCCAGGGCGCCTTGAACGGGCGCGGCAGGTCGGGGCGTGTGTAGCGCAGCACCAGGACTCCGATACAGACCGTGACGAACGCGCTCAGGGTGCCGATGGAGACCAGCTCTCCGAGGAGACCCACCGGGAACAATCCGCCGACGATTGCGGCGCAGGTACCGGTGACCACCGTGCCGGTCGAGGGGGTCCGGAACTTGGGATGTACGCGTCCGAATACCTTCGGCAGCAGACCGTCCTGTGACATGGACAGGAAGATGCGCGCCTGCGCCAGCGTCATCACCAGCATCACCGAGGTCATTCCGGCGATGGCGCCGATCTTGATGGGCAGTCCCAGCCAGAGCAGAGACGGGTAGGCATCCAGCGCAACCGCGAGTGGGGCGGATACGTTGAGCTTCTTGTAGCTGACCATTCCCGTGAGCACGATCGATACCGCGACGTAGAGGACCGTGCAGACGACCAGGCTGGCCAGGATGCCGATCGGCATGTCGCGCTGCGGATTCTTCGTCTCCTGCGCGGTGGTCGAGATGGCATCGAAGCCGATGTAGGCGAAGAAGATCACTCCGGAGGCGGCCAGCACTCCGCTCCAGCCGTAGAGGCCGAAGGTGCCGGTGTTCGGCGGGATGAACGGGTGCCAATTGGCATGTTGGATGTAGCCGACCCCCAGGAAGACGAACATCAGCACGACGGCGACCTTGATGGTCACGATGATCGAGTTGAATGCCGAGGTCTGCCTGATGCCGATGTAGCAGATGGTGGCGAGCGCGGCCACGATGACCACCGCGGGCACATTGAGGATTGCGCCCGTGCGGATGACATTGAAGCTGTCGGGCGCGCCCTGCGCGAAGGGCGCGTGAGACAGCGCGTATGGCAGGTGGATCCCGAACTGATCGCAGAGGCTCAGCACGTACCCGGACCATCCGACCGAGACGGTCGCGACCGCGAACAGATACTCGAGGATGAGGTTCCAGCCGATGAACCAGGCGATGCCTTCGCCCAGCGTCGCGTAGGAGTATGAATAGGCGCTGCCCGACACCGGGATCATGGCGGCGAATTCCGCGTAACAGAGCCCGGCGAACGCGCAGCCGAGTCCCGCGACCATGAAGGAGAGGGCGAGGGCCGGCCCGGCGTGGTTGGCCGCCGCCGTTCCGGTCAGAACGAAAATCCCGGTACCGATGATCCCGCCGATACCGAGAAGGGTGAGCGCCGTGGCCGAGAGCGTGCGGTGCAGCTGCTGCCCCTTCGCGTCGGCTTCCTGGATTTCGGCGATCGACTTGGTGGCAAAGAGTTGGCTTGGCATGCGCCCGGACTCTACACAAGCGGTCCCGGCAAAGCCAGCAAGGCCAGTCGGCGACGGACGCGCCGCCGCTGCAAGTCGGCGCAAATCAGCCGCTGCGCAATGCTTCCGGGACGTGCGGCGCGAAGAGCTCGAGCAGCGCCGCGTACACCTTGGGCGTGCCGGCGATCACGTCCGGGCCCAGGCTGTACTCCGCGCCCGTGAGCGTGCCGATGCGGCCGCCTGCCTCCTGGATGAGGAGCGCTCCGGCCGCCGTGTCCCAGGGCGAGAGCCCGATTTCCCAGAACCCGTCGACCCTGCCGGCTGCGACATAAGCCAGGTCGAGCGCCGCCGCCCCGGGGCGGCGCACGCCGGCCGTGCTCTGCATCGCGGCCTTGAGCATCTCGAGATACGCGTCGATGTAGCGCGTGTTCGCGCGGAATGGGAAGCCGGTGCTGATCAGCGCGCCCTCGAGCGTGCGTTGCTTGCTGGCCCGCATACGGTGATTGTCGAGGTGCGCGCCGCTGCCGCGCGTCGCGGTGAAGAGCTCCTGGCGCATGGGATCGTAGACCACGGCATGCTCGAGCCGGCCTTTCTGCTGGCAGGCGATGGACACCGCGAAAGTCGGGAAGCCGTGCAGGAAGTTGGTCGTGCCGTCCAGCGGATCGATGATCCAGACCGTGTCGTGCTCGCCGCTGCGGCCGCTCTCCTCGGCGAGCACCGCGTGATCCGGATAGTGGTGGCGGATGATACCGATGATTTCCTGCTCCGCGTTGCGGTCGACCTCGCTGACGAAGTCGTTGCGCCCCTTCGAGGTGATGGTGAGCGATTCCAGCCGGTTGAGGCTGCGGACGATGACTTCGCCGGCGCGGCGCGCGGCGCGGACTGCGATATTGAGAAGCGGGTGCACGGAAGCTCACGTGAAGGGCGCGGCCCTTGCGGCCGCCGCTGATCCGCCCTAGGGTAACACAGACCAGCAGATCGCCATGGACACCCCAGAGATCCGCATCGTTCTCGTCGAGCCCTCGCATCCCGGCAACATCGGGGCGGTGGCGCGCGCCATGAAGAACATGGGGCTGGAGCAGCTGGTGCTCGTCAATCCGCGGCAGTTCCCGCACAGCGAGGCGATTGCGCGCGCCTCCGGCGCCGACGACGTGCTGGAAAAAGCCCGCGTCGTCGCGACGGTGACCGAGGCTCTCGCCGGCTGCGGCTTCATAGCGGCGACCACCTCACGCACGCGGGATCAGTATTTCCGGGTGGCGGACGTGCGCGAGGCGGCGCAGCGGGTGCTGCGGGAAGCGCTGCGCGGCCCGGCGGCGGTGCTCTTCGGGTCGGAGCGGGCGGGTCTCACGAACGAGCAGCTCGAGGCGGCGCATCTTCTGATCCGGATTCCGGCGAGCGAGTCCTATCCGTCGCTCAACCTGGCGATGGCGGTGCAGATCGTCGCCTACGAGCTCCATCGCGCGCGCGGGCGAGCCGGTGCCTTTCAGCGAGGACACTCAACGTGTCCTCGCTCCGGCGAGCGCCCGCAAACGGAAGTGCCCGCCGGCGGGTCTGACGCCATGGACGGCCAGTGGCACGACCCTGATCAAGGGCCGCGCGTGCCGCTCGCTGCTCCTGAGGAGATGGAGCGGCTGTACGAGCATCTCGCGCAGGTGTTGGAGGAGGTCGATTTCCGGGACCGCACTCAGGGCGGCACGCACCTCATGGCACGGCTGCGCAGGCTGTTCCAACGCGCGGCCCTCGATCGCAACGAGGTCAACATACTCCGCGGCATCCTGACGGCGGTACAGAGCCGCCGGCGGCGGGCGGGCGCGGGACCGGAGCGGCCGTGACGGTCCCGGAGCCGCTCTACCTCGACTATGCCGCCACGACACCCGTCGATCCGGCCGTGGCGGCGGCGATGGGCAGTTGCCTTGCCGGGCCCGACGGAATCGGCAATGCCTCCTCCATCACCCACTTCTTCGGCCGCCGTGCGGCGGAGCGCATCGAGCGGGCGCGCGGGGAGGTCGCGGCGCTCATCGGCGCGGCTCCCGGGGAAATCGTCTTCACCTCCGGGGCCACCGAGTCCGACAACCTGGCCGTCCTCGGCGCTGCGCGCGCCAATGCGCATCGCGGCCGGCACATCGTGAGCTCGCGCATCGAGCACAAGGCGGTGCTCGATCCGGTGAAGCGGCTGGAAAAGGAAGGCTTCGCCGTCACCCTGTTGCCGCCGGACCGCAGCGGAAGAATCGATCCAAACATCGTGTCCGCGGCGCTGCGGGCGGATACGGTGCTGGTGTCGATCATGCTCGTCAACAACGAGATCGGGGTGATCCAGGACATAGCCTCGATCGGCGATCTCTGCCGTGCCCGCGGCGTGCTCTTCCACAGCGATGCCGCGCAGGCGGCCGGCAGGATTCCCATCGATGTGCATGCTTTGCCGGTCGACCTCATGTCCATCACGGCGCACAAGCTCTACGGGCCCAAGGGCATCGGCGCGCTCTACGTGCGCAGCGGGGCGCGAGCGCGCCTGCAGCCGATCGTCTTCGGCGGCGGCCAGGAAAACGGGTTGCGGCCCGGAACACTGCCCACCCATCAGATAGCCGGTTTCGGCGTGGCATGCGACATTGCCCGCCGGAGCCTCGGCGCGGAGGGCGCGCGGCTGGCCGGCTTGCGGGAGCGCCTATGGCAGGGTCTCGCGAGCCTGGGCGGCGTGCATGCGAACGGGGAGGGCGCGCCCTGCGTCCCCGGGATCCTCAATGTGTCCTTCGAGGGTGTCGAGGGCGAGAGCCTGGTCGCGGGATTGTGCGAGCTGGCGGTATCCACGGGGTCGGCGTGCAACTCGGCGTCCGCGGAGCCTTCCTATGTGCTCAGAGCTCTCGGCAGAGACACCCAGGTGGCGCAGAGCTCGTTGCGGCTGAGCTTCGGGCGGTTCAGCCTGCCGCAGCACATTGACGTGGCAGTGGAGGCCATTCGCCGGGAGGTGACGCGGCTGCGCGCGCTCTCGCCCGCATCAGAGCCCGCGGGGGCGCCATCCAGCCCTGCCCAGGTCGTCGGAGAGGCAGGCGGGCCGGGCCGGGAGGTATGGATCCGGTTCAGGCTCAGCATCGGGGACGGCCTCGTGAAGGCCGCACTGTTCAAGGCCTACGGCTGTCCCCATACTCTGGCCGTTGCAGCCTGGGTGGCCGAGCGGCTGCGCGGCCGGGGCCGCGCGGATCTGGCGCCGGGGACACCGGCCGAATGGGCTGAGGCCCTGGCCGTTCCGGTAGAGAAACTCGGACGCCTGCTGGTGGTCGAAGATGCGCTCGCGGACTGTGCCCGGCACTGGCCCGAGCGGGAGTAAAATCGCGCACATGGGCATTTCGCTGACGGAATCCGCCGCCAACCGCATCAAGACGTTTCTCGCCGCCCGGGGGCACGGCATCGGGCTGCGGCTCGGGGTGCGCAAGACCGGCTGCTCCGGCTTCGCGTACGTCGTGAACTACGCCGACGCGGTCCAGACCGGCGATGTGGTGTTCGAGGACCGCGGCGTGAAGGTCTGCGTGGACCCCGAAAGCCTCTCCCTGATCGACGGCACCGAGGTGGATTTCGTCAAGCAGGGCCTCAATGAAGCGTTCCGCTTCCGTAACCCCAATGTGAAGGGGGAGTGCGGTTGCGGGGAGAGCTTTAGCGTGTAAATTGGCCCAAAGTCGCCTGCGGCGCTTTGGGCAGCCAGGTGGTGAACGGGATCGACCCCGCAGGCAAAGGGCGGCCTTTGCCTGCTCAATAGCTTGCTGTTGAAAGCTGCACGAATTGGCGCCCTAGCCGGCTGAGGGCTAAACTACGCGGCTGCGTTCAGAATATCTACCCGAAAGGACCCCCGAAATGGCGCTCGAGCGCACCCTGTCCATCGTCAA
Source organism: Gammaproteobacteria bacterium (assembly GCA_028870635.1). Taxonomy (GTDB): domain Bacteria; phylum Pseudomonadota; class Gammaproteobacteria; order Steroidobacterales; family Steroidobacteraceae; genus 13-2-20CM-66-19. Next base: position 14,844 of record JAGWPE010000224.1, on the reverse strand, counting down.
GCCGGACGGCGTCAGCCGCAACCTCATCGGCGAGGTCTATCGCCGTTTCGAGAAAGCTGGCCTCACCATCATCGCCGCCCGCATGCTGCGCCTGTCCGAGCGCGAGGCCGAGGGCTTCTATGCCGTTCACCGGGAGCGCCCGTTCTTCAAGGATCTGGTGCGTTACATGACCTCCGGTCCCGTCGTGGTGCAGGTGCTCGAGGGCGAGAACGCCATTGCCCGCAACCGCGAGATCATGGGCGCCACCGATCCGAAGAAGGCGGCTCAGGGGACGATCCGCGCCGACCTCGCGCTCAGCATCGAGCAGAATGTCGTCCACGGCTCGGATGCGCCGGACACGGCGGCCGGTGAGATCGCCTACTTCTTCAGCACCACGGAGCTGCATCCGCGCGGCTGAGCCGCGGAAGCCCGCCATGACATCCCCCGACACGACCGTGACGAATCTGCTGGGGCTGCCGCGCCTGGCGCTCGAGACGTTCGTGGGGGAGCTCGGGGGCAAGCCTTTCCGCGCGCGTCAGCTCATGAACTGGGTGTACAAGCGCGGCGAGTCCTCGTTCGAGCGCATGACCGACCTCGCCAAGGACTTTCGCGCCCAGCTCATCGAGCGCGCCTGCGTCGCCACGCCGCAGATCGTCAGCGCGCAGCAGTCCGCCGACGGCACGCGCAAGTGGCTGCTGCGCGCCGACTCTTCGCAGGCCTTCGAGATGGTCTTCATCCCGGAGCCGGACCGGGGCACGCTCTGCATCTCCTCTCAGGTCGGCTGCGCGCTCGACTGCTCCTTCTGCTCGACGGCGCAGCAGGGCTTCAACCGCAACCTGACCACCGCCGAGATCGTCGGCCAGGTCTGGCTCGCCAACCGGGAGCTCGCCGGCTCGTTTGCGCATGAGGCCGCACGCGAGCGAATCGTGACGAACGTCGTGCTCATGGGCATGGGAGAGCCGCTCGCGAACTTCCGCAACGTCGTGCCGGCGCTCGAGATCTTTCTCGATGACTTCGGCTTCGACCTCTCGCGCCGGCGCGTCACCCTGTCGACCTCGGGACTCGTGCCGCAGATCTACAAGCTGGCCGAGCACAGCAACGTGGCGCTCGCGGTCTCCCTGCATGCGCCCGACGACGGGCTGCGCAACGAGCTCGTGCCGATCAACCGCAAACATCCGATCGGGGAGCTTCTCGAGGCGTGCTGGCACTACCTCGATGAGCAGAACGGCCGCAGCGTCACCTTCGAATACGTCCTGCTCGCGGGTGTCAACGACTCGCCCGCGCAGGCGCGCGCCCTCGCCAAGCTCCTCGCGGGCCATCCCGCGAAGGTGAACCTCATCCCGTTCAATCCCTTTCCGGGTACCCGCTACCGCCGCTGCGCGCCGGAGGCGGTGCAAACGTTCCGGGATGAGCTGATCCGCCGGGGAGTGTTGGCCACGGTGCGCAGGACGCGCGGCGATGACATCGACGCCGCCTGCGGCCAGCTCGCCGGGCGGGTGATCGATCGCACCACCGTGCGGCTCGGCAGCCGTACATTCGGGCTCGCGGTGCAGGCATGAGAAAATCGCCTGCAACGATCGGCACCCTCGCCGCCGTATTGCTCGCGGGCGTCCTGGCCGGCTGCGCGAACCAACAGGCGGTGGAGCAGCGCCGCGATGCCGCCATCTACAACACGGAGCTCGGGATCGCCTACATGCGCCGCGGCGACCTGGCCGTGGCGCAGGCCAAGCTCGACCGCGCGCTGAAGGAAAATCCCGACGATCCGGATGTGCACAGCGCGCGCGCCCTGCTGTTCGCCCGGCTGCAGGACCCGAAGCAGGCCGACCGCGAATTCCGCGCGGCGCTGCGGCTTGCGCCCAAGAATCCCGATTTTCAGAACAACTACGCGGTCTACCTCTGCAGCGTCGGTCGGGTCGATGAAGGCGTACAGACCTTTCTGGGGGCCGCGCACAACCCGCTCTACCTGACGCCGGAGCTTGCATACGACAACGCGGGCGTCTGCCTGCGCTCCGCGCATCGCGATGTCGAGGCGGCGCAGATGTTCAGCAATGCGCTCGCCATACGGCCCAGCTTCGCGCAGGCTCTGTGGCAGCTCGCGGATCTCGACTTCTCCCTGGGCAAGCTCGTACAGGCCCATCAGGAGATCGACGCCTTCCTCGCGTCCAACCAGGAGACCCCTGACCTGCTGCTGCTCGCCGTGAAGGTGGCCCGCGCGCAGGGGGATCGGCTCGATGCGGCGTTATATGCGCGCCGCCTGCAGCTCGACTTCCCGGACTCGGCGCAGGCGCACGCCCTGGCCGATCTCGGCCGCAACCCGGGCTGACCGCCATGTCGGAAGGCATCGGCGCTCGGCTGCGCAGCGCCCGTGAGCGCAGCCGCCTCACCATCCTGCAGGCGGCGGAGAAGCTGCACGTCGACCCCGACCTTCTGGAAGCGCTCGAGGCCGACAATTTCGCGGCGCTCGGCGCACCGGTCTACGTCAAGGGACACCTGCGCCACTACGCGGAGCTGGTGGGCGAGTCGCCGGAGTCCCTGTTCGAGCTCTACGCGCAAGGCACGCAGACGCCGGCCCCGGACCTGACACGGGTCCCGAAGCCCATCGTCGATGATGCCGGCAGGCTCGTTGCACCGGCGGTGATCGTCGTTGTCGTCTTTGCGGTGGCCGGCACGGTGTGGTGGGGCGTATCGCTGTCGCACCGGCAGTGGCTCATCACCGCAACCCGCCCGGTCCCGGCTGCGGTTTCCGCGGCAGGGTCCATGCGCCCGGATCAACCCGCGCCGCTGGCGCAGCCGGCCGCGCTGGCGCAGCCCGTCAGCCTGGCTCGGGCCAGCGGCGCAGCTGCGCCGCCGGTGTCCAGCGCGGGAGAACGAGCCAAGCCGGTCGCGGCCGCGCGCGGGGAAATCGACGCGGTATTTACGTACTCCGCCGACAGCTGGACGGAGGTCTACGACGCGACCGGCCGGCGTCTGCTCTATGGCCTCTCCGCCGGGCCTGCGACTCGCAAGCTCCAGGGGGTTCCCCCGTTCAGCGTCATGTTGGGCGATGCCAGCGAGGTCACGATCGAGGTCGGCGGCCGGACGGCATCGATCTCGCATTTCGTGCGGGCCGATCACACCGCCCGATTCCTGATTGCCGCCGACGGCAGCGTGCTCGCAGCGCCGCGGAAGAATGGAGGTTGAGTTGACCGTTGAGATCCAGCCGGTCCGTGGAATGAACGACGTGCTGCCCGCCGAGGTCGGCGCCTGGCAGCGGTTGGAGGACTGCGCCCGGGAGCTGCTTGCCTCCTACGGATATGAGGAGATCCGGGTTCCGGTCGTGGAGCACACCGCCCTCTTCAAGCGCGCGATCGGCGAATACACCGACGTCGTCGAGAAGGAGATGTATACCTTCTCCGATCAGGGCGGGGAGAGCCTGACGCTGCGTCCGGAGGCGACCGCCGGCATCATGCGCTCGCTCATCTCGAACGGCATGCTGCGCGGTCAGCGGCACAAGCTCTGGTGCGTCGGGCCCATGTTCCGCCACGAGCGGCCGCAGAAGGGCCGCTACCGCCAGTTCAACCAGATCGACGTCGAGGCGGTCGGCATTCCCGGCCCCGATGTCGATGCGGAGCTGATCGCGCTCACCGCGCGGCTCTGGCGCCGTCTCGGGATCGAGCGTGTACGGCTCGAGATCAACTCTCTCGGCACGCCGGAGTCGCGGCGCGCGTACCGCGAGAAGCTGATCGGATACTTCCGCGCGCACGAGAGCTCGCTCGATGCCGACAGCCGGCGGCGTCTCGAGGGCAATCCGATGCGCATCCTGGACAGCAAGAATCCCGAGATGCGCGCGGTCATTGCGGGCGCGCCGCTGCTCACCGATCATCTCGACCCGCAGTCCCGCGAGCACTTCGACGCGCTCTGTGCCGCGCTCGAGTCCATCGGCATCCCGTTTCGCGTCAATCCGCGGCTCGTCCGCGGTCTCGACTACTACAGCCGCACGGTATTCGAATGGATTACCGACGCACTCGGCGCCCAGGATGCCGTATGCTCCGGCGGCCGCTACGATGGGCTCATCGCTCAGCTGGGAGGGGAGCCTACGCCGGGCATCGGTTTCGCGATGGGGGTGGAGCGGGTCGTGGAGCTGCTCGTGCAGGCCGGGCATGTGCCGGCGGGGCGAGCTGCCGACGTTTACGTGGTGGTCAGCGGCGTGCGCGCCAGCGCCGCGGGCATCGGCCTGGTCGAGCGGCTGCGGGACGAGCTGCCGCGGCGGCGGTTCGATCTCAATCTCGGGGGCGGCAATTTCAAGGCACAGTTTCGCCGCGCCGATCGCAGCGGCGCGGCTTTGGCGGTGATTCTGGGGGATGACGAGCTCGCCCGCGGTGTCGCCGCGGTGAAACCTTTGCGCAACGAGGCGGGTCAGAGCGAATGCCCGCTGCCTGAGCTAGCCGCGGCAATCGAAGCGGCACTCACCGGCGCCGCGGCGCCGGCAGAATGACTCCTCGAGGAGGGGTGGTGGACGATTATTTACTGAACGAACGTGAACAGTGGGAAGCGCTCAAGCGCTGGGTGCGGGAGAACGGGCTGGCCATCGTGGCCGGTATCGCCATCGCCGGCCTGGGATTCGGCGGCTACCGCTGGTGGCAGGCGCACGAGAACGACGTCGACCTCGCGGCCGGCGCGATGTACGTCCAGATGGAGAATGCCTTCGCGCAGGGCAACCGTACCCAGGCCTTCATTCTCCTGGGAGACCTGGAGCGTCAATACCCCTCTTCACCGTACGCCGATCAGGCGCGCCTCGCATCGGCGAAAGCCTTTGTCGAGGACGCCGAGCTCGGAAGGGCGGCGGATGAGCTGCGAGGCGTCATGCAGCACTCCAGTGATTCCGTTCTGAGGCTGATCGCCCGGCAGAGACTCGCGCGTGTGCAGATCGCACAGCACCAGCCGTCAGAGGCGATAGCCACCTTGAACGGCGCCAATCCCGGCGCGTTGGCACCCCTCTATGCAGTCGCGCGCGGGGACGCCTACTACGCCATGGGCGATAAATCCGCCGCCCTTGCGCAGTACCGGCTGGCCCGTGCGACCGATACGGGCGGTGAGACCGATCCCGGCCTGCTCGGTCTGAAGATCTCCGACCTGGCGGCGGATGTGGCGGCCGTGCAGAGCGGCAAGCCGGCCGCGATCAGGGCGGCGGCCCCGCCGGCCGGCACCCATCCCCAGTGACGATTGTGCGCTGCTGCGCATGAGGGCTCCCTTGCAAACCAACACCATGCGATCGATGCGCTGCTGGGCCGTGCTGGCCGCGGCCCTGTGCCTGCTCGCCGCCTGCTCCAAGAACAAGAATCCGGAGCAGCCCGCGAAGCTCGCCCCGATCAAGTCGACACTGCGCGTGGAGCACCTCTGGAGCGCCTCGGTCTCCGACCGCGGCGCCAAGCAGCTGCGCCTGGGCCTGGGTCTCGCGCTGGACGCAGATCGCGTATTCGCCTCGGGTCACAAGGGCGAGGTTGCGGCGTTCGATCTGCGGACCGGCCACAGGCTGTGGCGCACCAACACGCGGCTGCCTCTGGGAGGCGGACCGGCGGTCCGCGGCAACCTCGTCGTCGTGGGCGCGAGCGACGGCCACGTGGTCGCGCTGAATGCAGCCGACGGCAAGACGCTGTGGACAGTGTTGATCAACGGGGCGGTGATCTCGGCGCCCGCCATCTCCGACAATGTGGTGGCGGTGCGCTCCGTCGACGGCAAGCTGCGCGCCCTCTCCCCGACCGACGGCCATGAATTGTGGGAGACGGAGCAGGACGTACCGTCGCTGTCGCTGCGCGGCACGTCGACGCCTGTCATCGTCGGGGATCTCATCATCTGCGGCTTCGACAACGGCAAGGTCGTCGCGGTCAACTCGGCCGACGGCTCGCAGGTCTGGCAGGCGGCCGTGGCGGCACCGCATGGCCGCACGGAGATCCAAAGACTGGCGGACGTCGATGGACCGGTGAGCGTCGCCGGCAAGGATGTCTATGCGGTCGGCTATCACGGCAACGTAACGATGCTCGCGCTGGACAGCGGGCAGACATGGTGGGCGCACAAAGCGTCGAGCTACCGCGGATTGGCCTTCGGCAACAGCGTGGTCTACATGGCGACGGCTGACGGGCAGGTCGATGCGCTCAATCCCAGCAACGGCTCGGTGATCTGGAGCCAGGCTGCGCTGCGCTACCGGGGCCTCACGGCCGTTGCGGTGAGCGACGATGCGGTGATCGCCGCCGACTTCCAGGGCTACGTGCACTTCCTCGACAAGAGCAACGGATCCTTCGTCGCTCGCGTGCGGGCCGGCAGGCTGCGCATCAGCAATCCGCCCATCGTCGAAGGCAATGAGGTGGTGGTCATCAATGATGGCGGCCGCATCAGTGCCTACCGGATGTCGCCTCGCGGATAACATCCGCAGCAGCCTATGCTGCCCGTCATTGCGCTAGTAGGCCGGCCAAACGTCGGCAAGTCGACCCTGTTCAACGTGCTCACCGGTACGCGCGATGCGATCGTTGCGGACGTGCCGGGACTCACCCGCGATCGCCAGTATGGCTTTGGACGCGTGGGACCGATGCCTTTCGTGGTGATCGACACGGGCGGGCTGGTAGAGAACCCCAAGGGGATCGAGGCGCAGATGCGCGCGCAGACGGAGCGCGCCGTCGCCGAGGCCGATCGACTCATTCTGCTGGTCGACGGCCGGGCGGGCCTGACACCCCAGGATGACTTCGTAGCCCGGGAGATCCGCAAGTCCGGGAAGCCGACGACGCTCGCCGTCAACAAGGCGGAGGGACTGGATCCCGATGTCGCAGCGGCCGATTTCCATGCGCTCGGCCTCGGAGAGCCGTTCGGCATCTCGGCGAGTCACGGACAGGGATGCGAGGACCTGATGGCACAGGCGCTCGGCGGACTCGAGCCGGAGTCGGCGGAGGCGGCGGACCCCGCCGCGGAGGGCGTCCGCATCGCCATCATCGGCCGCCCGAACGTCGGTAAGTCCACGCTGGTCAACCGCCTCATCGGCGAGGAGCGGGTCATCGCGAGCGATCAGCCGGGCACCACCCGGGACAGCATCCTCGTGCCGTTCGAGCGTGACGGTCGCAAGTTCCAACTCATCGATACCGCCGGCATGCGCCGCCGCGCCAGGGTGGAAGACGTAATCGAGCGCGCGAGCGTTGCGAAGACTCTGCAGGCGATCGACGAGGCGCACGTGGTGATTCTCGTGGTCGATGCGCATGATACGGTGTCGGAGCAGGACGCGAGCGTCCTCGGAGTTGCGTTGCAGCGCGGCCGGGCGCTCATCATCGCCATCAACAAGTGGGACGGGATTGCGGCGGAGCAGCGCGAGGAGATTCATCGGCAGCTGGCGCTGAGGCTGGATTTCGTGGCGTTCGCGCCGCTGCACTTCATCTCGGCGCGGCACGGCACGGGAGTCGGCGAGCTCATGCAGTCGGCCGTGCGGGCCTACGAGGCGGCCATGCGGGAGATGCCCACCAAGGAGCTGACGCGAACGCTGGCGCATGCATTGACGGTGCACCAGCCGCCGCTCGTGCACGGCAGGCGGATCAAGCTGCGTTATGCACACCAAGGCGGCCGTAATCCGCCGCGAATCGTCATCCATGGGAACCAAACTGCGTCCGTTCCGGATGCCTACACGCGATACCTGGTGAACGTCTTTCGCAAGACATACGACCTGTTCGCGACGCCCGTGGTCATCGAGTACCGCACGGACGCGAATCCTTACGACAGGTCTCGCAAAGTCCGGCGGGGATCCCGGCCAAGGGCGCGCTGATCGTGTCGAGCAGGCGCTGCCCGGCTCTATTCATCAGCGCGCCCGCCTCGGGGCAGGGCAAAACCACGGTGACCGCTGCGCTGGCGCGGCACCACACCGCGCGCGGCCGCGCGGTCCAGGTATTCAAGACGGGTCCGGATTTCATCGATCCGATGATTCTGCAGCGCGCGAGCGGCCGGCCCGTCTATCAGCTCGATCTGTGGATGGCCGGCGAGGCGCAATGCCGCAAGCTTCTGCACGACGCCGCCGGTGCTGCCGACCTCATCCTGATCGAAGGCGTCATGGGTCTTTACGACGGCACGCCGAGCAGCGCGGACCTGGCCAGGCTCTTCCGTATACCGGTGCTCGCGGTGATCGGCGCGGAGGCGATGGCGCAGACCTTCGGGGCAGTTGCCTACGGTCTTGCGCACTATTCGCCGGAGCTTCCCTTCCACGGCGCATTGGCGAATCGCGTGGCCGGAGCGGGGCACGCGAATCTCGCCAGGCAGGGTATGCCTGCCGGCATGCGGTTTCTCGGCGGGATCTCCCGGGACGCCGCATTCGAGCTGCCGGACCGGCATCTTGGGTTGGTTCAGGCAGAGGAGGTCGCGGACCTCGAGCAACGGCTGTCGGCTGCGGCCTCGGCACTGGAGGGTACCGAGCTGGGCGACCTGCCGCCTGAAGTCGAGCTGGCTGACGCCGCGGCCGATGCCGATGCCGAGGAGGCGGCGCGCGAGCGCCCGCTGGCCGGGGTCCGCATCGGGGTCGCGCGCGATCGGGCGTTTTCCTTTCTTTACCCGGCGAATCTCGACTTGCTGCGGACGTTGGGCGCCGAGGTGGTGTTTTTCTCACCGCTGACGGCGACCGACCTGCCGCCCGTCGACAGCATCTATCTGCCCGGCGGGTATCCGGAACTGCACCTCGAGCGCTTGAGCGCCAATCGCGAGCTGGCCGGCGCGCTCAAGCGGCACGTGAGCTCGGGGAAGCCCGCCTACGCGGAGTGCGGCGGCATGCTGTACCTGTTGGAATTCCTGACCGACCATCGGGGCAGCCGCGCAGCCATGGCCGGCGTTCTGCCGGGCGAAGGGATCATGCACGCGCGCTTGCAGAGCCTCGGCTACCACACGGCGCCGCTGCCAGGTGGGAAAGTGCGTGGACACACTTTCCATCACTCGACGGTCGAGACACCTCTCGCCCCCGCGGCGCACACCGAGCGAGCGCAATCGAGCGCGGCGGGAGAGGCGATATACCGCCGCGAGCGGCTGGTCGCGACGTATTTTCACGGGTATTTCCCGTCGAACCCGCGGGCGGCGGCGCGGCTTTTCCGGCCGTAGCGGCCTCTGGCCGTCAGGCTCCGGCGGCGCCCATGGATGCCGGAGGTTTGGTGCGCTGCAGCACGCCCACGTAGTAGAGCACGTAGTAGCCGACGAGGACCCCGAAAATGGCGAGGGTCAAGGGATTGTGTTGATAGGCGGCCGCGAGATTCTGACCCGCGGCCGCAGCCGGAATCACGCCGTTGTAGGCGCCGAGGAACCGGTACACGAGCCGGCCCAGGAATAGCGCGGTCACCACCAGGCCGATGTATGCGTGCGGTGTGTAGAAGCGGCCGTCGGCCGTTATCTCGAACCTGGTGTGCCTGAGGCCGAGGTAGCCCAGCACCGCGCCGCAGGCGATTCCGACGAGCAGCGCAGCGAGCACGTCGACGTTGCGTGCGATCCCGACAGTGATGAGCGCTGTGACCAGCGTCAGGACGCCGATCCTGAGCCACATACGCCCGTCGCGCACGCGCTGGCGGCCAAAGGAGCGGCGCATGCGGCGATAGACGGCCCAGACGACGAGCGCGGCGATGAGATACGGAGTGACGAGTCGCGGATCCATTGTTACCTCGGTCCGAAGGGGACGGGCAGCGGGACTGTCAGGGTGAGTATCGTACGCTCCACCGCGGCGGTCGCATAGGTAGGGATGTGGCCCGCAAATTTTCTATATAATTGCCGCGCAGTGCGCTCCGCCGCCTCGGCGCGAGCACGACTCGCACGGATGCGATCGAAGAAAGCCTCGCCTCCAGAAGGAGAGAGCCGATGATCCTGCCGAGCCTGTCCCTCGCAGACACCATGGGATGGATTGCGACCGCCGTGTTCGTCGCGTCATATTTTTTCTCCAGGCCCGCGGTGTTGCGCGGCCTGCAGATGCTGGGCGCCGCGCTGTGGATCGCCTTCGGGGTGCTGATCGCCTCGAAGCCGGTGATTGCCTCAAACATTCTGGTGTTCTCGGCGGCAGCCTGGACGCTGGTCCGGCGGCGAGAGCGCTCTTCGCGCCGCTCGCTTGACATTCGGTAAGTATATGGTTACCGTAAGCAATGACTTACGTAGTCGGCGCGCTGGAAAGTCTGGGGGCACTCGGAGATCCCACGCGGCGGGCGATCTTCGAGCGGCTAGCTGCGCAGCCTTCCGCCGTCGTTGACCTGGCGCGCGGCCTGCCCGTGAGCCGGCCCGCGGTATCGCAGCATCTCAAGGTGCTGAAGGAGGCGGGGCTGGTCCGGGAGATCTCCCAAGGCACGCGCCGTATCTACAGTCTCGATCCGCGCGGCATTGCCGCCATGCGCCGCTGGCTGGATTCCCATTGGGCGTCCGCGCTCGACGCCTTCAGGCGGTTCGCCGACCAACAACACGAACAGGAGCTCGACAAGTGAGCATTGACCCGGTCCTGCACAGCGTCGAAGTGAAGGCGCCGCCCGCCCGTGCGTTCGAGCTCTTCACCGCGCACATGGGCGCGTGGTGGCCGAAAGGGAAGACGCTGGCGCCCAATCCGCACGCCGACATCGTGATAGAGCCCCGCCCAGGCGGGCGCTGGTTCGAGCGCGACGCCGAAGGCAACGAGATTCAATGGGGCCGGGTGCTGGCCTGGGAGCCGCCCGGGCGGGTGCTCCTCGGCTGGCAGCTGAATGCACAGTGGCGTTACGACCCTGATTTCCTGACGGAATTGGAGTTGAGCTTCGCCGCGCTGGCGGGCGGCGGCACGCGCGTGACGCTCGAGCACCGGAATCTCGAGCGCTACGGAGCCGACGCGGAAGAGTACGCGGGCAAGCTCAGAGGCGGCTGGCCCACTTTCGCCGGCCACTTTGCGCGCTACAGCGACAGTCAAGACTGAGGAGCCGATTCATGTCGAGCCTGGTCGTACACAGCATTCCCGGCAGTCCTTTCGGGCGCGCCGTCCTCGCCACGCTGGTCGAGAAGAACGCGGCGTTTCGCTTCGTGGCCGTCGAGCCGCGCTCCATCAAGAGCGAGCCGCATCTCTCCATGCATCCTTTCGGACGCGTGCCCGTGCTGGAGCACGACGGCTTCACGCTGTATGAGACGCAGGCGGTCCTGCGATATCTGGACAGGCTGCTGCCCGTTCCAGCGCTGACGCCGGCAGATCCCAGAGCCGCGGCGCGCATGGATCAGATGCTCTGCATCTGTGATTGGTATCTGCACCAGGGTGTCAACAACATCATCGGCTTCCAGCGCATAGTGCGTCCCCGACTGCTCGGATTGCCGCCGGATGAGGCTGCAATCGCCGAGGCGGTACCCCGCGCGCATGTCGTGATGGCGGAGATATCGCGGTTGCTGGGCGGCAACAGCTATCTGACCGGGTCGCAGGTCTCGCTGGCCGACATGGTCGTCGCCTCGCAGATGGACTTTCTCGCGCAAACGCCGGAATGGGAGTCATTGACTGCTGGCCGCGCAAACCTGTCTGCATGGCTCGGGCGAATGAACGCACGCGAGAGCTTCCGAGCCACGACCTGGGAGCGCGTCGCCGCGATGGCCCAGGTGGCCTGACGGGGCCGCGAGCGGTGAGCCGAGGGAGAAATCCGCCACAATCCCGCAGCCCGGACTTGCGGGGCGGCACCGGGAGCGAATAGGCTCTCATCGAAGCGAAGACAGGGTGTCTCCGCCCCATCGAGCCGCCGCAGCGGCGCACCGCTGCCCTGACGCTCCCGCATGAACGCTCCCGCCCTGCCGAACCGCCTCAACCGATTCTTCCTGTATTTCGCGCGGCAGTTTCGCTGGGGCTGCCTGGGATTGCTCGCCTTCCCGGTGCTCGGAAGGGCGATCTTCGCCTCCATCGCCTTTGCCACCAAGCAGCTCACCGACACGGTGCTCAGCCTCCACGGCCCCGTTCACGATGCGCAGCGGGCGTTGGCGGGGCCGTTCGTCCTCTTTGCCGCGCTGGTGGGTGCGCGCTTCTTCTGCGATGCGGCCATGTGGTTCTGCTCCTACCACACGCGCTCGCCCATGCTGATCCGGATCAAGGAGGAAGTGTTCGCGTACGCGCAGCGTCTCTCGCCCGCCTACTTCGAGAGCACGCTGTCGGGGAAGATCGCGCATCGCGCCGTCATGCTGCCCGACCAGATGCTGATGCTGTTCGACATGACGGTGTTCGACTTCATCCCGGGCGCGATGTTCTTCGTTTTCGTCGCGGCGTATTTCTATATCGCCAGCCCGGTGTTCTGCGCCGCGGCGGGGCTCGGCATCGTCGTCTATTTCACCGGCAGCCTGCTCCTCGGCCGCGAATGCGCCAGGCGCGCCGCCGCGAACAACGAGACACGCGCCGCGGTGACCGGCCGGATCGTCGACGTCATTACCAACGTCCGCAACGTCTTCTGCTTCGCCAATCAGACGCTCGAGGATCGTGAGCTGACGCGATACACCGGCGAGGAGCGGGATAGGCGCATGGCGCTCTATCGATCGGTCGTGCGCCTGCGATGCTCGCAGTACGTCATGGACATCCTCATGTGGATCGGCTTCGTGGGCGGTGCGCTCTACGAATGGGTGCATGGCCGCATGACTGCCGGAGACTTCGTCATGGTGACGGCGCTCACCGGCTCTCTGTTGCAGACCGCTTACAACCTGGGGCAGCGCATTCCCGATTTCTACGATCAGCTGGGCTCCGCGCGGGAGAGCATCGAGACGCTGATCGTGCCGGCGACGGTTAGGGACCAGCCGGGGGCGGTGACGCTGGCCGTCTCGCGCGGCGCCATCCATTTCGAGCGCATCGCCTTCGCCTATGAGCCGCGGGGCCGCGGGCGCGGCTCGCGGAACATCGTCAACGACTTCGAGCTGTACATCCCGCCGGGTCAGCGCGTGGGCCTGGTCGGTCCGAGCGGCGCGGGCAAGACCACGCTGATGGGCTTGCTGATGCGCATGCACGATGTGACGGCCGGAGCCATCCGGATCGACGGTCAGGACATCCGCGCCGTGACCCAGGAGAGCCTGCGGGGCACCATCGGCCTGATCCCGCAGGATACGAGCCTCTTCCACCGCAGTCTCCTGGAGAACATCCGCTATGGACGGCCGGATGCGACGGACGAGGAGGTGATCGCGGCCGCCAAGCGTGCGCATGCGCACGAGTTCATCGTCGAGCTGGAGCAAGGGTATGACACCCTGGTCGGGGAGCGCGGCATCAAGATTTCCGGCGGCCAGCGGCAGCGCATCGCCATCGCGCGGGCGATCCTGCGCGACGCGCCCATCCTGCTGCTCGATGAGGCCACCAGCGCGCTCGACAGCCACAGCGAGCAGATGATCCAGCAGGCGATGACGGAGGCGATGACGGGCAAGACGGTGATCGCCATCGCGCACCGCCTGAGCACGGTGATGGACATGGACCGCCTCATCGTTCTCGATCGCGGCGTCATCGTCGCGGACGGATCGCATGCGGAGCTGCTGCTGCAGGGCGGCCTCTACGCGGAGCTCTGGCGCAAGCAGTCGGGCGGATTCAATCCGGTCGGGCGGCCGGAGGAGAGGCAGAACGCGGCGGACGAAGGGCTTTCCGACGTGACGTCGATCCGATCGTCACCGGCGGCGTGACCGCCTTTCGACGCTCGGCGACTCGCGATCAGTTGCCGGGTCGCAGGTCCTGATCCCGCTGGTGGAGATACCGCGACAGCGCTTCGTATTGATCGGTGGCAATGAAGTCCACCCCGGCGGCGATTGCAGCCTGCCAGCGCGGGATGACGCGGTGCATGGATCCGAAGTTGTAGCCTGCGTCCCAGCCCCTGTCCTGAGCCTGCCCGAACCCGTCGAGTGTGTAGAAGCGGATCCAGTAACCCTGGTCGTGAGCATAGTTGACGAGGGCGCGAAGGCGCTCGTCGTCGCCCTTCGTCCAGGCGCCAGCCCGGGTCTCTCCGCCTTCCTCGACGACCCACCAACTGTTGTTCCACCAGCGGCGATAGTCCGTGGCACGTGTAGTCAGCAGTTGAGCGGGCGGAGCGGTTGCCTCCCATCGCGCGCGCTGCGCCGGGCCGTCTCCAGGCGGAGGATCCTGAGTGTGCGCCGAGCCGAACAGGCGCAAACGCCCGCCCACCGGCACGTCGTCGTAGAACACCTTCGCCTGGGCATCGGAATCCTCGGTCACGACGAGGACGGGTTTGCGATCGATCGGCGACAACTGGTAAGGATCGGCGGTCTTCGCAGCCGTCGAGAGCCACGGCTGATATTCGCCGAGCAGGTGCCATGCGGCGTGGAGAATCTCGGGGCGGGTATCCTTGAAATCGAAATGCAGGATGATCAGCGGCCACTGGCTGCGCTTGTTCTCGGCCAGTGCTTTCTCGATGATCGGGCGCACCCGCTCGAAGAAATAAGCGCGCAAGGTCGGCTCGCGGCCGGTGGGCCGGGGCGTGTGCGACACGACGATGCGGCCCTTGCCGGTCTTTGGGTCCACATACCAGGCGAGGTCCTGCTCGATCGACACCGGATACCCGGAATCCAGTGCCCGGCGGGTGCGATCGTTCCAGCGCCCGTCGTATGGATAGCAGTTGTGCGCATCCAGAACCGGGTGGCCGCGGTTGAGGAAGGCAAGATCTGCGGCGCCGGCAACCCCTGCCGACAGGATGGCCGCGAGCGTCGCGGCCGCACACAGCCTGATCACGTACTCTCCATTCTCCGTTCCCTCCGCGGGCGGGCCGAGCGCCCGCGCGCGGTTGCCGCCGCTGCTACTTGAGCGCGGCCTCCTGCATCACCTCGGTACCCAATATCGTGCGGATCTTCGCGCGGCCCGCCTCCTGGGTGTCCGCCTCCTTGACAGAGCCTGCGAGCTGTTTACTGATCGAGTCCAGCTTCGTGCCGATACCG
>JAGWPE010000223.1 GCA_028870635.1 Gammaproteobacteria bacterium | reverse complement strand
CGGATATGAGCAGATCCACGGGGCGCTGTGCCGTTCCCCGGCAATATGCCGGTTCTGGTGGACGCACATCTCTTTGGCGCCCTGGGAGGCCTCGCCGCGGTCATTCTGCTCGACCTGTTCAGCTTGACCGCGCCGGCAAGGCCTGCGGCCGTGAAATGCGGCGCCGCGGGCTGACGAATCCGGCGCGCGCCGCAGAACGTTCACCAGGCTCACCGGGACGATGGCGCTTAAAAAGCGGCACGAGCAGCTGCGATGCCTCGTCAGGCTTACGCTCCCGGCGCCTGCCGCGTCCGTCCCGCCTGAAATTGAGGCAAACTGTCAGCCCTAGAACACCCCCAGGGCCTGATCCTTATGTGCGGAATCGTCGGCGCCATCGCGGAACGCAATATCGTCCCCATCCTCATGGAGGGGCTGCGGCGCCTCGAATACCGAGGCTATGACTCCGCGGGCGTAGCGGTCCTCGATGGTAGCGGCGAGCTCAAGCGACTGCGCACCGTCGGTAAAGTGCGGATGCTGGAGGAGGCGCTGGAGCGCACCCCGGTCACCGGCAAGCTGGGCATAGCCCATACCCGCTGGGCGACCCATGGGGTACCGAGCGAGCGCAACGCGCACCCGCACATCTCACTCGGCGGCCTGGCCATCGTCCACAACGGCATCATCGAGAACCACGAGGAGCTGCGCGCGGAGCTGGAGCGCCGCGGCTACAAGTTTTCCTCCGAGACTGACACCGAAGTGGTGGCGCACCGGATCCATTATCACCTGGAGACGCTCGGCGACCTCTTCAAGGCCGTGCGTGCCACGGTGGCGGAGCTGGAAGGCGCCTATGCGCTGGCGGTTGTCGGCGAGAAAGACCCGGACCGAGTGGTCGTCGCGCGGCAGGGCTGTCCCGTCGTCATCGGTCTGGGCGTGGAAGAGAACTTCGTCGCCTCGGACGTTGCGGCGCTGCTGCCGGTGACGCGCCGGTTCATGTTCCTCGAGGAGGGTGATGTCGCCGAGATCCGGCGCAAGTCGGTGCGCGTCATCGATGCCAACGGCAACTCGGTCGAGCGCCCGGTGCGCGAGAGCGAGCTCAACGCCGATGCGGCCGAGAAGGGACAGTACCGCCACTTCATGCTGAAGGAGATCCACGAGCAGCCGCGCGCCATTGCCGATACCCTGCAGGAGCGCGTCGCCAATGGCCGCCTCCTCGAGGCCGCATTCGGGCCTGCCGCCGCCGAGATATTCAAGCGCACCGCGGGCGTGCACATCGTGGCCTGCGGGACGAGCTTCCACGCCGCCGCGACCATTCGCTACTTCATCGAGCAGATCTGCCGCATCCCATGCGCGGTGGACATCGCGAGCGAATACCGGTACCGCAACCCCCTGGTCCCGCCCGGGTCGCTCTTCGTCACCATCAGCCAATCGGGCGAGACCGCCGACACCTTGGCGGCGCTGCGTCTGGCGAAGGAGTCCGGCTACCTCTCGACTCTGGCCATCTGCAACGCCCCGGAAAGCTCCCTGGTGCGGGAGTCGGAGCTGGTCATGCTGACGCGCGCCGGCCCGGAGATCGGTGTTGCCTCCACCAAAGCCTTCACGACTCAGCTCGCAGCGCTCTCCATGCTGGTCATTGCGCTTGCGCGCCATCACGGGGCGGATGCGGAGCGCGAGCACGGGCTGGTGAGCCGACTGGTGGAGTTACCGTCGATCATCGAAAAGACGCTTGCGCTCGATCCCGTCATCCACCGTCTCGCCGAAAGATTCGCCGACAAGCGCCATGCGCTCTTCCTGGGCCGCGGCGCCCTGTACCCCATCGCCATGGAGGGGGCGCTGAAGCTCAAGGAGATCTCCTACATCCACGCCGAGAGCTATCCCGCAGGGGAGCTCAAGCATGGTCCCCTGGCCCTCGTCGATGCCGACATGCCGGTGATCGCGGTCGCGCCCAACAACGACCTGCTGGAGAAGCTGAAATCCAACCTCATGGAGGTGCGCGCTCGCGGCGGCGAGCTCATCGTTTTCGCCGATCCGGAGTCAGGCTTTCAGCCGAGCGACGGCGTCACCGTCATCGAAATGCCGAAGCACGTGACGTATTTCCAGGCCCCCGCCGTCTACACCGTTCCCCTGCAGCTCCTCGCCTATCACGTGGCGATCCTGAAGGGCACCGACGTCGACCAGCCGCGCAATCTGGCGAAGAGCGTGACGGTGGAGTGAGCCTGACTCGGCGCTCGAGATTGCTGTGCG
>JAGWPE010000222.1 GCA_028870635.1 Gammaproteobacteria bacterium | reverse complement strand
GCCACCGGCAACGCCCCCTCATTCTCAATGTAATAGTCCACCTGCTGCCTCGTCACCCCCGTGGCCATCGCAACCCGCTCCCGGGTAAGGGCACCGGCGTGGTCGACCCCATCGCGGATGGCGCTCTCGATATAGACACCGCGGGCCACTTCGGAGAATTCGTCGAAGCGGATACCGGCGCGGATGAGGATTCGGATGATGGGGCGCAGGACGCACCGCAGGGCATAAAGAAGCTGCTTGCGGGCGTCGCTGGAAGTCATATCCCTGGGTCCTTCGGTCAGGTCCGCTCGGCAGGATCGAAGAGACGCCGGTGCTCCAGGATCGCGTATCGGTCAGTCATGCCCGCGATGTAGTCTGCCACGGCGCGCGCGCGGCCTGCGGTACCTTGCGAGGTCTCGCCGCGGGCGGCCGCCTCGCGATGCTCTGGAGGCATCAGCTGGATGTCGGTCAGGAAGGCCTCGAAGAGCTCCTTCAATACGCGGCGCGCCTTGGAGGTCATCCGCAAGACCTTGTAGTGGCGGTAGAGCCGCTCCCGCAGGAACTGCATCAGCTCGGCATGCTCCTCCCGGGCGGCTTCGCTCAGGGCGATCAAAGGCTTGGGCTGGCTGCGGACCTCGTCGATGGAGGCCGGACGGGCCGCCTCGAGGTGCGCCTGGCTGGTGCGGATCAGGTCGACGACGATGTGGTTGATCATCCGGCGGATCACCTCATGGATGAGCCGCCGCTCGCCTAGACCGGGGTATTTGGCCGTGACGATTTCCAGCTGGCGGCGGAAGAGCCGCGTCTCGCCCAGCTCCCCGAGGTCGACCAGCTGTGCCCGGATGCCGTCGTCGACGTCGTGGTTGTTGTACGCGATCTCATCGGCCACATTGGCGATCTGTGCCTCGAGGCCCGGCTGGGTGCGCTTCAGGAAGCGCTCGCCCACCTCGCCAAGGTCCCGCGCCGCCCGGGCGGAGCAGTGCTTGAGGATGCCCTCGCGGCACTCGAAGGTGAGGTTGAGGCCGGGAAATTCCGCATAGCGCTCCTCCAGCTCGTCCACCACCCGCAGGGACTGCAGGTTGTGCTCGAAGCCGCCATAGGGGCGCATGCACTCGTTCAGCGCATCCTGGCCGGCATGCCCGAACGGCGTATGACCCAGGTCATGCGCCAGACAGATCGCCTCCGTGAGCGCCTCGTTGACGCCCAGCGCCCGCGCCACGGAGCGCGCGATCTGCGCCACTTCGATGGAGTGGGTGACCCGGGTCCGATAGAGGTCGCCCTCGTGATTCACGAATACCTGCGTCTTGTATACGAGACGCCGGAAGGCATTGGAGTGGATGATGCGATCGCGGTCCCGCTGGTATTCGGTGCGGAACTCCGGTTTGGGCTCCGGATAGCGCCGCCCGCGCGAGCGGTCGTCGCGCGCAGCATAGGGCGCCAGTATCTCCCCTCCTGCAACCGAATCGCTCAATGCCTACCCCAGATGTGCTTCTAGCGTGCGGCTCAGGGCGGGCTCGGCGTAGTCCGCCGTCACGAAGGCACTGCCGATGCCGCGCGGCAGTACCAGCCGGATCTTGCCCGCCTGTACTTTCTTGTCGATTCGCATGTGCTGCAGAGCGATATCCGGTTTCACGTTGGACACGTGCGTCGGGAGGCCGGCGCGCGCGACCAGGCGGGTAACCCGTTCCAGCTCCTCCGAGGTGAGGTAGCCGGACTCCCGCGACATGCAGGCCGCCATCACCAATCCTGCACCGATCGCCTCGCCGTGCAGCCATTCCGTGTAGCCGGTGGCCGACTCCACGGCGTGCCCGAAGGTATGCCCGAGGTTGAGCAAAGCCCGGTCGCCATGCTCCCGCTCGTCGCGCCCCACGATCTCGGCCTTGATCTCGCATGACCGGCGGATCACATGCGCCAGCGCCGCCGGGTCGGCCGCCAGCAGTGCGTCCATACGCGCCTCCAGCCAGGCGAAAAAGTCGGCATCGCAGATCAGGCCGTACTTGATGACCTCCGCCAGCCCGGCCCGCAGCTCCCGCGGCGGCAAAGTCGCCAAGGTTCGCGTATCCGCCACGACCACGACCGGCTGGTGGAATGCGCCGATCAGATTCTTGCCGCCGGGATGGTTGACGCCGGTCTTGCCGCCTACGGATGAGTCCACCTGGGCGAGCAGAGTCGTCGGCACCTGCGCGAAGGCGACCCCGCGCTGGAAGGTGGCCGCGGCAAACCCGGCCATGTCCCCCACCACGCCGCCACCAAGGGCCACGACGGCGCAATCGCGCCCGAAGCGGTTGGCCACCAGCACATCCAGAACGCGCCCGACAGTGGCTAGCGTCTTGTGAGACTCACCGTCCGGAAGGATGGCAGCGACCACGCGCCTGGGCTGAAGGCTGGCCTCGAGCACATCGAGATAAAGCGGCGCCACGACGGTATTGCTCACGACCAATAGGTCGCGTGCCCGCAGATGCTGCTCGAACAATGAGCGTTCGCGGAGCAGCCCCTGCCCGATGAGGATCGGATAGCTGCGGCTGCCGAGCTCGACGCGAAGAGTCTCCATGGGTCGCCAATCTAGCGAATCATCCGCACGATGTCCTCGGCAACGGCCTTGACCCGCCGTCCGTCGGTGGTGACTGTGACGTCGGCTATCGAGCGGTAGAGCGGGTCCCTCACGGCCATCAGCTCCTTCAGGCGGGTTGCCGGCTCCACATTGGCGAGCAGCGGGCGGCTACGCCCCTGCTGTACCCGTTCGGCCTGCTGCTCGACGGAGGTCTCCAGGTAGACCACGCAGCCTCGCTCCGCGAGCAGGCGCCGGTTCCCCGGCAGAAGAACGGCTCCGCCGCCGGTCGCCAGCACTATTCCCTTGAGGGCGACCAGAGCCTCGATGGCTTCCCGCTCGCGCTCGCGGAAGCCGGGCTCGCCTTCCTTCTCGAAGATATAGGGGATGTCCACCCCCGTACGCCGCACGATCTCGGTATCGCTGTCGTAGAAGGCCTTGCCCAGATACCGGGCGAGGCTGCGGCCGACGGCGGTCTTGCCGGAGCCCATCGGGCCGATGAGGAAGATATTGGGGGCGCCGCGCATAGGAGAGGCGAAGCATAGCAAGCCGGACGAGGCCTACGATGGGCCGCCAAACGAAACGGCCGCCCGAAGGCGGCCGCTTGCGTTCCCGGGTAATCGCCGATTCAGTAGACGTTGACTCCCTGACGGACGATCTTCGGCGTCACGAAAATCAGAAGCTCATCTTTGTTGTTGGTCCGGTCGGTGCTCTTGAAAAGATGACCCAGCACCGGGACATCACCCAGCCAAGGTACCTTGGTCTGCGCTTCGCGAGAATTCGTCGTCAGGATGCCGCCGAGGACGACGGTCTGCCCATCATTGACCAGCACCTGTGTGGTGACTTCGCGGGTGTCGATTGCCGGCACGTTGACGCCGCCGGACTCCACGATCACCTGGCCGACCTCGTCATCGCGGACGTCGAGATCGAGGATGATGCGGTTGTCGGGCGTGATCTGCGGAGTGACCTGAAGCTGCAGCACGGCGTTCTTGAACGAGATCGATGTGGCGCCGCTCGAGGCCGACTGCTGGTAGGGAATCTCCACGCCCTGCATGATCGTCGCCTGCTTCTGGTTGGCGGTGATCACCCGCGGTGAGGAGATGACTTTTGCTTCGGTCTCGGCCTGGGCGGCGGAAAGCTCCAGGTCGATGAGCCTCGCTCCGCTCAGGATGCCGACGGCGATCGACCCGGCAGGATTCGCGACGGGCAGATTGACGTTGTATCGTTGGGGAGCTCCGCCCGGACCCGTCGGGTACTGGATGTTCTGGCCGGTGCCGTTGAGGACATTGAGCGCGGAGCTCATGATCGTATCCTCTCCAGCAGCGGTGCCCGTGGTCGTCACGAAGCCGTTGTTGCCGTTGCTCTCCGTGTTCGTGATTCCCAGTCGTGCCCCGAGCTGCCGCTCGAAGTCGTCATTGACCAGCACGATGCGAGCCTCGATCTCCACCTGCCGCACGGGGATGTCGAGTCGCGCCACCAGGCGATTGATCTGGTCCAGGTCCTCCGGCGTGTCCTGCAGCAGCAGCGTGTTGGTGCGATCGTCGACCGCCACGTTACCGCGCTTCGAGAGGAGCGAGTTGCTCTGCGACTTGATGAGCGTCGCGAGATCGGAGGCCTTGGCGTAGTTGATCTGCAGGTACTCCGAGCGCAGCGGCTCGAGCTGTTGCACGGAGTTCTGCGCCGATAGCTCCGCCTTCTCGCGTGCGGCGAGCTCCGCCTGCGGCGCCACCAGAATGACGTTACCTTCCTTGCGATCGCCGAGTCCCTTGGTCTGCAGAATGATGGCCAGCGCCTGATCCCAGGGCACGTTCTGCAGCCGCAGCGTCACGCTGCCGCCGACCGAGTCGCTGACCACGATGTTCTGGCCGCTGGCATCGGCCAGCAGCTGCAGCACCGCCCGGACCGAGATGTCCTGGAAGTTGAGCGTCAGGCGCTCGCCAGTGTATTTCGGCTTCTGCCGCTGCGCCTCGCCCTTCTTGAGCGGCTGCAGCTCGACCACGTACTCGTCATCGGACTGGTAGGCGAGCTGGTCATACTCACCGGTGGCGTCGATCGCGAGACGCGAGCCATGGCTGCTGTTGGTGACGTCGAAGTCGGTGACCGGCGTGCCGAAATCGCTCGCGTCATAGCGGCGAACCAGGTCGGCGGGCACCGCCGCGTTCGCGAAATCAACCACGATCTGATTGCCGATCTGCTGCAGGTTGATCGGGATGTGCGGGTCGGAGAGGTGCACGATCAGCCGGCCGGAACCGTCGGCGCCGCGACGGAAGTCGACGCTGCGGATCTCCCACTGCTGCGCGTATGGGCCGGCCGAGGACGCGGCAGGCTCGCTGGCGGCCGCCGAGGAGCCGCCGTTGCTGCCCGGGCTGGACTCGCCCGCCGCCGGGGCCTGCGCGCTCGCTGCGCCGTTGGAGCCCAGAGTCACGATGATCGCGTTGCCCCGGCGCTCGACATCGTAGGGCACCAGCCTGTCGAGGCTGAGGACGAGGCGCGAGCGGCTTTTGCCCTCCGCCGCGACGATGGACTCGAGCCCGCCCGACTGCACGTCGATGCGGCGCGAGGGCAGCGCCAGCGTGGTATTCGGAAGATCGATGGCGATCCGCGCCGGATTGTCGATGGTGAAGGAGAGCGGCTGCGGCGCCGGCCCCGAGAGGTGCAGAGTGAGCTGCATGCGCTCGTTGGAGAGCGGCTGCACGCCGATGGACTGCAGGGCCGGGCCACCGTCCGCGGCCCAGGCGGTGCGGCCAGGCAGCGTCGCGAACGCGGCGAGCGCCGCGAGCCAGGCGGCCGCGCTCAGTATCCGACACATCGGGGAAAGGGATTTCATTGTTCGAGGCTCCCTACTGGCTGAGGCCCATGGCGGCCGGCCGTTTCATGTAGCCACCGAGGCCGTCGGGGACGATCTCGGTGAGGTCGATCTTGGAAGGTGAGATGTCGGTGATACGGCCGTCGTTCTGACCCATGTAGTTGCCGGCCGTGACCCGGTGGACGATGCCGTCCTTGGTCTGCACCAGGCCATACATCGTGCCCGCGATCCTGATGCTGCCCACCATCTTCAGCGTATCGAGAGAGAACTGCTCGAGAAACTCCCGCGGGCGCTTGGCATCGGGCCGCACGGAGTTGAATGAGGCCTCCTGGCTCGGCACGAAGGGCGAGCGCAGGCTCTGATCGTCGTAGACGAAAGTCTCGTAAGGCTTGATCTCCGGCAGCGGCTCCACGTGACCGCCGGGCTGCTGCTCGGTCTGCCGGATGAACTGCTGCAGGTCGCCGTCGGCGCTCGAGCAGCCGGCCAGAGCGACGATTGCGGCGCAGGCCAGAGCGCAGGCGCGAGCGGCGCGGGTACTGACGAAGATGTGCTGTCGCATTTGCATGACCACCCCGCTGCGCTCCTCAGTGACCCGGAGGATGGGCGAATTTCGCCTTGCCCTTCTGCGCCGCGGCCATCTCATCCTGATCGAGGTAGCGGTAGGTCTTGGCGGTGAGCGTCAGGGTCAGGTCGTCGTAGCCGCCGCTGCCGTTGCCGCTCGTCGGCTTGATGTCGATGTCGTGCAGAGTGACGATCCGCGGCAGGGCCGCGATCCCGCTCACGAACTCGCCGAACTGGTGATAGCTGCCGGTCAGCACCATCTTGATGGGCAGCTCCGCGTAGAAGTCCTTGGCCTGCTCGGGCTCGGGCTGGAAGAGCTTCTGCTGTAGGCCGGCGGCAAGCGCCGTCTGCGAGATGTCGACCAGCAGGTTCGGCACCTCGGTCCTGCCGGGCAGCTGGCGCAGCAGCGCGCCGAAGGAGCGCTGCAGGTCCTTCAGCTGCTGCTTGTACACGGCGAGATTGACCGCCCGCGAATGCTTCTGCTGGAACTCCTGCCGCAGCGACTGCTCCTCGCCTTCTTTCTGCTGCAGCTCCGGCCGCACGTCCTGCCAGACGAAGAAATAGATCAGGAACAGCGTCAGCACGAAGAAGGTAGCGCCCACTGCCGCCGCCAGGACCGCCAGCGGCCAGCGGCCCGGATCGCGCGGATCGAGGTCGCGCAGCTCTTCGAGAAAGCTCAGGTTCATTTAACGCCCCCTCGCATTCGCCACGATGCGCGGGCCCTTCGGGCCTTGCATCGGGCCGTCGGCGGCGGTGTCGGTATCGCCCGCGGTCTCTTGAGCATCGAGAGTGAAGCTCGAGCCGAACGCCCCCGGAGCGGACTGGATCACCTCGAGGGTCGGGTTCTTCATCCACTGCGAGGAATCGATGTTGCGCATGAAGGTCGACACCCGGGTGCTCGACTGGGCCACACCGGTGAACTTCAGGTGATCGCCGCTCTGCGTCACGCCGGTCAGATAAACGCCGTCCGGCAGCGTCTTCACGATCTGGTCGAAGAGATGCACGATCTCGGGCCGCGAGCCCTGCAGCTTCTCGATAATCTGCATGCGTGCGATGAACTGGCGCTTGGTCTGCTCCAGGTCGTTGATCTCCTCGATCTGCCGGTCGAGGATCTTGATCTGCTGCTTCAGCAGCTCGTTGCGCGCCACCTGCTCGTCGATCATCTCGTTGTAGAGCAGGTAGACCGCGCCGGTGACCGCGAAGGCGCAGACGGCCGCGGCGCCCAGGGCCACCACGAACCGGAGCTTGCGCTCCTTGCGCTGCGCCTCTCTCCAGGGAAGTAGGTTGATGCGCGGCATGTCAGTCGAAGCTCCGCAGTGCCAGTCCGCACGCCGTCAGCAGGGCAGTCGCATCGCGCTGCACCGCCTGCGCCTTGGCGCGCGAGGATAGCTTCATCTGCCCAAGCGGCTCGCCTTTCTCCGCGGCGATGCCGACGCGGCTCGCGATCACTTCCGCGACGCCCGGGATGTTGGCGCAGCCGCCGCAGACCAGGATCTTCTCCGGCTGCTCTCGGCCGGACCCGGAGGCGAGGTAGAACTGCAGCGAGCGGCTGACCTGTTGTGTCATGTCGTCGATGAACGGATCGAGCACCTCGGCCTGGTAGTTGCCGGGGAGGCCCCCCTCCTTCTTCGCCCGCCCAGCCTCCTCCATGGAGAGCCCATAGGTGCGCATGATCTCCTCCGTGAGCTGCTGGCCGCCGAAGGCGAAGTCGCGCGTGTAGACCACTTTGAGATTGCGCAGCACGCTGAAGGTGGTGCTGCTCGCGCCGAAGTCGACCACGGCGACGGTCCGGTCGATCCCCCCGTCCGGCATCTGGTGCGTCATCAGCTTGCAGGCGTTCTCCAGCGCGAACGCCTCGACATCGACGATCCTCGCGCTGAGCCCGGCCGCCTTGACCGCGGCCTGCCGCTGCTCGACGTTCTCCGTGCGCGTGGCCACGAGCAGGACGTCGTTGGTCTCGGGGTCCTTCTCGGAGGGGCCGAGCACCTCGAAATCGTAGCTGACCTCATCCATCGGGAAGGGGATGTACTGGTCGGCCTGCATTTCCACCTGTGCCTCGAGGTCGTTGGCGCGCAGCGCCCGCGGCATCTGGATGACCTTCGTGATGGCGGCATCGCCGCTGATCGCCACCGCCACCTCGGTGGTCCGGGCGCCGGAGCGCTTGATCGCACGGCGGACGGCCTCCCCGACCGCCTCGGCGTCCACGATGGCCTTCTCGTTGATGGCGTTCTGAGGCGTCGGCTCGGCCGCATAAGCCTCGACCCGGTACTGGCCCCCGGACATGGTAAGCTCGATCAGCTTGATTGAGGATGTGGTTATGTCAAGTCCAAGGACTGGCCGATGCTTGCGCTGAAGGAGGAACATTTTATTTCCTTTTCAGGTACTTACGCCTGAAAGCGACCGCCCCGCATGAATGCCCGGCGCACTATATATCAGCGCAAAGTTAAATTGAACGTGAGCGGGCTCACGGAACCCGGAAACGGCACGCAAAATGCCGTGGGCATCACATCGGGCAAAGCGCGCTCTTTGCGCGCGGCGAGCGTGCAGGGTCCCGCTGAAAGCGCCGTGGGCGGCTTTCAGCCGGGCGGGAACCGCGCAAAAAATCAATGGTGCCTGTGCCGTACCCAAGCATTCTGGAGACGCGCCTTCGGGTCGGCACGGCCAAGCGCCATGCGAGGAACGGTCTGGAAACCGACCGGCAACCCCGCTGTCATAGGCACATGTGTCCCGTAGACCGGAGGCTTTGCGTCCCCACCTTTCGGTGAGTTTGCCCTGAAACGGGAGCTACTATGCATAGCCCCCGAAGGGAGCGCAAGCAGAGAGAGTCATTTTCTGTGAAATGGAAACAGGTTCGCATTCCGATCGCCGTCCTGGGCAGTGTGATGTTGGTCACACTTCTCGGCGTGTACATGTATGCATGCAGCTACGTGTATCTGCAGCCGTCCCTGCCAACAAGCGCGCAGATGCAGAACGTGGCGTTGAAGGTTCCGCTGCGCATCTACACGTCAACAGGCGATCTCGTCGCACAGATCGGCGCCGAACAGCGCACGCCCGTCCGTTATGACCAGATTCCGCCGCTCGTGCGCAATGCGTTTCTCGCGGCGGAGGATCACCGTTTCTTCCAGGAAGGCGGCATCAGCCTACTGAGCATCGCGCGCGCGGCCATCGTCGATCTCATCGCCGGCAAGAAGGTCCAGGGCGGCAGCACCATCACGATGGAGGCTGCCCGCAACATGTACCTGACTCTGGACAAGACGTTCCGCCGCAAGCTCCAGGAGAGTTTCGTCACTTACGAGATGGATCACGAGTTCAGCAAGGAGCAGATCTTCCAGCTCTATCTCAACGTCATCTTCTTCGGCCAGCGCGCCTACGGGGTGGCGGCCGCGGCGCAGGCCTATTACGGCAAGACCCTCGATCAGCTGACGGTGTCGGAGGCGGCAACGCTCGCCGGGATTCCCGCGGCCCCCTCGCTTTACAACCCCATCATTCACCCGCATCTCGCCGCCGCACGCCGCGCATACGTGTTGCAGAGAATGCTCGATCTCGGCTACATCGACGCGGCTGCGGCGGAAGGCGCCAACCATGCGCCCATTGACGCCAGCGCGCACGCGCCTCACGTCGATGTCAACGCGCCCTACGTGGCGGAAATGGTGCGGCAGCAGATGGAGCAGTGGTACGGCCCCGCGGCGGAGACGGCCGGCTACCGTGTCTATACGACCATCGACGGCCGCCTTCAGGCTCTCGCCAACCGGGCCGTGCAACTCGGGCTGATCGAGTACGACCGGCAGCGCGGCTGGCGCGGCCCCATCGGCCATACTGTGCTCGCGGCGCAAGCCACGCCGGCGCAGCTCGAGCAGCTGGTGGACGAGTACACGCCGATCGGCATGCTCTCGCCCGCGGTGGTGGTGCAGGTCGCAGCACAGGATGCCCGGGTCTATGTCAGGTCGCGCGGCTTCGCTGACATCGACTGGAGCGGGCTCTCATGGGCGCGCAAACAACTGAGCGAGGACGCCCTGGGTTCCGCGCCAAAGACCGCCTCGGACGTGGTTGCACAGGGTGACGTCGTGTACGTCGTCGCGGACAAGGAGGGTCACGCGCAGCTCGCTCAGGTGCCGCAGGCGCAGAGCGCTTTCGTCGCGCTCGATCCCAACGACGGGGCGATCGCCGCTCTCGTCGGCGGCTTCGATTACTTCTCCAACAAGTTCGACCGCGCGGTGCAGGCGCAGAGGCTCCCGGGCTCGGGGTTCAAGCCCTTCTACTATTCCGCGGCGCTCGAGGACGGCTTCACGCCCGCGAGCACGCTCCTCAACGCGCCGGTCGTGGTCGGAGGAGAGGGACTGGAGGCCACCTGGCGGCCGGAGAACGACACCCGCTCCTTCAGCGGACCCGTACGCCTGCGCGTGGCGCTCGCGCACTCTCTCAACCTCGTGTCGATCCGCCTGCTGCGCAGCCTCGGCCTGCCGTATGTCAGCCAGTATGTCGGCCGCTTCGGCTTCGACCCGAAGACACTGCCGCAGAACCTGACTCTGGCGCTCGGCACGCTGCGGGCGACACCGCTGCAGATGGCGACCGCCTACTCCGTCTTCGCCAACGGCGGCTTCAAGGTGGACCCTTTCTATATCGACCGGGTCGAGGATGCCGCGGGCAATGTGGTCCGGCAGGCCGCCCCGCGCATCGCCTGCGCACCCTGTGCCGACCCGGCCTCGCTGACTGATCTGAAGCCGGCACCGACCGCCTCGGCGCTGCTTGCCGAGGCAGACGCGCTCCGGGGTGGGGCCGGTCCGCTGCCGCCGGATCGGCTCGCGCCGCGGGTCATCAGCCCGCAGAACGATTACCTCATGACCTCCATGATGAAGGACGTCATCAAATACGGCACGGCGGTGCGGGCGCTATCGCTGAATCGCGATGACATCGCCGGCAAGACCGGCACGAGCAACGACTACCGTGACGCGTGGTTCAACGGGTACACGCCGGAGCTCGAGGCCACCGTCTGGGTGGGTTATGACGACAACCGCCCCCTCGGCGCGGGCGATGAGGGCGCGCACACGGCGTTGCCGATCTGGCTGCACTTCATGCGTTATGCGCTCAACGGCGTTCCGCAGTGGCAGCGGCCCATGCCTACCGGCATCGTCACTTTGCGCGTCTCTCCACAATCGGGCGCGTTGGTGAGCGATGAGAACCCGGACGGTATTCCGGAGGTCTTCATGGCCAATCACCTGCCGACAGCGGCCCCCGCAGGCCCGGGCTCGACGCCGCAGGGCACGCAGGCCCAATCCGGCGCGGATTCGATATTCTGATCACGATGGCGAGAAGACACCCGACACCCCGCGGTGAGAACCTGCGGCGCGCGCTGGCGCAGGAGGCCGCGCGCATCATGGCCGAGCACGGCATCCGCGACTTCTTCGTGGCCAAACGCAAGGCGGCGGAGAGGCTCGGCGTCACGGACGGCGCCGCCGTGCTGCCCAAGAACATCGAGATCGAGACGGCGCTCGCGGAATACCAGCGCCTCTTCGCGCGCGAGTCACACGAGGAATCGCTGCAGGCCCAGCGGCGCGCGGCGCTCGCGGCCATGCAGGAGCTGCACGAGTTCGAGCCGCGGCTCGTAGGCCCCGTGCTGAGCGGCACCGCGACGGAGCACTCGCAGGTCCAGCTTCACCTCTTCGCCGATTGCGCCGAGTCGGTCGCGCTGAAGCTCATCGATCGCGGCATCGCCCACGAGGTGACCGAGCGGCGCGTTCGCATGAGCCCGGAGCGTGTTCTCGCCTTCCCCGGACTGCGCTTCGAGGTCGAGGATCAGGCGATCGAGGTCACGGTGTTTCCCACGGACGGCATCCGCCAGGCGCCCGTGAGCCCGGTCGACGGGCGCCCGATGAAGCGCGCGAACGCGATCGAGGTGGAGGCGTTGCTCGAAGAGTAGGGCGCAAATCCCTACTTGGCGGCGCCGGCAACCCCGTACTTCTTGCGGAATTTATCCACGCGCCCGGCGGTGTCCACGATCTTCTGCTTGCCCGTGTAGAACGGATGGCAGCTCGAGCACACCTCGACCTGCAGGTCGTGTCCGAGAGTGGAGCTCGTCTTGAACGAGTTGCCGCAGGAGCAGCTGACCGTGATCTCTTTGTACGCAGGATGGATTTCGGGCTTCATGGCAGGCTTCAGTCGGTGGCGGACCATCCCTGTATGGGGACGGGCGGCTTCGGTTCAAAGGGCCGGCGAGTGTAGCCGCCGATCCCGGCCGCGACAAGCGGCTCGAAATCCTCGGTCCGGCTCGAAGGCGCCTCTTTGGCCGCCGCGCCGGTCAGCGGCTCAGCCAGAGGTCTCCTTATCCACAGAAGCTGTGGATAACTCTGTGGGCGAGCATCCCGCCATGGGTAAAATTTCCCGCTTATATTGCATATTTATTGCAATGGCTAAAAAATGACCAGCCATTTTTGTGCTGCTTTATCAATCACTTGCGAGCACATCATTGACCTACATGGCGGGTTTGGCGGCTAATTTGCTCATTTTACGTTGCCACCCCCGGCACCTGTGAATAAAGCGCGCCCGGCGACCACTGGCGGGGGCTGCGGAGCCGTTGACAATTCGGATTGACCGACGGTTTTCGGGATTTCCGTCACAAAGCGCAACAGCACGTCATTGAGGAATCTCAGGCCGAGCGGGCTCGCCCGATAGCACGTCCCCGTGGCGACGATCAAGCCCTCGCCGACGAGATCCGCCATCGTCTCGGCGACGATTTCCCAGGGTAGACCGGTCCGGCTGGTGAAGGTGCGCACCTCGAATCCCTCCACCAGCCGCAACGCATTCAGCATGAATTCGAAGGGTAGCTCCGCGTCCGGAACCAGCGTCCGCGTGAACGTTCCGCGCCCCGCTGACGACAGGTAACGGCGCGGCTCCCGCACCTGAGTGGTGCGCACCACCTGTCCGGCATCCGGCAGGGTCAGCTTTCCGTGCGCCCCGGCGCCGATCCCGAGATAGTCGCCAAATGCCCAGTAGTTGAGGTTGTGCCGGCAGCGCCGGCCGGCGGCGGCATAGGCGGACACTTCATACTGCGCGTACCCCGTGGATTCCAGATGCCCGCGGCAGGCATCGAGCATCGCCTCCGCCGTATCGTCATCGGGCAGAGTCGGCGGACGTCCCGCGTAGAGCGTGCCCGCTTCGATCGTGAGCTGGTAATGGGAGAGGTGGCTCGGGCGAAGGGCAAGGGCCTCCTCGACGTCGTGCAGCGCCGCGCCGACGTCCTGGCCGGGCAGGCCGTACATCAGATCGATGTTGAAATTGTCGAGACCGGCGGCGTGCAGCTCCGCCGCGGCGCGGCGCGTCTCCTCGGCGCAGTGGATGCGGCCGAGCGCCGCCAGGCGGGCATCGTCGAAGGACTGCGCGCCGAGCGATACGCGATTCACGCCCGCCGCGCGGTATTCGGCGAACCGGCCGCGCTCGATGGTTCCGGGATTCGCCTCCAGGGTCACCTCGAGACCGGCTGCGGGCGCGAGCTGCCGCCGCGCGCAATCGAGCACATCTGCGATACCGCCCGGGGAAAAAAGGCTCGGCGTGCCGCCGCCGAGGAAGATGCTGATCACCTCGCGTCCCGCGATCTGCGGCGCCTGCGCCTCGAGATCGCGCTGCAGCGCCTCGATGTAGCGGCGCTCCTCGAGCTCTCCATGCAGGGTGTACGAGTTGAAATCGCAGTACGGGCACTTGCGCACGCACCAGGGAAAGTGCACATAAAGCGCAAGCGGTGGAGTCTTCAGCACGGAGGCATTCTACCCGCCGGTAGGCTGGGCGGCGCAATTGCGCCTTGATTCGGAGCGCGGACCGTGTAAACCTTCCGTTTCTCCCCCGCTGGCGCCGACGGCCGTATTCCGAAGCAGCTCGCGACGGCGGGTCTCAGAGGGCCAAACGCAAAGCGTCCACCGAATGACAGAGAAGACATTCGAGCTCGTTGATCGAGCCTCCGACCGCAAGGTCACCCTGCCTGTCCGTCCGGGCACCATCGGACCCTCCGTCGTCGACGTGGCGGCCCTCAACAAGGACCTCGGGGTCTTCACCTACGATCCCGGCTTCGGCGTGACCGCCTCCTGCGAGAGCCGCATCACCTACATCGACGGCGATGCGGGCGTGCTGCTCTATCGCGGCTATCCGGTCGAGCAGCTCGCGGAGAAGAGCTCCTTCATGGAGGTGTCCTACCTGCTGCTGCACGGGAGTCTCCCGACCCGCAAGCAGCTCGAGGAGTTCGAGGGCAGCATCCGTCATCACACGATGATCAACGAGTCGCTGCTGCGCTTCTTCCACGGCTTTCATTACGACGCGCACCCGATGGCGATGGTCTCCGCGGTCGTGGCGTCGATGTCCGCGTTCTATCACGACACGATGGACATCTATAACCCGCGGCAGCGGGAGATCTTCGCTCACCGCATCATCGCCAAGATCCCGACCATCGCCGCGGCCGCCCACAAGCACGCCCTCGGGCAGCCTTATATCTATCCGCGCAACGACCTCGACTACTGCAGCAACCTGCTGCACATGCTCTACGCGGTCCCCTGCGAGCCGTACCACCTCGACCCGGTTGCCGCGCAGGCGCTCGATCTCCTCTTCATCCTCCACGCCGACCACGAGCAGAATGCCAGCACCTCGACGGTGCGGCTCGCGGGCAGCACCGGCGCCAACCCCTACGCGGCGATCTCCGCGGGCGTCTCCGCGCTCTGGGGCCCGGCGCACGGCGGCGCCAATGAGGCCGTGCTCGCGATGCTGGAGCAGATCGGCACCGCCGACCACATCCCCAAATTCCTGGCGATGGCCAAGGACAAATCGAGCCACTTCCGGTTGATGGGCTTCGGCCACCGGGTCTACAAGAACTTCGACCCGCGCGCCAAGATCATCCGGGAGATGTGCCACAAGGTGCTGGCGCGCCTCGGCCGCACCGACACGCCACTCTTCGAGCTGGCGCTGCGGCTGGAGGAAATCGCGCTCAAGGACGACTACTTCGTGGAGCGCAAGCTCTACCCGAACGTCGATTTCTATTCCGGCATCATCTACAGCGCCATCGGAATCCCGCGCTCGATGTTCACCGTCATGTTCGCGATCGCGCGCACGGTGGGCTGGGTCGCCCACTGGCAGGAGATGATCGCCGATCCGGCGATGCGCATCGGCCGCCCGCGGCAGCTCTATACCGGGCCGACGCGGCGCGACTACGTGGAGATCGGCAAGCGCACCAGCTGAGGCCGAGGGGCCTCACTCCGCGTTCTGCACCTGCTCGCGGCGGGCGCAGCTATCTCTTTGATTTCAAAGCCGGTAAATCGGCCATCCGGCTGATCAGCTACGAGTCTAGCTACAGCTCTTTCTCTGCCCTCCGCAAGCGACCCTTTGAACTGCGAAGCTACTGCGGCGCCGATGGCTTCGCAGTGCGTTGCGCCGCCCATCTCGTTGAGTATTTTTACTCAACGACGTGAGTAAGCCGCAAGGGCCGGTCGCGCGCCGCAAGCTCATCCTGGCACCCGGGGTCATTGCAGCAGCGTTCAAGGCAAAGAGTAAACTGCTCCTCGGTGGCGACGGCATAGCGCTCAGGGGACTTCAATCGGGACATGAGCACACCAGACAAGATCGCCGGCGGCGAGGTTCTGGTCTATGAAGCCGCGGACGGCTCCGTGCGCGTGGAAGTGCGGCTGGAGCAGGATACAGTATGGCTGACGCAGCGGCAGATGTCTGATCTCTTTGAGACCACGCCGGAGAACGTGGTCATGCACTTGAAAAACGTCTTCACCGATGGGGAGCTTGATGAGGCAGCAACTGCTAAGGATTTCTTAGTAGTTCAGACCGAGGGCAAGCGCAAGGTGCGCCGCAACATCAAGCACTACAATCTGGACGCCATAATTTCCGTCGGATACCGCGTCAATTCCCATCGCGGGATACGCTTCCGCCAGTGGGCGACCAGCACCCTGCGCGAGCACTTGGTGCGCGGCTACACCCTCAATCGACAGCGCCTCGAACAGAACGCCCGCGAGCTGGAATCTGCGCTGGCTCTCGTGCGCAGGGCGGCCTCCGGCGAGGCGCTGACCAGCGACCAGGGCCGGGGTCTGGTGGACATCATCGCGCGGTACACGCAGACGTTCCTGCTGCTCCAGCGCTACGACAGCGGGCTGCTAGTCGAACCGCAAGGGATGCCGGGTGGCACGTTGCCCCGCGTGGCGGAAGCGCGCCTCGCGATTGATGAGCTCAGGGCCGACTTGACGGCGCGGCACGAGGCGACCGATCTCTTTGGCCGTGAGCGCGAAGACGGGCTTGCCGCCTTGCTCGGCAACCTCGATCAGACCGTATTCGGGCAGCCGGCCTACCCGACGGTCGAATCGAAGGCCGCTCACCTCCTATATTTCGTGATCAAGAATCATCCCTTCTCCGACGGCAACAAGCGCATCGGCTCCTTCCTTTTCGTCGAGTTCCTGCACCGTAACGGCCGTCTGACACGCCGTGGCGAGCCGGTCATCAACGACGTGGGGCTCGCGGCGCTGGCGTTGTTGGTGGCCGAATCCGATCCCAAGGATAAGGAGGTGATGATCCGGCTTGTAATGAACATGCTCACGGAGCCGACCGCATCAGCCGGTTTTCTGAATCCGTCGTAGACGCATGCGCTACTGGTGGGTCAACCAGAATCAGACCTTCCGCCAGGAGATCGAGGGCGGTTATCTCTGGTCGCCCAAGCGCAACAAGAACGGACACCGGAATCCCTTCTACGAGTTCATGCGCGAGGTTGCGCCCGGCGACATCGTCTTGTCATTCTGCGATACGCGCATCGCGGCCCTCGGCGTCGTCAGTGGCTATTGTCGGGAGAGCCCGAAGCCGGAAGAATTTGGCCTCACCGGCACCAACTGGAGCCAGATCGGCTGGCGGGTGGGCGTTCGCTGGCAGCGTCTTTCCAATGCAGTCCGTCCCAAGGATCACATTGCGCGACTGCGTTCTCAGCTGGCTGACAAATACGCACCATTAACCCCAATGGTGCTTACTTAAGATGAAGGGTTTGGAAGATAGCCATACAACCGTATCTGCCGCCGAGCCTTTGCGCGAGGCACCTTCAGCCATTGGTAAGGTTTCGG
>JAGWPE010000015.1 GCA_028870635.1 Gammaproteobacteria bacterium | reverse complement strand
CTGGGTCCGATCAAGGTGCACTGGTACGGCATCATGTACCTGCTCGGGTTCGCCGCCGCGTGGCTGCTGGCGCGCCGGCGCGCCGCCCGGCCGGGCTCGACCTGGAAGCCGGTGGATGTCGACGACCTCGTCTTCTTCGGCATGGTGGGCGGCATTCTCGGCGGCCGGCTCGGTTACGTGCTCATCTACGGCCTCAGTTTCTGGACGGCGCAGAACCCGTGGTACCCGTTCGAGATCTGGGACGGCGGCATGTCCATTCACGGGGGCTTCATCGGCGGGGTCATCGCCCTGGCGTTCTTCGCATGGCGGCGCGGCCGAAGCATCGCCGATGTCTTCGACTTCACGGTTCCTCTGCCGGAGCCGGGCCTGTTCTTCGGCAGGATGGGCAATTTCATCAACGGCGAGCTGTGGGGCAAAGTGACCACTCTGCCCTGGGGATTCCTCTACCACGGGAAGGTCCGCCAGCCGTCACAGCTCTATGAGGGCTTCTTCGAGGGAATCGTGCTCTTTGCGGTGATGTGGTGGTTCACCGCGAAATCGCGCCCGCGGCTCGCTCCCTCTGGACTGTTCCTGGTTCTCTACGGCACCTTCCGCTTCCTCGTGGAGTTCGTGCGCATGCCGGACCCGCAGATCGGGTATCTCGCCTGGGGCTGGCTCACCATGGGCCAGGTGCTGTCGCTGCCCATGATTCTCATCGGCGGCGCTTTGCTCACTTATGCCTACAGCGCTCGCGCGCGCTCGGGTAACTTCGCCACCGCGCAGTGAGACGCGCGCGATGAAGCCCTATCTCGACCTGATGCGCCGCATCCTGGAGAGCGGCGCGCGCAAAGGTGACCGGACGGGCACCGGGACGCTGTCGCTCTTCGGCGAGCAGCTGCGCTTCGATCTGTCGCTGGGATTTCCGCTGGTCACGACCAAGCGGGTCCACCTGCGCTCGGTGGTCTACGAGCTCCTCTGGCTCCTGCGAGGCGAGACCAACGTCTCGTGGCTCCACGATCAGGGCGTCACCATCTGGGATGAATGGGCTGATGAGCGCGGTGAGCTCGGGCCGGTGTACGGCAAGCAGTGGCGAGCGTGGCTGGCGGCCGACGGCCGCACCATCGATCAGATCCGGCTCGCGCTCGAGCAGCTGCGCGGCAATCCGGATTCCCGCCGCATCCTGGTCAGCGCCTGGAACGTGGGCGAGCTCGAGCAGATGCATCTCATGCCCTGCCACGCGCTGTTTCAGTTCTACGTGGCCAATGGCCGGCTGTCCTGTCAGCTCTACCAGCGCAGCGCGGACGTCTTCCTCGGCGTGCCATTCAACATCGCCAGCTACGCGCTGCTCACGCACATGTTCGCGCAGCAGTGCGATCTCGAGCCCGGCGAGCTCGTCTGGACCGGCGGCGACTGTCATCTGTATCTCAACCATCTCGAGCAGGCGAGGCTGCAGCTCGCGCGCGCTCCCTTCCCGCCGCCGCGGCTCGAGATCCGCAGGCGTCCCCCCACTCTGTTCGACTACACCTACGAGGATTTCGAGTTCGTGGGCTACCAGCATCATCCCGCCATTGCGGCGCCGGTGGCGGTCTGACATGGCGCGTCAACCGCTGTTCGAAGTTCGCGGCTCCCCGGTCCACGGGCTGGGCGCGTTCGCGCTGCGCCGCATCCGCAAGGGCACCCGCATCGTCGAGTATCTCGGCGAGCGCGTCTCGCACGAGGAAGCCGACCGGCGCTACGAGAGCAAGGACGCGAACGACGCCCATACGTTCCTTTTCATCGTCGACGCGAAAACCGTCATCGATGCCGGCGTCGGCGGCAATGAGGCACGGTTCCTCAATCACTCCTGCAATCCCAACTGCGAGTCGGTGATCGAGAGCCGGCGGGTGTTCATCGAGGCTCTCCATACCATCGAGCCCGGCGAGGAGATGACCTACGACTATCAGATCCAGCGCGAGGAAGACGATCCGCCCGGCATAGACGAGGTATTTGCCTGCCGTTGCGGTTTCCCGCAGTGCCGCGGCACGATGCTCTGGCCGCCGGACCCGCCGAAGAGCCCCAGGCGCACGCCGCGGGCCCAACCGCGGCCGTCGCAGAGGAAATCGGCGACGAGGAAGCCCCGGCGGCAGGCGCGCGACACGGGACGGCGGGTTGAGAAAACGAGTCGCACGCGCGGGACCGCCAGGAAGTCTTCGCGGCGCCGCTGAAGGCGCGCGGCGCTCACACCATGACGCAGTCCCGTCGCTTGAGCCTGTCGGCGGTCGTAGGTGCGCTCGGCATCGTCTATGGGGATATCGGCACGAGCCCGCTGTACGCGCTCGATGCAACGCTGACCGTGGCCGGCCGTTTCGACAGCGAGTTGGTGCTCGGCGCCCTTTCCCTGATCCTCTGGGCGCTCACGATCTCCGTCACCATCAAATACGTCAGCGTGATCATGCGCGCGGACAACGACGGAGAGGGCGGCATCCTCGCGATGTTCGCGCTTGCTCAGCGGCAGATCATCGCCGGCGGCCTCTGGGCGAAGGTCGTGGTATGGCTGGCGCTCGCGGGCACGGCGTTCTTCTTCTGCGACTCGCTCATTACGCCCGCGGTCACGGTGCTGAGCGCGGTCGAAGGCATGGAGGTCCTGGACCCGTCCTTCAAGTCCACGGTCATCCCGATCACGGTCGGAGTGATCGTGGGCCTCTTCGTGTATCAGCGGCGCGGCACGGCTCGGGTCGGCAGCCTCTTCGGTCCGATCATGGTGGTCTGGTTCGTCGTCATCGGGCTGACCGGCGCGGCGCAGATCCTGCGCGATCCGGTGGTGCTCGCCGCCATCAATCCCCTGTACGGCATCGAGCTGCTCGCGCACCGGCCTGGCGTCGCATTTGCCATCATCGGCGCGGTGTTCCTCGCCATCACGGGCGGCGAAGCTCTCTACGCGGACATGGGCCACTTCGGCAAGGAGCCGGTGCGGGTCGCCTGGTTCGGGCTCGTTTTTCCGGCGCTCATTCTCAACTACTTCGGCCAGGGTGCGCTGCTGCTCGCCCAAGGGAAGTACCTCCCGCAGGCACTGTATCTCATGGTGCCCGCCGCCGCGTTGCCCTGGATGGTCATCCTGGCCACGGCCGCCTCGGTCATCGCCTCGCAGGCAGTCATCACCGGGGCGTTCTCCATGGCGCGTCAGGCGGTGCAACTGGACCTGCTGCCGCGCATCCGGGTGCTGCAGACTTCCGCGACCGAGCACGGACAGATCTACGTGCCGGTGGTCAACTGGCTGGTGTTCATCGCGGTGATCGCCTTCGTCATCGGCTTCGGCTCATCGGCCGCACTGACCGGCGCCTACGGCGCGGCGGTGGTCGGCACCATGTTGGTCACGACCATTCTGGGCTCCTTCGTGGCGCTGACCCAATGGAGCTGGTCGAAGTGGTCGGTAGGGAGCCTCTTCGGCCTGTTGATGATCGTGGACTCGATCTTCGTCCTCGGCAACATGACCAAGGTGCCGGGCGGAGGGTGGATTCCGCTCACGCTGGCGGCGCTCCTGTTCACTGTGTTCATGACGTGGCGCAACGGCCGGCTGGACCTGCGGGCGGCGCTCGCCAAGATGGCAGTGCCGCGCACCGAGCTGCCGAAGCTGATCGCCGGAACGTACCGCGTCCATGGGACCGGGGTATTCCTCGCCAGCGATCCCCACCTCATACCTTCCGCGCTGATCCGCAACATCGAGCACAACGGCGTCGCGCACGAGCGGCTGATCATCCTCAACGTGGAGGTCATGCGCACCCCGCGCCAGGACCCGGTGCGCCGTGTCGAGATCGAGGAGGCCCTGCCCGGCGTGCACCTGGTCCACGCCCGATTCGGATTCATGGAGACGCCGGACGTCGGTGAGGCGCTCAAGTCCTGCCGGGTTCGCGGCCTGAGAGTATTCGCCGAAGACAGCTCCTTCTTCGTCGGCCAGCACGTGGTGCGCGCGCGGCCGCTGCCGGGATGGAGAGGGCTGCAGCGGCGCCTCTTCGCCTGGATGCAGCGCCACAGCACTCAGGCCGCCGAGTTCTTCCGCATGCCCTTCCGGGGCGTGGTAGTGCTCAACACCGTGGTCGAGATCTGACATCCTCCCCGGCGCCGGCGCAGCATGATCCTGCAGCAACCGCTCATCTCTCTCATCGCCGCGATGGCGGAGAACGGCACGATCGGCCGCGACAACTCCCTGCCCTGGCGGCTTGCGGATGACCTGAAGCGCTTCAAGGCCCTGACCATGGGCAAGTTCCTGCTGATGGGACGCAAGACTTACGAGTCCATCGGCCGGCCGCTGCCCGGGCGCACCAATCTCGTCCTCACGCGCGACCAGGATTGGCGCGCGGAGGGGGTCGTCGTCGTGCGCTCGCTCGGGCAGGCGCTCGGCTGCGCCCGCGATGCCGAAGAGCTGGTGGCGATCGGCGGCGGCGAAATCTACCGGCTGCTCATGCCGTTCGCCCGCCGCATTTACCTCACCCTGGTGCACGCGGACATTCCCGGCGACACCGTCTTCCCCGACTTCGATCCCACGCAATGGGCCGATGTCGAATGCCACAGCTATCCGGCCGACGAGCGCAACGCCTATCCCTTCACGTTCGTGACGCTCGAGCGCAAGAGCGAGCCGCAGGCCCCCGGCAACTATTAGCACCCCGGGAATTCCCGGCCGGCGGAAGGGCCGTTCATGAGCACGGGCCCGCGGGGTGCTATGATGCGGATCAGCTATGGTCGGGTTGTAGTGAGAGGCATCATATGCTCGAGCCCCGTCGTCACCTCACGCACGCCGGATACATCGCCATGGCGGGTGTACTGCTGCTCCTCGGCGGTTGCGGCATCAACAACATCCCGAGCTACAAGCAGCAGGCCAATGCCGCCTGGAGCCAGGTATTGAACGAGTACCAGCGGCGCACCGACCTCGTTCCAAATCTGGTAGCGACCGTGAAGGGCTACGCCGCCCACGAGGCGAGCGTCCTCGAGGCGGTCACGGAGGCACGGGCGAAGGTCTCTCAGACCCGCATCCCGCCGGACATTCTGACCAACCCGAAGGCGTTTCAGGCGTTCGAGCAGAACCAGGCGACCCTGAGCGGTGCGCTTTCGCGCCTCATGGTGGTGACCGAGAACTACCCCAACCTCAAGGCCGACCAGAACTTCCTCGCGCTGCAGGCCCAGCTCGAGGGCACGGAGAACCGGATCGCCGTCGCCCGCCGCGACTACATCCTCGCGGTGCAGCAGTATGATACCGAGCTCGTAACCATCCCCGGCCGCTGGTACCACTCGCTCTTTTACGGCGGCTATCAGCCCATACAGAACTTCACGATCTCGGAGCAGGCCCAACAGGCTCCGACGGTGAAGTTCTAGAAGTCCCCGTTCCGGGACGCACATACCGGCGGCGTCCGTGACACGGATATACGTGACCGCAATCCCCAGGGGACGCTCAGCCCATTGCCTGATCTGGCTGCTTGCGTGGCTGCTCGTGCTCGCCGCAGTGCCCGCATCTGCGGCGCAGATCCCGCTCGATGCCGGCCTACCGCCCTTTCCCGCGCTCACCGGTCCGGTGGTGGACGACGCGCATCTGCTGCCCGGGGACGTGCTCGAGCAGCTCTCGCGCAAGCTCGCGGCCTACTCGCAGGCAAATGGAACGCAGGTCGTGGTGGTCACGCTTCCGACCCTGGATGGCTACCCCATCGATGACTACGGCTATCAGTTGGGCCGCCACTGGGGTATCGGCCAGAAGGGCAAGAACAACGGCGTACTGCTCATCGTTGACTCGGGTGAGAGGCAGATGCGCATCGAGGTGGGCTACGGCCTCGAAGGCACGCTCACCGATGCGCAGAGCTTCCTGATCATCCACAACGTGATCACCCCGCGCTTTCGGAAGGGGGACTACGCTGGCGGCATCACCGCCGGAACAGACGCCATCCTCTCCGTGCTGGGCGGTCATCAGCTCGCGGTTCAGCAGCAGCAGGTCCGGGACCGCAGTGGAACCGGATTCCTGATGTTCCTCATCATCGTTTTCGTTTTCCTGCCGCTGTTGCGGGCCATGCTCGGCCGTGGCGGCTGGGGAGGTCCGGGGCGGATGGGAGGCGGCTGGCTGGGCTGGCTCCTCC
Source organism: Gammaproteobacteria bacterium (assembly GCA_028870635.1). Taxonomy (GTDB): domain Bacteria; phylum Pseudomonadota; class Gammaproteobacteria; order Steroidobacterales; family Steroidobacteraceae; genus 13-2-20CM-66-19. Next base: position 377 of record JAGWPE010000015.1, on the reverse strand, counting down.
TCGGCATGCTGAGCGGAGGCGGCAGCGGAGGTCGCGGCGGCGGTTTCGGCGGAGGAGGCTTCGGGGGCGGCGGTTTCGGCGGATTCTCCGGCGGCGGCGGATCCTTTGGAGGCGGCGGCGCCTCGGGGGGCTGGTGAGCGATGATCCGCTTCTCCGCTGACGACAAGGCCCGGATCACGGCGGCGATCCATGCCGCGGAAAAGAGCACGAGCGGCGAGTTCGTGGCCGTCGTGGCGCGCGCCAGCGATCATTACGTCGTTCTGCCTCTTCTCTGGTCGGCGATACTCGCGCTGTTATTTCCAGGCGCGTGCCTTCTCGCCGGATCATCCATCCGCTGGGTGCATCTCTATCAGATCCAACTCCTGACCTTCATCGTG
>JAGWPE010000221.1 GCA_028870635.1 Gammaproteobacteria bacterium | reverse complement strand
TCGCGCAGCGGCTCGGGCTGAAGTATCGCGAAGGCTTCATCAAGAACCGCTACATCGGCCGCACCTTCATCATGCCCGGCCAGGAGGAGCGGCAGAAATCGGTGCGCAGGAAGCTGAACGCCATCGATCTCGAGTTCCGCGGCAAGAACGTGCTGCTGGTGGACGATTCCATCGTGCGCGGCACGACGTCCGCGCAGATCATCGAGCTCGCGCGCGAGGCGGGCGCCCGCAAGGTGTATTTCGCCTCCGCCGCGCCGCCGGTCCGGTTCCCGAACGTCTACGGCATCGACATGCCCGCGGCGCGGGAACTGGTGGCGAGCGGACGGCGGCTCGATGAGGTGGCGCGCCTCATCGGCGCCGATTGGCTGATCTATCAGGACCTCGAAGACCTGATCGGCGCCTGCAAGCACGAGGATGCGCGCATCGAGGAGTTCGACACGTCGTGCTTCTCCGGCGAGTACGTGACCGGCGACATCACGCCGGAATACCTGGAGCGCCTGCAGCTCGAGCGCTCCGACGAGGCGAAGAAGGTGCGCGGCGACCGGCGGCCGCTCAAGGTCCTGCGCGCTTCCTAGAATGACTTCCGCGTCGCTCGCGCGGTGTGCGCTGCTCCTCGATCTGCTCCACGCAGGGCTCGAGCGCGTCGAGGGACGGCGGTGTGTGCGCGAAGCGCTGCTCGCGAGGCCGCCCGCGCCACGCGCAGCGCCCGTCTGGGCCGCGTCGGTCGGCAAGGCGGCCTGCTCCATGGCGCTTGGGGCCGCCGATGCGCTGGGCGGCTCGCTCGAGCGCGTGTTGGTCATCACCAAGAGCGGGCATCTGACGCCGGAGCTTCTGTCGCTGCCCGGTGTGGAGGCCTGCGAGAGCGCTCATCCGGTTCCCGACCAGCGCTCGCTCGCCGCGGGGCGGCGGCTGCTCGAATGGGTGGCCGATCTGCCCGCGGCGGTGTCGCCGCTGTTTCTCGTCTCGGGCGGCGCTTCGAGCCTCGTGGAAGTGCTCGAGCCCGGGGTCGCACTGGAAGAAATCGAGCAACTCTCGGTCCGTGGGCTCGCCGAGGGGCTGGCGATTGGCGAGCTGAACGCGCAGCGCGGACGTCTCTCGCGCATCAAGGGCGGACGCCTGGCGAGTTACCTTGGCGGCCGCGCAGCCCGCGCGCTTTTCATTTCGGACGTGCCGAAGGACGATCCCGCGGTCATCGGCTCGGGACTCCTCGGTCCTGCCGCCGGCGTCGATTGCATCGAGCGGCAGGTCGTTGCGTCGGTGGAACGCGCCATGGAGGGTGTTGCGATGGCCGCGTTAAAGCGAGGGCTCAGTGTGGAGCGCGTGCAGCAACGGTTTGAAGGCGAAGCGACACGCCTCGCCGCGCGCTTCACCCACGAGCTTCTCATCGGCAACACTCAGGTCCGGATCTGGGGCGGGGAGTCGACCGTGCGCCTGCCGCCGCAGCCGGGCCGCGGCGGCCGCAATCAACATCTCGCGCTCGCCGCCGCCCGGTTCCTCCCGGATTATCCGGAGCTGCTGCTGCTCGCCGCGGGCACCGACGGGACGGATGGCCCGACGGATGCGGCCGGCGGCCTGGTGGATGCCGACACCTGCGGGCGCCTGGCGCTGGCCGGACTCGACCCTGACGATTGCCTCTCACGGGCGGATGCCGGCACGGCGCTCGCCGCCGCCGACGCTCTCGTATGCACCGGCCCCACCGGAACCAACGTAGCGGACCTCGTGATCGGGCTGAAGCTGCCGCCGCCCCGATCGTGATATAAGCGACGGCATCGGCCACCGCGAGTACGAAATGCCCCAGGAGACGCTTCCGGGCAAGCCCCACGATCCGCGCACGGCGCCGGAGTCGCAGTGCTTCGCCGGCGCGTTCGTGCGCGGCTACCGGCGCGTGGGCCAGGTGGCCTCCGGCAAGCGTGCCGACATCTTTCTCGCCGAGCGCGTCGCGAGCTGCTCGCTGGTGGCGCTCAAGGTGGTGCGGGATGAGCCCGAGAAGGGCGAGGCGCCGGACTCGTTCCTCAGGTTCCTGCACGAATATGAGATCGCGCAGCGCATCCGCCATCCCGGCATCGTGCGGCTCTTCGACCTCGGCGTCAGCGATGAGCATGCATGGCTGGTGATGGAGTACTTTCCGCGCGGCGACTTGCGGCGGCGAATGAAGTCGCAGGTTGCGCCGCGGTGGGCCGTGGGCGTCGCGGCGGCGATTGCGCGCGCCCTCGCCGCGCTGCACGCGGGCGGCGTGGTCCATCGCGACCTGAAGCCCGGTAACGTAATGTTGCGGGAGGACGGCGGCATTGCCCTGATCGACTTCGGGCTGTCGAAGGACACGGTGCAGAGGCCGGACCTCACGGAGCGCGGCCTCATTTTCGGGACGCCGCACTACATGAGCCCGGAGCAGGGCCACGGCGAGCCCACCGATGCGCGCAGCGACCTCTACAGCCTCGGCATCATCCTTTACGAGATGCTGACCGGCGGCAAACCATACCGCGCCGAGAGCCCGATGGCGCTGATCTACAAGCACCGCAAGGCGCCGGTGCCGCAGCTCGCTGCCGGTCTCGACGGCATGCAGCCTCTGCTCGAGCGGCTGCTCGCGAAGCGGCCGGAGGAGCGTTTCCCGAGCGCGCTCGCGGCTGCCGATGCGCTCGACCGGCAGCTCGAGCGCTTTCTGCAGCCTGCCTGAGAGCATGGAAGAGGGCATCAACGGCATCCTGCTCGCGCCGACCCCCGACGCCTGGGTCGAGGCGGCCGCTGCCCGCTGGCGGGAGCTGCTCAACGACCATGCCCAATGCGAGAAGAAGGCCGCATCGACCGCCCTGGCACTGATGTTCACCTACCCGGAAGACCGGCGCCTCGGCACCGCTCTGTCGCGGCTCGCGCGCGAGGAGCTGCGGCACTTCGAGCAGGTGCAGAAGCTCATGGCGGCCCTCGAGGTGCCTTTCGAGCGGCAGCGGCCGGGACGCTATGCCTCGGGACTGCGTGCGGCGCTGCGCACCGCGGACCCCGGGCGCAAGCTCGATCTCCTGCTCACGGGGGCGCTGATCGAGGCGCGCTCCTGCGAGCGGTTCAGGCTGCTCGCGCCGCGGCTGCCGGCCGAAGTCGGCGGCTTCTACGCACAGCTGGCGCACTCCGAGGCGCGCCACTACGAGCAGTACCTCGATCTTGCGCAGAAAACGGCCGCGCCCAAGTGGCGCGAGCGGCTGCGGGTGCTCGCCGGGCACGAGGCGCGGCTCGCCACGGCGCCGGACGGGCAGCTGCGCTTCCATTCCGGACCGCCCGCTCACCTGCCGGATCCCGTGCAATAACAGTTCCTTACACGAGCCGCGTGCGGCACGATTATCTTGTCTTCCCATGGCCGAACGCCCGCACCTCCTCATCGTCGATGACGACCGCGAGATCCGCTCGCTGTTGAGTCAATACCTCGAGAAGAACGACTTCCGCACGACTGCCGTCGCCGACGGCCGCGAGATGCGGCGCGTGCTCGAGCGCGCGGCGATCGACCTGATCGTGCTCGACCTGATGCTGCCCGGCGAGGACGGCCTGAGCATTTGCCGGGAGCTGCGCACCCATTCGCAGATTCCGGTGATCATGCTGACCGCGCGCGGGGAGGACGTCGATCGCATCGTCGGTCTCGAGATCGGCGCTGACGATTATTTGCCGAAGCCCTTCAACCCCAGGGAGCTGTTGGTGCGTATTCGGGCGGTGCTGCGGCGCGCGGCCAACACCCCGCGGGACCCGAATCCGCAATCGGTCCGCGGGTTCTCTTTCGGCGGCTGGAAGCTCGACACGACAAGGCGCAATCTCACGGACGCCTCCGGCAAGGACGTCTCCCTCAGCGGCGCGGAATACCGACTGCTCGCAGTGCTGCTGTCCGCCGGTAACCGCGTGCTGTCACGGGCGCAGCTCACGGAGATGCTGCGCGGCCGCGAGGCCGATCCTTTCGATCGCAGCATCGACGTGCGGGTCAGCCGGCTGCGGCAGATCCTGGGCGATGACGCCCGTGCGCCGCAGATCATCAAGACCGTATACGGCGAGGGCTATGTGATCGGTGTGCCGGTGGAGACCGCCTGACGGTGTCGGATCGCGGCATGCGCCTGTCACTTTGGCCGCAATCGCTGTTCGGCCGCCTGATCGCAGCTCTCGTGATCGCCGTCGTGCTGGCGCAGGCGGCGAGCCTCTATCTGTTCGCGCGCGACCGGGAGCGGTTCGTCGTCGACAGCAGCGTGCGGGAGTGGTCGCGGCGGATCACCGAGATCACGCTGCTCCTCGAGCAACTTCCAACAGCGCAGCGAGCCGCCACGGTTACGATGCTGAAGGAGCAGGCCGGGAGGCTCGTTCTGCGCCGCGGGCCGCGGTTTCGCGGGCCCCGGGAGCATCCCTGGGCCGGCGGGCCGCTGCTGCTGCCTGCGGGAAAGGGGGCGCCGCCGCGCGGCCCGCATCTGATCGCGCGCGAGCTGCGGCCGCCCGCGCACGGCCAGCTCTGGCCACGCATCTTCATCCAGCTGCCTTTTGTATCGGACGTGCGCGGCATCCTGGCGCAGCAGCTGCGTGCAGAGCTCGGCAGCGGCTACGAAGTCGCGGTGCAGCGGGCGGGCGCGCCGGCCGCGAGCGTCATTCCCATGCCGTCGCCTTTCTTCGGTCCGGCCACCGATCGGCCCACGGAGTCGTACGACGTGGATGTCCGTTTGACTGACGGCTCGACGCTCGTCTATCGGGTCACTCGCCTGTCCCCCGGGGCGCCGTTGCCGCCGAGCCTGATGGTGAATCTGATCCTGCTCGTGGTCGTGCTCGTCATCGCGCTCTACGTCGTGGCCCGCAGCATCACGCGCCCCTTGTCGCGGCTCGCGGCGGCGGCTGACAACCTCGGGCGCAGCATCCGCCAGCCGAAGCTGGAGGAGAAGGGTGCGAGGGAGCTGCGGCGCGCGGCGCGCGCGTTCAACACCATGCAGGACCGTCTGCATCGGTATCTGGACAGCCGCACGCGTGTGCTTGCGGCCATGTCTCATGACCTGAAGACGCCCCTGACCCGGCTGCGGCTTCAGGTGGAGACGCAGATCGACGACCCGACGCTGCAGGCGCGCTTCGGCAAGGAGCTCGATGAGATGGAGACCATGGTGCGCGGTGCGCTGGCGCTCTTTCGCGGACTCAACGATGAGGAGGCGCTGGAGCCGGTCGACGTCAACCTGCTGCTCGAGACCGTGCGCGATGAGTTCGTCGAAATGGGTGAGGACGTGGCGCTGGAGGGGCGGGCGATCGGGCCGCTGCAGGGCAAGCCACAGGCGCTGAAGCGCTGCATCACCAACCTCGTGGCCAACGCCGTCAAGTTCGGCACCCGCGCCCGGATTCTGGTGCGGGACGGGGAGCAGCTCGAGATCAGCGTCTGCGATGACGGTCCGGGCATCCCTGCGGATGAGCTCGAGAAAGTGTTCGAGCCCTTCTATCGGGTGGAGTCGTCACGCAACCGCGATACCGGGGGCACGGGCCTGGGGCTCAGCATCGCGCGCGACCTGGCGCAGGCGCACGGCGGCTCGCTGATTCTGACGAATCGTACCCAAGGGGGGCTGGAGGCGCGGCTCACCCTGCCGCGCCGCCGTTGAGCCTGAGGCAACCTTTCCGGGGTGCGGTTTAAACATTGCTTACTGCAGCCCTGGCCGCACGCCGCTACAGTGCCCCTCACTCAGGCCATACAGGGGTCCGATCGATGGTCAGACTCAGTGTCGTCGTGGTTGCGGTGCTGTGCGCCGGTGGAGCCGCATTTGCCCAGGCGCCTCCCTCCGCCGCGCCCGCGGACTGGCAGGCGAGGCACCAGCAGTGGGAGCAGCAGTGGCAACAGAAACGAGCACAGATGGAGCAGAAGCGGATGGAGCGTCTGTCGGTGCTGCTCGACATGTCACCCGCGCAGAAGCAGCAGGTGCAGGCGATCCTCGCGGCCGAGCGCACCCGGATGCAGCAGGCCAGGAAGCAGGCAGCGGAGGCCCGGCGTGCCGCGCATGCCGACGCTCTCGCGAAGCTGGGTAGCGTGTTGAGTCCGGCACAGATGAAGAAGCTGCAGCTGCTCATGCCGCAGCATCGGCATCGCTTCTTCAGCATGAGGCGCGGGCGAATGGGCATGCGGAGCCCAATGGGTATGTGGGGACCGCCTGTTCACGGGGACGGGCCGCCGCCGCCCCCGCCTCCCGGGCCGAGGCTGCAGTAAGCGGTCAACGCGGCAGCGACCTCAGCTCGTAACGTCCGTTCTCGTAAGCGAGGTAGCTGCCCTGCTCGTACCAAGCGCCCAACACGATGCGCTGGACGGATTGACCCTCCACCAGCGCATCGTGCACGGCAGGTCTATGCGTATGGCCGTGAATGATGCGGCGTACGCGTGCAGCTTTGAATGCGGCGGTCACCGCCGCGGTGTTGACGTCCATG
>JAGWPE010000220.1 GCA_028870635.1 Gammaproteobacteria bacterium | reverse complement strand
TTCCCTGTCGCCTTGGCGCGCTTCAACGCCGCCCGGCAGCCCTTGAGCAGCGACTCGAGCGGCATGTCGCGCTGCGGCACGAGGTTCGCCACGCCGGCGCTGATGGTGAGGTATCGGCCCGCGCCGGCGCGCGGATGATGAATCAACAGATCCCGCACGCGCTGGGCGACGACCTGCGCATATTGCGGGGCCTTCTGCGCCGCATCGCCTTGGGTGAGCGCGGCCAGGGTGCCTCCTTCCCAGCGGCCGACGAGATCGCCGCCGCGGCGATAGGAGGCGCCGATGACGCGCGCCACGCGGCGGATGCATGCATCCCCCGCGCTCTTGTCGAAGGTGTCGTTGTAGGTGGCGAGGTCGTCGATGTCGAAGAGCGTCAGGCCGATCTCGTGCGAGTCGCGCTGCGCAAGCAGCCAGTCGCGATACAGCAGCTCTTCGAAATAGGCCCGTGAGTGCAGGCCGGTCAGCCGGTCCTCCCGCAGCCACGAGGGTAAGCCCGGGGAGGTCTTCTCGCCTTCTTTCAACCGCTGGCTGGCGTCGCGGTAGTAGCCGACGAAATGGGTCAGTTCGCCGGAGGGATCGCGAACCGGTTGGATCGCGACCTCGTTCCAGAACAGCGACCCGTCGGGGCGGTAGTTGCGCAGCAGCACGCGCGCGGTCTCGCCCCGCTCCACCGCCTCGCGCATGCGCTGGCGGCCGTCCTGCTCGCGGTCGCTTCCCTGGAGGATGCGCAGGTTCTTGCCCAACAGGGCATCGACCGCATAGCCGCTCATGGCGGCGAATGCGGCGTTGACGTAGATCACCGGGTGGTCGGAGGCCGTGGCGTCGCAGACGACGACGCCCTCGGGCGCGCTGTCCACGACCATGCGCCAGGCTTCGGCCGACCAGTTGTTCATTCGTTCCCGCTCGTCATCGTCCCGAATCCAGTTTCAGCGCCGGCGCCGCCGCGCAGCGCTGCAGCCAGTCCTGCGCCCGCTGCCACTCCGGGCGATTCTTCAGGTCCTCCGGACTCCATCCGCCGCGCCCGTGGAGTCTCACCAGACGCAGGCCGGAGGCCAGCTCGGGCTCCACCCGCAGGCGATCCAGCAGCTCCACCACGGCGGCGCGCTGATTGCACACCGGGAGCATGTCGCACCCCGCCGACAGCGCCCGCGTCGCCCGGGTCACTACGTCCCCGAACGCCGCCGCAGCCCCGCCCATCGACAGGTCGTCGGCGAACACTACCCCCTGGAAGCGCATCTCTCCGCGTAATACGTCGCGAATCCAGCGCGCCGAGAGGCTGGACGGCGCCTCATCCACAGCGGGAAAGAGGATATGGGCAACCATGACGGCCGGCAGCCCGTTGGCAATCAGACGCCGGTAGGGCGCCAGGTCTGCCGACAGATCGGCGAGCTCCCGCCGGTCGACCGGCAGCGTCAGGTGGGAATCCGCCACGACGGCGCCGTGACCCGGGAAGTGCTTCGCCGTGGCAGCCATCCCTGCATCCCTCATCCCGTGGGCATAGGCCGTCGCCAGTGCGCCCACGGCATCGGGATTGCCGTGGAATGCACGGTCGGTGATGAAACTCACTCCATAGTCGATGTCGACGCAAGGCGCGAACGACAGGTCGACCCCGCGGGAGCGCAGCTCCGCAGCCATCAACCAACCCATGCTCCGGGCCAACTCGAGCCCCGCGCGCGCATTGGCGTCATATTCGTGGCCGATCCGCCGCGGCGGCGGCAGTGCAGAGAAGCCGGCGCGGAAGCGCTGAACGCGCCCTCCCTCGTGATCGACCGCCACGATGAGCGCCGGGGTGCGGGCGGCGTGGATCTGCGCCGCCAGCGCCGACAGCTGTTCCGGGTCGGTGTAGTTGCGTGTGAACAGGATCACACCGCCCACCAGCGGATGCCGCAGCATCTCCCGCTCCTCGGCCGTCATGGAGATCCCTTCCAGATCGATCATGAGGGGCCCGAGGGTCATGGCCGTGTCAGCAGCGCCATCGACTCGACGTGCGCGGTATGGGGGAACATGTCGACGACTCCGGCTGATTCGAGGACGAAACCGTGCTCGTGCACGAGGATGCCCAGATCCCTGGCGAGACTCCCCGGATGGCACGAGACGTACAACACCCGCTGCGGGGCGCCTCCGGGGTCCGACCCCGCCCGCCGGCCGATGGCGGCGAGCATATCTGGCGCGGCACCGACCCGCGGCGGGTCGAGGAGAACATGGCTATACGGCCCAGCAAGCCATCCCGCTGCCAGCTCTGCCGGCTTGGACAGGTCGCCAACGTGGAATTCCAGGTTGGAGAGTCCATTCCGGCGTGCGTTATGACGCGCGCGTTCCACCAGACCCCGCTCCCCCTCCACGCCCACGACATAGCCGGCGGACTTGGCGAGCGCGAGTGTGAAGTTGCCGAGCCCGCAGTAGAGGTCGAGCACCCGCGACTGCGAGGTCGGACGCAAAAGCTCCACCGCGCGTGCGACCAGCGCCTGGTTCAACACCCCGTTCACCTGAACGAAATCCGTCGGCGCGAACTCGAGCTCGAGCCCGAAATCCGCCAGCGCGTAGGCAAGAGATGGGCTGCTCGGGCGAGCCGCGGCGGCCTCGTTTGCGGCCGGCTCGGCGGGCTGCAGCTCCTCGATGGAATCGAGCCCGCCGCTCTGCAGGTAGAGCCGTACCCCATGGCGGGCCGCGAAGTCGCGCAACTTTCCGAGGTCCTGCCCGGTTGGCGCCTGCAGCACCCGCAGGACCAGCGCCGTCGCCTTATCTGCCACCGCCACTTCGATCTGCGGCACCTGCTGGCGAATGTCCAGCGCCCCCAGAAGCGCAGCGAGCGGCTGAACCAGCGTGCCCACCGGCTCTGCCAGCACGTCACAATGCAAGAGATCGGCAACGTAGGGGGCGAGACGCTCGCGAAAGCCAACGACGACCTTCCCCTTTTTCGGCACATATTTGGCGCCAAGCCGCGCGCGCCGGCGGTACCCCCAGACCGGCCCGCGCAACGGCGGGAGCCAGGTCCGCCATTCCACACGGGCGACGCGCTCGAGGTTGTCCCGCAACTCCTTCTCCTTGAGGGCCAACTGCGCATCGGGCGCAAGATGCTGCAAGGCACATCCGCCGCAGACGCCAAAGTGCGGACAACGCGGCGTCACCCGCTCGGGCGCAGGCCGCAGTACTTCCAACAGCCTCGCCTCGTCATGCTGCCGGTGCTTGCGAGTGCGCGCGAAGCTCACCGTCTCCCCTGGAAGCGCGCCCGCCACGAAGACGGTCTTACCCGCGCGGACGATTCCTTCGCCCGCGTGCGTCAGTCCGACAACCTCCTCCGTTTCCGGCTCGCCTCCTCCGGCGACGGCCCGGTTGGCCGTTCCGCGGCTCACGCGCCGCCGTCCCAGGCGCGCAGGAATTCGGCGAAATGCGGCTCCTTCCCCGCGCGCAGCAGCGCCTTCACCCTCTCCACCTCCTCGGCGTACCGCTCCCGGGTGAGCCGCCCCCGCAACAACTCGAAGCGCAGGTAGACCAGGTAGGTGTTGAGCACGTCCGTCTCGCAATACCGCCGGATCCCGACGAGATTCCCCTCGAGATGCGCATCCCACACCTGCGCGCCCGAGAATCCCAGCTTGCCCGGCAGTCCCAGCAGGCAAGCCACGTGCTCGAGCGACACCCTGCCCCGCGGCTGGAAGCCCGAGAGCACGTCCATGAGATCGATGTGCCTCCAATGATAGCGGCTGAGGTAATTGTTGTAGCGGAACGCCTGATCTCCCTCGCCCGTCTCCCAATACCGGGGCGCCTGTACCCCCGCGAGCAGCGCGCGGTAATTCAGCACCGGCAGATCGAACCCGCAGCCGTTCCACGACACGAGGTCCGGCGAGTACCGCTCGATCCCATCGAAGAAGCGCTCGATGAGCTCCCCCTCCGCCGACTCCACATCGCCGAGGCTCCAGACGTTGAGCCCCTCCCGGCTGCGCAGCACGCAGGAGATCGCAACGATGCGATGCTGCTCGAGCGGCAGGAACTCCCCGCCCGAGTCCTGGCGCCGCAGCGCGAACATCGCCTTGGCGACCTCCGCATCCGGCAAGCCCTGAAGTCCGTATAAGCGCCGCCCCAGCGCCACATCGGGAACGGTCTCGATATCAAACACCAGGCAGTTCATGAACACCTAAGAGCCAAGAGGCGGATCGATTGCAAAAGTATTTTCCGGGAGCCTCAAAAACAGGACGTTTTTGCGGCAGCCTACATGGACGTATTCACGGCGTTCCCGGAAAAGACTTTTGCAAGCGAGCCGCCGAGCACCGAATGCGATCCAGTTGCGAATCACGAAGACGCCCTCATCAACACGGCGACCGCGACGACGAGTCCGGCCTCATCCGTCAGCGTCACATGTCCCTCGCCAACTCCCAACCTCCTGCGCACACGATCTCCCCGCTCCGAGAACACCACTTCCGGCTTCCCCCAGGCGTTCTGCACCACCCCCACATCCCGGATCCAGACTCCGTGGGAGAACCCCGTTCCCATCGCCTTGACGATGGCTTCCTTGGCCGCAAAGCGCATGGCAATGAACCGCTGCGGCCGCCGGGTATCGGCGAGCTGCGCCTGCTCCTCGGGCATCAGGAGGCGCTCGATGAAATGCCGACCGAACCGCTCCAGTGTCTCCCCGATCCGCTTCACCTCGAGGACATCCACCCCGATCCCGTAGATCATGCGCGCGCCGCCCTCATCAGCGCCTTCATGTCCCGCACCGCCGCCGCGAGGCCGGCGAACACCGCCCGCGAGATGATCGCGTGCCCGATGTTGAGCTCCACGATCTCCCCGATCGCCGCCACCGGCTGCACGTTGTGGTAATTCAACCCATGTCCCGCATGCACCTCGAGCCCGAGTCCCGCCCCCAGCCGCGCACACCGAGCCAGCCGCTCGAGCTCAGTCGCCTTCGCCGCCCCCGCGGCCTCCGCATACGTCCCCGTATGCAGCTCGATGGCCGGCGCCCCGATCCGCGCCGCCGCCTCCACCTGCTGCGGCTCCGGATCGATGAAGAGCGAGACCCTGATCCCCTGCCCCACCAGTTCCCCCGTAGCCTCCTTCATCCGTGCCTCCTGCCCCGCCACATCCAGCCCCCCCTCGGTCGTCACCTCCTGCCGCCTCTCCGGCACGAAGCAACAATCCTCCGGCCGCACCTCCCCCGCGATCCGTACCATCTCGTCGGTGACCGCCATCTCCAGATTCATCCGGGTCTGCAACAATCCCCGCAGCGTCCGGACATCGAAGTCCTGGATGTGCCTCCGGTCCTCTCTCAGGTGCAGCGTAATGCTGTCCGCCCCCGCCATCTCCGCCAGCAATGCGGCATGTACCGGATCCGGCTCCCTCCCCCGCCGCGCCTGCCGCAAGGTAGCCACATGGTCGATATTCAAACCGAGTGCGATGTACGAATGAGCCAAGCCCGCTGCTCCAGTGAAGCGGCGGCTCGCCTGCAAGAGGCGCTTTGCGGGGGCATGTGAAGCCATGGATGGCGGAACTGAGCCTCCATGGATCAGGCGAGCGGGCGTGAGCCCGCGAGCCCGGATTCACGGCGTCCCCCGCAAAGCGGCTCTTGCAGGCGGGCCGCCGGGTACGATCCAGTCAAACCGTGATTCTTACGTACTGGCGTTAAGTACGCGACCCCCCGCGCGAAACCACCGCCCGAGCCACGCGCCGGGTCACCAGCTCCTTCCCTTCCAGCCTCTCCGCCAGCGCCGCCCTCAATACCCTGCGCGCATCCTCGAGCTCCCGCCCCTCGCCCCCCAGCTCTTCCCGCGCCAGTGCAAGAAGCGAGCTCCCCGCGACCGCCTCCGCATCCCCCTCTCTCGCCGGCACCAGCCCCTGGGAAGCCACAAACCTGTAAAACCCCCCAGCCTCGATCGCCCTCCCCGTCCGGGCCTCCGAGACGAGATCGACCCCATACCCCACCGCTTCGAGCAGCCTCTTCTCGAATACCCGCAAAACCGCCTCGACCCTGCCCCCCGCTCGCAGCCCTCCCAAGGCCCGCCGATAATCCTCGAATACTTCCGGCACCGGATCATGCCGCGTCGTGAGCTTCAGCAGCAGCTCGTTGAGGTAGAAGCCCGCCATGAGGCTCCCCGCCGGCAGAGGCGGCACACTCTCCGCGCCCTCGGCCCCCGTGAGCTGCCCCGCCTCCCTCCCCACCTGAAATGACAGCAGCAGCAGATCGAAAGGCTGCAGCACCCCGCCGAACCGAGGCTTCGGCCCCCGCACCCCCCGCGCGAACAGCGTCAGCCGCCCGTGATCCCGCACCAGCACCTCCAGAATCCGGCTGGTGTCGCGGTAAGGCCGGTGGTGCAGGATGTACCCCGGCGCCAGCAGAACGCGGCGGGGATGCGCGGTCATCTTTCCCTACTCCAGCCCCAGCTCCCTCAGCGCCCGGGCATTGTCCGCCCAGTTCTCCCGCACCTTCACCCAGAGGTTGAGGTGCAGCCGCCGCCCGAGCATACCGTTCAGCGCCAGCCGCGCCGCGGTGCCGACCCTCTTCAGCCGCTCTCCTTTGGCCCCGATCACGATCGGCTTCTGCCCCTCGCGATCCACCCAGATGGCCGCATCGACGTTGAGCTGCCCGTCCTCCTCGGCCAGCTTCTCCACCTCCACCGCGACCCCGTATGGCACCTCCTGATTGAGCTCCAGAGTCAGCTTCTCGCGGATCATCTCCGCGATCCGGAACTGAATTCCCCGGTCGGTCAGCTCCCCGTCGGGGAAGAGAGGCGCGGACACCGGCAGGTGTGCCGCGATCGCATTGCGCAGGTCATCGAGGTTCTTCTCCTTGAGCGCCGAGACCGGCACCAGCGCCAAAAAGCCGTGCCGCCGATCGAGATCGGCCAGATAAGGCAACAGCCGCTCGCGCGGCTTCACCTTGTCGACCTTGTTGACCGCAACCAACACCGGCCTTTCCGAGCGCGCGATGCGCTTCAGCACGAGCTCGTCTTCCGTGTTCCAGACGAGCGCCTCCACCACGAATACCACGAGGTCCGCGTCCTCGAGAGCCGCCGCCGCCGTGCGGTTCATCGCTTTGTTGAGTGCGCGCCTCGCCTGGCTGTGAAGTCCGGGCGTGTCGACGAACGCAATCTGCGCATTCGGCAGCTGCGCCAGACCGATGATCCGGTGGCGCGTGGTCTGCGGCCGCGGGGTGACGATGCTCACCTTCTGACCGACGAGCGCGTTGAGCAGCGTGGACTTGCCGACGTTCGGGCGCCCCACGAGGGCGGCGAAGCCGCAGCGAAAATCGGAGGAAGAGTCAGTCACTTCGAGGGCCCGCGCCAGGTTCCAGGGCCGACAGTATGCGCTCGGCGGCCTCCTGCTCGGCACGCCGGCGGCTCGATCCGCACCCCTCGGCCGAAAGCCTGAGCACCGGCACCTCACAGGCCACGTGGAAAGTCTGCGCGTGGGGCTCGCCTTCGACCCGCTCCACCTTGTACGCGGGCAGGGTGAGCCCCCTGGACTGCAGGTACTCCTGCAGACGCGTCTTGGCGTCCTTGAGCTCATGCGGGGCCGGAAGTACCGCGATGCGCGGGCCGAAGAGCCTCTCGATCGCCGCCTCAGCCGCCGCGAGGCCGCCATCGAGGTACAGCGCCCCGAAGACCGCCTCGAGCGCGTCCGCCAGAATCGACTGGCGGCGAAACCCGCCCGTCTTGAGCTCACCCGAGCCGAGCTGCAGCGCTTCCCCCAGGCCGAGCGAGGCAGCCACCTCCGCCAGAGGCTCGCCGCTCACGACCCGCGCCCGCAGGCGGCTCAGATCCCCTTCGGTGGCGTGCGGAAATGCCGCATAGAGGTGGTGCGCCACGACGAGGTTGAGCACCGCGTCGCCGAGAAATTCCAGCCGCTCGTTGTTGGGCCCGGGAGCACTGCGGTGCGTGAGGGCGGCGCGAAAGAGCGCCGGGTCGCGCGGCTCGTAGCCGAGCTCGGCGCGTAGCCATGCGAGCGGCCGGTCGGACTGGTTATCCACCGCCGCTCAGGGTGACGGTCTTGTCGAACTGGACCTGCATGGTGATATGGAGGAAGAGCGGCGCCTGGTCGTAGTAGGCGGCCTCGACCGCCCAACCCGCCCCCTGGCGGGAAATGCTGATGTCCTTGACCGTGGGATAGTCCACACCCTCGACGTCGAAACGATTCTGGAGGGACTGGCGAATGCTCTGCGGAGTCGCCCCGCCGGTCCGGTACTCGCTCGTGAGCTCGTTCAGCGAGCGCGCGACCTCCATGTAGTTCATGTAGATCGGAATCAGGCGGATGCAGGCATAGATGATGATTGCGAACGGGATGAGCAGTATCAGCCACCCGATCGCCGTCACGCCACGTTGACGCGCAAGCATTGTTGAACCCCCGCTACTCGATTTTCCTGCCGATCCGGCTCCACATCGGCCCGCCGGAACGCTGCGGGTCCCAATTGAACCAGATGTAGGTTGCCTTGCCGACGAGATTCGCATCGGGCACGAAGCCCCAGACGCGCCCATCGTCGCTGTTGTCCCGATTGTCGCCGACCATCAGGTATTGCCCGGGCGGGACCACCTTGGTGACCACCTCGGGCTCGATGAGAGGCTGCGCTCCGGGGGGCGGCGTACCGCCGCAGACATAGCCCCGCGCATCGCTCCTGCGGCAGCCCGGCAACGGGTAAGGAGTGACCTCGAGCGGCACGGGACAGAGCAGCGCCTGGTGAGTGTGGGCACCCAGGTGCTCCACGGCGAGCTGCATGTTGATGTAGCAGCCGTCGGTGTAGTTGTCCGTGACCTTGAACGGTATCACCTTGCCGTTGATGATGAGCCGGTCGTCGCGCACCGTCACATGATCGCCCGGGAGGCCGACCAGGCGCTTGATGTAGTTCTCAGAAGGGTCGAGCGGATAGCGAAAAACCACCACGTCCCCCCGCTTCGGCCCCCCCGTGTCCAGGATCTTGGTGTTGGTGACCGGGAGCCTGAGGCCGTAGGAGAACTTGTCGACCAGGATGAAATCCCCGTCGAGGAGCGTCGGCATCATGGAGTCGGAGGGTATGCGAAACGGCTCGAACACGAACGAGCGCAGCACCAGCACCGCCACGGCCACCGGAAAGAAGCTGCGCGCGTAGTCCACCGTGCCGGGCTCCGCGACGGCCGCCGGATCCTTGCCCGCCGCCTTGGCCGCGCCGAGGCGGAACCGGCGCAGCACCCACGCGTCCGCGGCCCAGATGACCCCCGTGACCGCCGATATGGCGACCAGTACGGCGCTGAAGTCGAGCTGCTCGGCGACGAGGAGCCGTACCACCGCCGCGCCGATGAGAATCGGCAGCACGTGATAGGCCAGCGACATCGGCGCGGAGTCGGCGACCGGCTTCGGCGCGGCGGCGATCTGCCGCCTCGGCCGCAGGAACCAGTCATCGACGATGCAGAGGAGCCCGACCGGCAGGGCGAGCCAGGAGAGGGCCAGGATGACCTGCATTAAGATGGGAGGCATCGGCGGCGCCTACTTGCCGCCGATCTTCAGGACGGCGAGGAACGCCTCCTGGGGAATCTCGACCCGGCCCACCTGTTTCATACGCTTCTTGCCTTCTTTCTGCTTCTCTAGAAGCTTGCGCTTGCGGCTGACGTCGCCGCCGTAGCATTTGGCCAGCACGTTCTTGCGCAGCGCCTTCACCGTGGCGCGCGCAATGACGGCGCTGCCGATCGCCGCCTGCACGGCGACCTCGAACATCTGCCGTGGAATGAGCTCGTGCATCTTGTCGACGAGCTCGCGCCCGCGTTGATAGGCGCTCTCGCGGTGCACGATGATCGAGAGCGCATCGACCCGCTCGCCGTTGATGAGGATGTCGAGCTTGACGAGCGGCGCCGACTGGAAGTGCGAGAACTCGTAGTCGAAGGACGCGTACCCGCGGCTCACCGACTTCAACCGGTCGAAGAAATCGAGCACCACCTCGGCGAGCGGCAGCTCGTATTGCAGCGACACCTGGCTGCCCAGGTACTGCATCTTCTTCTGCGTGCCGCGCTTGTCGTTGCAGAGCTTCAACACCGCCCCGACGTGATCGGGCGGCACGAGGATGTTCGCGACGATGACGGGCTCGCGGATCTCCTCGATCTCGTTGGAAGGCGGCAGTTTCGCCGGGTTGTCGACGTATTCCACCGCGCCGTCCGTGCGCGCCACCTCGTAAACCACCGTCGGCGCGCTCGTCACGAGGTCGAGCTGGTATTCCCGCTCCAGGCGCTCCTGGACGATGTCCATGTGGAGGAGGCCCAGGAATCCGCAGCGAAAGCCGAACCCGAGAGCGCCGGAGACTTCCGGCTCGTAGTGCAGCGCCGAGTCGTTGAGCCGCAACTTCGCCAGCGCATCGCGAAAGCTCTCGTAGTCCTCGGAGTTGATCGGGAAGAGTCCCGCGAACACCCGTGGCTTGATCTGCCTGAAGCCCGGCAGCGGCGAGGACGCGGGCCTGCTTTCGAGCGTGATGGTATCGCCCACCGGCGCGCCGTCGATCTCCTTGATGCCCGCCACGATGAAGCCGACATCGCCGGCCGAGAGCACCTTCTCCACGATGGGCTTTGGCGTGAAGCGGCCGAGCCGATCGACGGTGTGGCCGCGGCCGGTCGATACGACGCGAATCTTCTCGCCGGTCTTCACGCTGCCGTTGACCACCCGCACCAGGGAAACCACGCCGACATAGTTGTCGAACCAGGAGTCGATGATGAGCGCCTGCAGCGGCGCTTCCGTCTCGCCCTTGGGCGCCGGAATGCGGCGGATCAGCGCCTCGAGCAGATCCGGGACACCCTCGCCCGTCTTGGCGCTCACCCGCACGGCGTCCTCGGCCTCGATGCCGATGATCTCCTCGATCTCGCGCATCACCCTCTCGGGATCGGCCGAGGGCAGATCGATCTTGTTGATGACCGGCAGGACCTCCAGCCCCTGCTCGATCGCCGTGTAGCAGTTGGCGACGCTCTGCGCCTCCACTCCCTGCGAGGCGTCCACCACGAGCAGCGCCCCGTCGCAGGCCGCCAGCGAGCGGGATACCTCGTACGAGAAGTCCACGTGCCCCGGCGTGTCGATCATGTTGAGCTGATAGCGCTCGCCGTCGCGCGCCTGGTAGTGGAGCGTGACGCTCTGGGCCTTGATGGTGATGCCGCGCTCGCGCTCGAGATCCATCGAGTCGAGCACCTGCGCCTGCATCTCGCGATCCTCGAGGCCGCCGCAGAGCTGAATGAACCGGTCGGCAAGGGTGGACTTGCCGTGATCGACGTGGGCGATGATGGAGAAATTACGTATGAGCCGCATGAATCGGGTCTGTCGCGTTGCTGCCGCGCCAGGTGATCAGCGGCCGCCGCGATTATAGCAGTCAGACCTTCCGCAGCAGGCGCTTCAGCTCCCCGGCATCCAGGCGGTGCCGGCAGACCACCGACCCGTCGAAGAGGAGCACGGGAACATCGAGTCCGTGGCGACGCTTGAGAATGGGGTCGGCATCGACGTCGACCACCTCGATGGGGGGCAGCGGCATGACCTGTCCGAGCGCCTGCAGCTCCGCGAGCATCTGCTCGCAAAGATGGCAGTCGTGCCGGTGGACGACGGTGATAATAGGGAGGTCTTTCAGTGCGGCGGTGGCGAGTGGGCGAAAGGGCCGCCGGGCAGCCGTCCGAGCGCCGGGGGCGGCACGGAATCGGATGGCTTTTCCGCTTTGACCGAGTCCGCAATGAAACGGACCGTCTGCGCTGGCACCTCGCCGACCGCCGTCACCTTGTGCCCATCCACCACGGTGGAAAAGGCATACGAGGAGCCGACATGCGCCGACTCCATGACGGGCGCGCCGCCCGAGGACGTTGTCTCGACATGCGTCTCGACGAATACGGAGACGGAGGCCAATCCATCGCTGAAGACGAGGTGATCGACCGGACCCGGAGAGCCCGGCATGGTTTGCGCCGCCCGCACCGTCATGCGAAATCCCGGCGGCAGGCGGCCGGCATTCCAGACCGTGCCATGGTGCGCGGCCCCATCGTTGAGCGCCGGGGAGTCATTGCGCAGCCACTGAAAGCCCGTGGTCGAGATGCCCGGCCGGAACGCCGAGTCAGGGATGCGCGAGCGGACCTTGAGGTTGGCGAACACGATCTGCTCGATCACGTCTCCACGTGCGTCA
>JAGWPE010000219.1 GCA_028870635.1 Gammaproteobacteria bacterium | reverse complement strand
TGAATGACATTGCCGTGATTGTCGGCCAGCACCTGGAACTCGATGTGTCGCGGCCGCTCCAGGAACTTCTCCATGTAGACCTGATCGTTGCCGAACGCGGCGCGCGCCTCCGCGCGGGTGATGCCGATGAAATTGAGGAGCGAGGCCTCCCTGCTCAACTCCATCGGCATCACCCGGGCGGAGGCGCGCGCCGCCTTCGGCAATGACCAGGTATACATGGAGAAATTTCTCGAGCGGCCGCGCCACATCGAATTCCAGGTGCTGGCGGACGGTCACGGGAACGTCATCCACCTGGGCGAGCGCGACTGCCCCATGCAGCGGCGCCACCAGAAGGTGTTGGAGGAAGCCCCCGCGCCCGGTATCAGCGCGCGCCAGCGGCGCATCATGGGCGAGCGCTGCGTCGAGGCCTGCCGCGCGGTGGGCTATCGCAGCGCCGGCACGCTGGAGTTCCTCTACCAGGACGGGGAGTTCTACTTCATCGAGATGAACACGCGCATTCAGGTCGAGCATCCGGTCACCGAGCTCGTCACCGGCATCGACCTCGTCAAGGCGCAGCTTTTCATCGCGGCAGGCGAGCGCCTGCCCTACGTGCAAAGCGACGTACAGATCCGCGGACACGCGATCGAGTGCCGTATCAACGCCGAGGACGCCAAGACCTTCATGCCCTCACCCGGCCCGATCCGTCTTTGGCACGCCCCGGGCGGACCGGGCATCCGGGTCGACAGTCACGTGTATTCCGGCTATCACGTGCCTCCCAACTACGATTCGTTGATCGGCAAGCTCATCGCCCACGGCGACACGCGCGAGACCGCCATTGCGCGCATGAAGAATGCGCTCGCGGAAATGGTGATCGAGGGCATCAAGACCAACGTGCCGCTGCACCAGGAAATCTGCAATCACGCTGCCTTCCAGAAAGGCGGCACCGACATCCACTACCTGGAAAGGCGACTTGGGCTCAGATAGGCGACTTGAACGGAGGTAGGCGACTTGGACCCCTCTGAGTTGCGCCTCCACGAAGCTGGGGAAGCCTCTGAGACCCGCCATCGCGAGCGGCCGGCGGCCCGGGAAACCCTCGGGAAACCATTCCACGAGATCAGCTGGGATCTCGGGCGGCTCGATGCGGAGGACGCCGAGGACGCCTGTCTCTCCTGCGGAGCGATCGCCGTCACCTTCGTGGATGCGGACGAGCGTGACGCCTCGCCGGTCCTCGAGCCGGCGCCCGGAGAGTTCCGGCTCTGGCCGGCGGCACGCGTCCGCGCCCTTTTCCCGCCGGACGCGGATTGCGACGAAATCATTCGCGCCTTGAGTCGCGCGCTCGCTGTCGACCCGCGCCTCCTGCACGCGCGCGAAGTCGCCGATCGCGCCTGGGAGCGCGAGTGGCTGCGCGACTTCCATGCGATGCGGTTCGGCCGGCGGCTGTGGGTCTGCCCGCATCACGAGCAGGTCACCGAGCCCCAAGCCGCGGTGGTGCGTATGGACCCTGGGCTCGCCTTCGGCACGGGGACTCACCCGACGACGGCGCTATGCCTCGAATGGCTCGACGCGCACCCTCCCGTCGACGGCACGGTCGTGGATTTCGGCTGCGGCTCCGGCGTGTTGGCTCTTGCCGCGCTGCGGCTCGGCGCACGGTCGGCAAGCTGCTTCGACATCGACAGCCAAGCGCTGATCGCCACGCGTGACAACGCAAGCGCGAACGGGTTGAGCGAGCGGCTGCGGCTCTGCGATTCGGCCGGGGCGATTCCGCGCGGGGCCGACCTCCTGCTCGCGAACATACTATCCGGTCCGCTCGTGCAGCTCGCCGGCCGCTTCACCGACATCCTCGCACCCTCGGGCACGCTGGTGCTCTCGGGTCTCATGGAGCAGGAGGTCCCGGAGGTGACATGCGCCTATGAGGCGTGGTTCGATATCAGCACTTTCGGCGTTCGCGAGAATTGGGTCTGTCTCTGGGCACGGCGGAACGGCCGCGCGCGCGACTGAATGTTCACGGTCTGTCCCAAATGCGCCCTGACCCTGGTCGTCACCGCGGCAGATCTGCGCATCGCGCAGGGCTATGTCCGCTGCGGACGATGTTTGAACGTCTTCAACGCCCTCGCACGGCTGTCGGAGGAGCGGCCCGTCGCCGCGGCAGAGGCGCCGGCGGCCGCACCGGAGGCGCCGGCAGACACGCCCGCTGCCGCACCGGGCGAGCAGGCCGAATCCGCGAAACCACCCACGCCCCCGCCCACGACCGATGACACCGGCGAGATAGAGATCGAGCTCGATGCCAGCGTCCTCGTGACTTCCGTGCGCCCTCCCATCGCACCGGCGGGCGCAGCCGAGC
>JAGWPE010000218.1 GCA_028870635.1 Gammaproteobacteria bacterium | reverse complement strand
CCTACTCGCGCCACGGACGGCGCTACTACCCCAAGCTCGTCGTCGCCGTGCCCTTCACGCCCGCCACCGGGCCTCGCCTGCTGGTGCGCGCGGGGCTCGAGCCGGTCGCCGTCGCGAAGCGTCTGCTCGATGCACTCGAAACGCACGCGGCGACTCGACGCCTGTCCTCCGTGCACGCCCTCTTCCTCGATGAGCCCGCGCGCGCGGCCTGCGAGGAGGCGGGCTGGCTGTTGCGGCGCGACTGCCAGTTTCACTGGAGCAACCGCGGCTACGCGAGCTTCGAGGCCTATCTCGAGACCTTCACGGCGGAGAAGCGCAAGAAAGCGCGTCGCGAGCGCCGGCGCGTAGCCGAGGCCGGCATCCGCTTCGAGACACGCTTCGGCGGCGATCTCGACGAGCGCCTCCTCGACAGCGTCTACGCCTTTCACCGGGAAACCTTCCTGCGGCACGGCAATGAGCCCTACCTCACCCGGGAGTTCTTCAGCGAGATCAGGCGAACGCTCGCGGACGCCCTCATGGTCAAAGTCGCCATGCATCGGCCCATGCAGCGCGCCGCCTCGCGGGACACGCCGGTCGCCGCGGCCATCTTCTTCTGGTCGCAGCAGGCACTCTACGGGCGTTACTGGGGCGCCCCCGCCGAGTACCACAGCCTGCATTTCGAGACCTGCTATCACCAGGGAATCGAGTTCTGCATCGAGCGGGGCGTCAGCCGGTTCGAGCCCGGCACGCAGGGCGAGCACAAGGTGAGCCGCGGGTTCGAGCCGACCCTCACCTGGTCCGCCCACTACATCGCGGAGGCCGCCTTCCGTGCGGCGATCGGCGATTATCTGGAGCGCGAGCGCGGCGCCATCGACGACTACGCCGCCGAGGTCCGCGAGCACGTGCCCTATCGCAAGGCTCCGGCCTGAAGACCCCGGTGAAGACCATCACCTGGCTTTCGCCGAAGGATGCGCCCGAGTGGTTTCCCCCGCCGGAGCAGGCGCTGGATGATCCGGCGGGCCTGCTGGCCGCAGGCGGCGATCTCTCGCCCGCGCGGCTCCTGGCCGCCTACCGGCGCGGCATCTTCCCCTGGTACTCCCCCGGCCAGCCGGTTCTCTGGTGGTCGCCGGATCCGCGCGAGGTCCTCTTCCCGGAGGAATTCCGGGTGAGCCGCAGCCTGGCCAAGACCCTGCGCAATGGCGGCTTCAGCGTCGTGATGGACGAGGATTTCGCAGGGGTGATCGACGGCTGCGCGGCACCCCGGCCGCACAGCGTCGGCACCTGGATCACCGCCGAGATGCGCGCAGCCTACCTCGAGCTCCATCGGCGGGGGCATGCGCACAGCATCGAGGCGCGGCTTGGCGGTGAGCTCGTCGGCGGCCTCTACGGGGTCAGGCTCGGGGGCGTCTTCTTCGGCGAGTCCATGTTCAGCCGCGCACGCGATGCCTCCAAAGTGGCGCTCGCGCACCTGGTTGCGGTGTGCCGCCGCAACAGCATCGCCGTGATCGACTGCCAGCTCGCCTCCCGGCACCTCGCCAGCCTCGGATCCCGCAGCATTCCCCGGGCGCAGTTTCAGGCGCTTCTCGAGGAATGGGTCTCGCTCGATCCGGCGCCCTTTGTGAGTTGATTGGCCGCTTTATCGGTCTCCCCGGCAAAGGGCGGCCGTCGCCGGCTCATTTCGTTGCTTCCGTGCAAATTGCAGACCCGCGGCCTTTGTGCTCCAATGCGCGCCCCCGAGACGATAAGGGCATTATGTCCAAAGAAGACGCGATCCAGATGGAGGGTGAGGTGGTGGAGACCCTGCCCAACACCACCTTCCGCGTGAAGCTGAAGAACGGCCACGTGGTTACCGCGCATATCTCCGGCAAGATGCGGAAAAACTACATCCGCATCCTCACCGGTGACCAGGTCACGGTGGAAATGACTCCCTATGACCTGACCAAGGGCCGCATCATCTACCGGGGCAGATAATTCATGGGAACGGCCCCGGGCCGCTTACCCGTTCGCTTTCGCACTGGCGCCTAACCAATCAACTCCGGCGTCGTGTTCGGGGTGCATTCGAGCTCGAGCTTCGAGCCATCCGCCGCCACGAACACCCGCACGTGTCCGCCGCCCAGCAGCCTGCCGAATAGCAGCTCCTCCGCCAGGGGCCGCTTGATGTGCTCCTGGATCGTGCGCGCCATCGGCCGCGCCCCCATCTTCGGGTCATAGCCCTTCTCGGCGATCCAGCGGCGCGCCGCATCGTCGAGGGTGATGGTGACTCCCTTCTGCTCGAGCTGCATTTCGACTTCCACGACCAGCTTATCGACCACCCGCTCGATGGTGACGGGGTCGAGGCTCGCGAACTGAATCACCGCATCCAGGCGGTTGCGGAACTCCGGCGTGAAGGAGCGGCGGATCGCCTCCAGGCCATCGCTCGCGTGGTCGGAGTGAGTGAAGCCGATCGAGGGACGCGCCATCTCCTGCGCGCCGGCGTTGGTCGTCATGATGACGATGACGTGACGGAAGTCGGCCTTGCGTCCGTTGTTGTCCGTGAGCGTGCCGTGGTCCATCACCTGCAACAGCAGATTGAAGACATCCGGGTGCGCCTTCTCGATCTCATCGAGCAGCAGCACGCAATGCGGATGCTTGGAGATCGCCTCGGTGAGCAGCCCCCCCTGATCGAAGCCGACATAGCCCGGCGGCGCGCCGATGAGGCGCGAGACCGTGTGCCGCTCCATGTATTCCGACATGTCGAAGCGCAGGAACTCCACTCCCATGGCGATGGCGAGCTGGCGGGTGACCTCGGTCTTGCCGACCCCGGTCGGCCCGGCGAAGAGGAAGCTGCCGACGGGCTTGCGCTGATCGCCGAGCCCCGAGCGGGCCATCTTGATGGCGGCCGCCAGCGCCTCGATGGCGCGGTCCTGCCCGAAGATGACCAGCCTGAGATTGCGCTCCAGATTCTTGAGAACCTCCCGATCGGAGGTCGAGACGCTCTTCGCCGGGATGCGCGCCATGCGCGCAACGACGTCCTCGACGTGGCGGACCTCGATGACCGGCTCGCGCTCGGAGACCGGCTTCAGGCGCTGCCGCGCCCCCGCCTCATCGACCACGTCGATCGCCTTGTCGGGCAGATGCCGCTCATTGATGTGGCGGGCGGCCAGCTCCGCAGCCGCCTTGAGCGCCTCCGCGGCGTAGGTGATGCCGTGGTGCTCCTCGAATTTGGGCTTCAGGCCCATCAGGATCTCCACGGTTTCGGCCACCGAGGGCTCGGTGACGTCGATCTTCTGGAAGCGCCGCGCCAACGCATGGTCCTTCTCGAAGATTCCCCGGTACTCCTGGTAGGTGGTCGAGCCGATGCAGCGGATCTCGCCGTTGGTGAGCACCGGCTT
>JAGWPE010000217.1 GCA_028870635.1 Gammaproteobacteria bacterium | reverse complement strand
GCGTCGTGCCGGTACACCTCAACGAGCTCTCACCGGAAGGAATGCGTGCGACCTTTCCGGGAGTGGTCTACCAGCTGGGAAACCTCCTGGCTTCGTTCAATGCCACGCTCCAGGCAAGTGTTGCGACCAGCCATCTCAGCCATGGACGGCCGGACTACGCTTTCGCCTTGACCGTGGTGTGCGGAGTAGTCGCGGCGGCCCTGGTGTTGCTGTCGTTGCTGGGGCCGGAGCGGCGCGGTGTGCGATTCGTCGCATGACGACGCCGGCTCACGAGGCGATGGCCCGGCTCCACTCGCGCAACACGCTCTGCCGCCGGAACTCGTCCAGGCTGGCAAGGAGCGATGGACCGAAATGGATCGGCCGCAACACATCGGACGGGGGCGCCGGTCCCGCCATCGGAATGTCGGTGCGGATCGGAAGCATGAAGTGGCCCGCGAGAATGGCCTGGCCGGCGCGTGACAGCGCGAAATCCAGGGAAAGGGCGGCCGCGGCCGGATGTCTGCCCGCCTTCGGGATCAGCGCGATGTGCGACATGACCAACGTGTAGTCGCTGGGATATACGATGCCGATGTTGGGGTTGTGCGCTTGCCGCTCCAGGTTGTACGAGCTCACCATGTTATAGGCCAGCAGGTGCTCGCCCGACATCACCTTTTCGACTGCGGTTCCGCCGGAGATGTACAAGCCGGGATGCGTGCGCCCCGATCACATCGATGTGATGCTGGCCTGCATCGGCGATCACTTCACGATGGAACCGGCGCACGCGGCGCTTGCCGTTCAATGGGTTCGTCCCACGCACGTGATCCCGATGCATTACGGCACATTCGCGCTGCTCACCGAGACACCTGCCGAGTTTCGCTCGGAGTTGGCCAGACGCGGCCTGGCGGACAGGCTGACCGTCATGAAGCCGGGCGAGGATCGCAGCTTTTGAGCGCTACCCGTCGCGCTCGAAGGTGGGCAGCACCGCGGAGAATGCCGCGGAGATCAGGATGATCAGGCCCATCAGCGCCAGCCCGCTGTCGAACGAGCCGGTGAGATCCTTGAGCCAGCCCATGAGGAACGGCCCGAAGAATCCGCCGAGGGTGCCGACGGAGTTGATGAACGCGAGTCCGCCGGCCGCGGCGGTGCCGACCAGGAAGCGGGGCGGTATGGCCCAGAAGATCGCCCGGGCCGAAGTGGCGCCAATCAGCGCTATCGTCAACCCCGCGAGCCGCGGCACCAGCGCGGGCGACAGCGCGGAGCCGATCAGACCCGCCGCCGCCAGAGCGCAGCTCAGCGTGAGATGGAAGATCTGCTTCTCATTCCGGTCGGCGCTTCGGGCCCACAACAGCATCGCGATGCAGGCGGCGAGGTAGGGCGGCACCGACAGCAGCCCTATCCGGAGATTCGTCAGATGGTGTTGCTTCAAGATCAGCGGCAGCCAGATGCCGATGCCGTAGGTGCCGAGGGTGAATCCAAACTGGATCACCGTCAGGATGAGAACACGCGCATCCTTCATCGCGGCGCTGAAGTCGTGGTGTACCCCGCTCCTGCGCTCATTGGCCAGAGCGTCCAGAAGGGCGTGCCGCTCATCCGGCGTCAGCCATTTCGCTTCGCGGGGATCATCGACCAGGAGAACATAGGTGAGCACCCCGAGGACGATGGCGGGTGCGCCCTCCGCGATGTATATCCATTGCCAGCCGGCGAGATGCAGGTAGCCGTTCATTCCGAGCAGCAGGCCGGCGGCGGGCCCCCCGACCACGGAAGACAGCGGTATGCCGAGAAGAAACCAGGCGAATACGCGCGTGCGATAACGGGACGGAAACCAGGTCGACAGGTACATCAATACGCCGGGGAAGAATCCGGCTTCGGCGGCGCCCAGAACCAGCCGCGACAGGGAAAGGCTGTAGGGACCGATCACCAGCGCCCCGGCGCCGGCCGCGATCCCCCAGGTGATCATGATGCGGCTCAGCCAGAGGCGCGCCCCGACTCTCTGCATGAACAGGTTGCTCGGGACCTCCAACAGAGAATAGCTGGCGACCGAAAGGCCCGCTGCCAGGCCGAACTGGCGGGCGGTAAGCCCCAGGGCCATGTTCATCGTCAGCCCTGCGAAGGCGATGCTGTTGCGGTCGAGGTAATTGACGACGTACGCGATCACCAGGATGACCACGAGTCGCCACGTATTCTTGCGGTAGGCGCTGTCCAGCAGCGCCTCCGCGGACACGCCCGGCGCGGCGCGCAACGACTGCGCGCCCTCGGGTGAGCCGCTCATCCGCTCAGGCGCGCGTTCCACGGCGCATCAGGTAGCCGGCTTGGATGCGTAGCGGCCCATGATCTTTCCGCCGCGATACGCGGCGAGTTTCTCGAGGATGCTGCGGTAGCGAACGACCATCGTTTCCTCGGTTACATAGCCGATGTGCGGCGTCATCACGACGTTGGGCAACTGCTTGAGCGGGTGGTGAGCGGGAAGCGGCTCCTCCCAGTATACGTCCAGCCCTGCCATGGCGATCTTGCGCATCCGCAGCGCTTCCAGGAATGGCTGCTCCTCGACAATCGCCGCGCGTGCGGTGTTGACGAGAATCACGCCGTCTTTCATCTGACCAATCTGGCGCGCGCCGATCATGCCGCGTGTCGCAGCGTTCAGCGGCAGATGAATACTGATTACGTCGGCTCTTTCGAGCAGGGTGTCCAGGTCGGCACGGGTTACGCCCTCGGCACTGGCAGTCTCCTCGGTGAGGCTGCGGGAGCTCGCCAGCACTCGCATGCCCAACGCCACGCCGACGCGCGCCACCGGCCTGCCGACGCTGCCGAAGCCCAGCACTCCGAGCGTCTTGCCGCGCAGCGGCACGCCTGG
The DNA here is from genome assembly GCA_028870635.1 of Gammaproteobacteria bacterium. Lineage (GTDB taxonomy): Bacteria > Pseudomonadota > Gammaproteobacteria > Steroidobacterales > Steroidobacteraceae > 13-2-20CM-66-19. The sequence continues at coordinate 516 of JAGWPE010000217.1, read as the reverse complement.
CTGAGCCGCCCATCCGCCTTGCCGGATCAGTGTGGTCAGAGGGCCGGTCTGCCAGGTGCAGCTCAGCAGCAACGCGATCGCGAGCTCCGAGGGAGACTTGCCCCCCGGCTCGGTGCCGGGAACGTCGAACTTCGGGTTCGAGTTGCACACGACCACGCCGCGGTCGGCGGCCGCTTTGTCGTCGAGGTGCTCGTTCTTTCTGCCGCTGAAGACGATGACCTTGAGCCGCGGCAACTGCTCGATGACTTCGCCCGTCAGCGCAACGCGCTCGTGCATCAGCGTGATGGCGTCGAAATCGCGCAACGCAACGACGGTCTCGCGTGCGGAGGCGAAGGGCTCCGTGAAGGCCACGACCTCGGCGTCCTCGCCCAGCGAGCTCCAGGGCACGGCCTTTATCGCGATCCTCTCGAAATCGCCCGTCACGGCGACGCGAAACTTGGGTTTGTTGGTCATTTTGGTTCTTCCCATGGTCCCGTGCTATGGCGTACCTCTTGGCCATATGGAGATGTGCAGTGG
>JAGWPE010000216.1 GCA_028870635.1 Gammaproteobacteria bacterium | reverse complement strand
TCGGGCTGCTGGAGATGTCGCGCCAGCGCCTGCGCCCATCTCTCGGGGAGTCGAGCCACATCGTATGCCCGCGGTGCGTCGGCATCGGCAGCATCCGCAGCGTCGAGTCCATGACCCTGGCGGTCCTGCGACTGATCGGCGAGGAGCTGCGCAAGGACCGCACCGTGCGAGTGATCGCCCAGCTTCCGGTCGAAGTAGCCACCTACCTCTTCAACGAGAAGCGCGAGTGGCTGCGTACGCTGGAAGACCGCAGCTCCGCGGAGCTCGTGATCGTCCCGAATCCCAACATGCAGACGCCGGGATACTCCATCAGGCGCGTCAGGGACGATGAGGTCGACCTGCCGGAGAATCGGCAGACGAGCTATCTCATGCCCTCGGCGCCCGAGCCCGCCGAGCCCGGCGGCACCCGCGACAAGCGGCCGCCGGCGGAGGTCCCTGCCGTGGCGGCGCTGTTGCCGAGCACCCCCGCCCCGATCCTCTCGCATGCCGCGCCTGTCCCGGCGGCACCGCCCGCTCCCGAGAGCATCGGCGCGGAGCATCGCGCCAACGGCGGCCTGCGCGCCTGGTTCAAGAAGCTGTTTGCGAGCGAGGGCGAAACCGTGCAGCCCGCGCCCTTGGCGGAGGCGGCGCAGCCGGCCGCAACGCCGGCAAGCGGCTCGGCCCATCGCTCGCATGGCGGCGGTGAGAGACGTCGCGATGGACGCCGGGAGCACTCGAGCCAGTCCCGCCGCTCGGAGGGCGGTCAACGCCGTGGTCATGGAGATGGCCGGCGTGCCGAGGGGCGCGGCAACGATGGCCGTGATCGCAGCCGGCGCGAGCACGACCGGGATCATGAGAGGCGCCAGCGTGATCGGGACGTCAACGCTCGTCCCGCGGAGTCCGCGATGAGCGCTCCGGCGGCAGTGTCAGGAGAAGAGCCGCGCTCCGGCGTCGAGGTGACTGGAGAGCAGCGTCAGGTTGGCGGTGACCGTGTTGAACGCGGTGAGCGCGGCGAGCGGCGCGGTCGCCGCAGAGGCCGACGCGGCGGCGGGCGGCACGGCGGCGGCGGCGCGGGCCGGGAAGCGGGCGCGCGCGAATCAGCCGGACTCACGGGAGCCCCCGCGGCCGGTCAGGAGGGCGGCGCAGCGGAGTTCAGCGGCGGCGCATCATCCAACGGCGCACACGAGCACCACCGCGAGCCTGTCGTCCCGAGGGAGTCATTTGCTGCGCCGGAGCCGCGTGAGGTACCCGCTCGCCATGAGGAGCCGGCGGCGCCTCTTGCGCACTTCGAGCCTTCACCGCCGACCGAAAGCCACGCGCCGCGGGAGACCAAGCCCTACGTGGTCTGGTCGTCCACCCCGTCAGATCACGCTGCCTCCTCGGGCGGCGGCCGCGGACCGGAGGAATAGATCGCAATCGGGAATGGCGGCTGGTCTCACCGGCGCATCCGGCGCGCCGGTGAGGCTCAAGCCGCCTGCGACTTGCGGCGCAGATGCGCGAGGAGTCCGCGGCTCGCGGCCTCGATCAGATCCAACACATCCTCGAAGCCGTTGGGTCCGCCGTAGTACGGGTCCGGCACCTCGCTGACACCGGTCTCCGGCGCGAAATCCAGGAAGAGCCGCAACCGCTCGCGCGCATGCTGCGGCGAACGGCGCTCCAGCGCGCGCAGATTCTCGCGGTCCATGGCCAGGATGAGATCGAAGTACTCGAAGTCGCGCGGCTCGACCACCCGCGCGCGCAGCGCCGACAGATCGTAGCCACGCCGGGCGGCAGCCTGACGTGTCCGGCGGTCCGGCAGCTCCCCCACGTGATAGCCCGCCGTGCCGGCGGAGTCGATTTCCAACACGATGTCCGGCGCCTCACGGGATGCGACGGCGCGAAACACGACCTCCGCGGTCGGCGAGCGGCAGATATTGCCGAGACAGACGAAGAGGATCCTCACAGCGCTATTTTACGCTGTAGCCCCGCCCGGAGAGGCAGGCGCTGAGGGCGCGCCGGTAGTCCGATGCCTTCTGCGCCATCGCGACCGCCTGCTGCCGCTCCTGCTCGCTCATCTCCATCTCATTCTGCTGTACGCGCGAGGCATCGCTGGCGCTGCCGATCATGGCGCCGGTGAGGCCGCCGAAGACCGCTCCAGCCCCTCTGTCCCATTCCGGCGAGATGGCAGCTCCGATAACCGCGCCGGCTATGGCCCCGATGGCGGTGCCGGTTCCGGGCGGCGGACCGCTGGCGACCACTCGGTATTGCGGCGGGACATTGGGCGCGCTGGGATCGAAGCCCGTCTGGTGAACCGCCCAGAGACTGCACTCGTAGCGGTCGCGGCTCTGCTGGTCGGCCGACTGGCCGTTCTCGGGATAAGCGTAAACGGTCGTATTCGGCGGCGGCCCGGCATAGGCCACCGGCCGCACCGGACGCGGCGGCGGCGCCGTCTCGCAACCCCCCAGGCCCAGAAGGAGGGCCGAAAGGGCGGCCATCGTGGCGATGGCCTTGAGGGGCGACGATTCCTGCAACAATTTGATATACATGGCTTGTCCGTTACGCGAACCGCTGCTTTGCCTGAACGTGGGGGCAAATTGCGGGTTGACAACGATACCCCGCCATCAGATTCCGACGCGCTGCGGAACCGCTAGGTTCCGCCGGCTCGAGGATGGCGGTGGCCCGATTTGACGAAATATCACCCATCGCGAGGCCGCTCACTGTGACAGTAGTCTCGCCACGCGATCGAGGTCCTGCGCCGTATTCACGTCAGGTCCCGGCCTCTCCTCGGCGTCGGCCACCCGGATCACGAGACCATTCTCCAACGCACGCAACTGCTCCAGTCTCTCGACCTTCTCCAGCGCCGTCGGCGCGAGTGACGACAGGCGCCGTAACGCGCCCACGCGGTAAGCGTATATGCCGACGTGACGGCGCGCGCCCGCAAACACGTGTTGACTCGACAGTCCCGCCGGAGCGCCGTCGCGGTTCCACGGAACCGGCGCGCGGCTGAAATAGAGCGCCCTGCCCTGCGAGTCGGCGACGACCTTAACCGCGTTGGGATCGAGGAACTCCTCGAGCGACTCCACCGGCGTCGCGAGAGTGGCAATCGCCGCTTCCGGGTCCGAGTCCAAGAGAGTGGCAACCTGGCGGATGAGCGCCGGCGGGATGAGCGGCTCGTCCCCCTGCACGTTGACCACGATGTCGGCCTCGGGCCAGCGCTCGATCGCCGCCAGCTCGGCGAGCCGGTCGGTTCCGGAGGCGTGCGCGGCGGAGGTCATCCGCGCCACCGCGCCGAAGGCGTTCGCGGCGGCCGCGATCGCCTCATCGTCCGTCGCAATCAACACGTCGCGGGCGCCAGAGGCGCGGGCGCGCTCGTACACCCACTGCAGCATCGGCTTGCCGTGGAGCGGCGCGAGCATCTTCCCCGGCAGGCGCGTCGAGCCTTGGCGCGCGGGAATGGCGACGTGGAAGGAGCGGGTCATGGGGCGCGTTGCGGCCCTGGCCGGATCAGCGCTCGAGGAGCGGGTCATCGGCGGTGAGCTGCCGCGCCTCCTCCTCCAGCATGACCGGCACGTCGTCGCGGATCGGGTAGGCGAGGCGGTCGAGCCGACAGACGAGCACCTGCGACTCGCGCCGATAGACGAGCGATCCCTTGCACACCGGACAGGCCAGGATGTCGAGCAGACGGGAGTCCATCGGGATCTAACCTCCGGCAGGGATGAACGAGTCGATCGCGCGCGTCACGATGTCGAGCAGCCGGCGCGAGTCGGCTTCGCTGAAGACCGCTTCGACCGGCACGTACCAAGCCCGGGGGCCCGCGATCCACCGGCATTTTACGGCATCCTTCTCCGTCATGAGTACGGCCAGGCCGTCGCCGAAGTCGAGGTCGGCCGCCGACGGAGCGTAATGGTCGGGAAAAGGGTGCTCGATGACCTCCAGGCCGCGGGCGCGAAGATCGGCGAAGAACCGCTGCGGATTGCCGATTGCCGCGACGGCGTGCACCGGCCTGCCGCGAAACGCCTCCAGAGGCTGCGGCTGCGCCTGTCCCGAGGCCGCCACCCGCCGTGTCTCGCCCGCCGCCAGCCGCATGCGCAGCGCCGCCCCGGCGAGCTCCGGCGGGACGCCGCGAACGGGCGCGCCCTCTTCCCCGCCATTCACCACCAGGGCATCGGCGGCCCGTGCCCGGGATCCGCTCTCGCGCAGCGGCCCCGCAGGCAGCACGCGGCCGTTGCCGAGCCCGCGGGCGCCATCGACCACGACGATCTCGCAATCACGCCTCATCCGCAGATGTTGCAGGCCATCGTCCGCCAGGATGACCTTCGCGCCCCTTTCGGCCAGCGCCCTCGCCGCGGCAACACGGTCGCTGCCGACGATGGTCGGACAACCCGAGCGCCGATGAAGGAGCAGCGGCTCATCGCCTACCTCCTGCCAGGGCGAATCCGCGCCGACCACGCGCAGTCCGCTCTGCTCGCGGCCGTATCCCCGCGACACGATACCGACCTCGTGTCCGCCCTGCCGCAGTTGGTTTGCGAGCCAGATGGTGAGTGGTGTTTTACCTGTGCCCCCCACCGTGAGGTTGCCGACGACGATCACCGGCCTGCCGACCCAATGCGATCGCGCCCAGCCCCGGCGGTAGGCGCCGCGCCGCGCCGAAACCGCCGCGCCATACAGCCAGGAGAGGGGCTGCAACACCGAGGCCGCGGGCGACTCCCCGTACCAGAGCTTTGACAGCCAGTGTGTGCTCATTGGCCCAGGCAGGCCTGCGGCCGTTTGGGCGGCCAGCCGAGTGACGCTACTCCGCCTCGCCGGCAAAAAGCGTGGTTTTTGCCGGCTACCTCACTTGCTGTTGACATTCGTTCAATCGGCGAATTGCAGTCTGTAGAGCTGAGCGTAGCGCCCATCGCACGCCAGCAGCTCCGCGTGCGTCCCGCTCTCGACGATCTGGCCGGCATCCATCACGACGATCCGATCGGCCTGCTCCACGGTCGAGAGCCGGTGCGCGATGACGAAGGTCGTGCGATTGCGCACGAGCTGCGCGAGTGCCGCCTGGATGTGGCGCTCCGCCTCCGTATCGAGCGCTGAGGTCGCCTCATCGAGAATGAGAATCGGAGCGTTCTTGAGCAGCGCGCGCGCAATCGAGATGCGCTGCCGCTGCCCTCCCGACAGCAGCACGCCGCGATCCCCCACGATGGTATCGAGCCCGGCAGGAAGTCCGGAGGTGAATTCCAGCACGTGTGCCGCCTCGGCCGCCTGCAGGAGACCGTCTTCCGACACCTTGCGGCCAAAGGCGATGTTGTTGCGGATGGTGTCGTTGAACAGCGTGACGTCCTGACTCACCACGGCGATCTGCGCGCGCAGACTGCGCACCTCATATGCGCGGATATCCCGTCCGTCGACGAGGATGGAGCCGCAGCCGACGTCGTAGAACCTCGGCAGGAGGCTCACCAGCGTCGACTTGCCACTGCCCGAGCGCCCAACGATGGCGAGGCTCGAGCCGGCCGGTACCCCGACAGAGACTCCGCGCAACGCCGGCCGCTCTCCCTGCGGATAGGAGAACGTGACATCGCGAAACTCGACGTCGCCGCGCGCCCGGCCGGCGATGTAGCCCCCGCCGGCAGGCTCCGGCGGCTCATCGATCAGGTCGAAGAGGCTCTCGGCCGCCGCGATGCCCTGCTGCAGCGGATCGGCGACCTGCACGAGCTCCCGCAGCGGCTGCGCGATGCTGGTGAGCGCGGTGAAAAATCCCAAGAGATCTCCGGGGGTCATGCGCCCGGAGACGGTATCGCGCAGAGCGAGGCCGAGCACGAACGCGCCGCCCACGGCCGTGACGAGCTGCACGGTGGGGTTGGCGAGCCCGCGAGTGAGGATGAGGCGCATATAGGAGCGGCGGTTGTGCTCGTTGACCGCATCGAACTGCGCCTGCAGGTGCGGCTGCGCCTCGTACACCTTCACCAGGCGCGGCGCCTCGAAGCTCTCCTTCGCGATGCGCGTGACATCTCCCATCGAGTCCTGGATGCGCCGCCCGTAGCGGCGGAAATTCCTGTTCACCACCGATACCAGCCACGCCGCGAGCGGCCCCGTGGCGAGCGAGATCAGCGCCAGCTGCCAGTTGAACCAGAAAAGAGCGGTGATCATTCCGATGACGGTGAGCGCCGCACGCACCATGATGACGATCGAGTCGGTGGAGGCCTGTCCGACCTGCTCGCTGTTGTAGGTGAGCCGCGAGAGGAGCGTCCCGGTGGAGGTGCGATCGAAGTAGGCGGCGGGAAGGTCGAGAATGCTGCGGAAGACCTCCCCCCGCAGGCGCTTGACGATGCTGCGGCCCACGTAGCCCATGAAATAGGTCTGGGTGAAATTGCCGATGCCGCGGCCGACGAAGATGACCACGAGCGCGATCGGGATCAGATAGATCATGCGCGGATCGGGATGGGTGAAGGTCCCGTCGCCGAAGCGCTTGGCCAGCCACGCGAAGCTCGCCGTGGATGCGGAGTAGATCGTCCCGCCCAGGATTCCCAGGGCGAAGGCCCATTTGTGCGGCTTCAAATAGCCGAGCAGCCGCCGATAGGTGATCGACACTCTCACCGGCTCGCGCGGCCGGCGGCTGGCCACGTCGTTCAAGGGGCGCCCGCCCGCTCGTCCTTGATCGTTGCAATGTTGAGCCGGATGAAGCCGAGCTGTCCGAGCACGTCCATCGCCGTGACCACCGACTGTTGGGTGGCGCGCCCGTCGGCGCGGATCGTCGCGGTCATGTCGCGGTTGCCGCCGGCTTGCTTGAGGAGCGCCGCGCGCAGGGTATCCGGGCTCGAGTTGATGAGCTCCCGCCCGTTGACGAGATAGCTTCCGGACTCCGTCACCGAGACCACGAGCGGCTCGCTCTGCGGTGTGGCGGGCGGCACGGCGCTCGCCTGCGGCAGCTGCACGTGCAGCCGCCCTTCATCCGTGAACCTGCTCGACAGCATGAAGAAGACGACGAGGAGGAGCACGACGTCGATCAGGGAGACGACGTTGATCTCCGGCTCCTCGTGGCGGCGCGGCTTGAGGTTCATGTCAGGACCGCAGGTCCGTCAGGCGGCGGCCGAGCGCCCGCCGCGGAGGCCGGCGGCCTCGACTGCATCAGCCATGCGCATGGCCTGCTTCTCCATCTCCACCACGATGCGCTCGACCCTGCCGCGAAGGTAGCGGTACGCAAACAGCGAGGGGATGGCGACACAAAGACCCGCTGCGGTGGCGACCAGAGCCTCGGCAATACCGCCGGAGAGCACGCGCGGATCACCCATGCCGCCCGCCTGAATGGCGTTGAATGCGCGGATGATGCCCGTCACGGTGCCGAGCAGTCCCAGAAGCGGAGACACGCCGGCGATGGTGCCGAGAGTGTTGAGGAAACGCTCGAGCTCGTAGACCACGTGCCGGCCCGTATCCTCCAGGCGCTCCATCAGGATCTCGCGCGGGCGGTGACGGTTGGCGAGGCCCGCGGCCAGGAGCCTGCCCAAGGGCGAGTTCTGCTCGAGCGCGGCGATGACTTTGTCGTTGATCTGGTTGGCCTCGATCAGCTGCCAGACCTTCTGCGGCAGTTCCCGCGGCATCACCCGCCGGTCCTGCAATGTCCACAGCCGCTCGAGCACGATCGCCGCCGCGGTGATCGAGCAGAGAATGATCGGCCACATGAGCGGGCCGCCGGCCCGCACGATTTCCCACATCCAGCGACCCCGGGGGACGGAACCCAAGAAAACTGCGACGGCGCATGATACCCGAGAGCGATACTTGCTCAAGGTGTGTCGTCACGGGCCGGACAAGAGAACTGCGACCCGTCCAACGCCGGACCGTCGCCAATCTGGTACAGTCCGCACCCGGATGCCCCGTCGCGTGCTGAAGAAGCTCCTTCCCTCCCCCCGCAAGCTGCAGGGACACTGGCTCCTGCGGCATTTCGGGGAGCGGGTGCTCGACCCGCGGCTCTGGGCGCTGCACCGCCGCGCCATTACCGGGGCCTTCGGCGTAGGCATTGCCATCTGCTTCATCCCCCTGCCGGTGCACCTGGTCGTCGGGCTCCTGATCGCGGTCGCCTGGCGGCTCAACGTGCCGGCGATCTACGGGACGACCCTCCTGGTCAACCCGCTCACCATGGTGCCGATCTATTACCTGGCGTATCGGGTGGGGGCGGCGCTGCTCAGGATTGCCCCTGAGAGCTTCTCGTTCCGCTTGAGCTGGGACTGGCTGCAGAGCGGCCTCGGGCCCATGTGGCAGCCGTTCCTCGTCGGTTGCCTGGCCTGCTCCCTGGTGCTCGGCCTGCTCGGCTGGGCCTGTCTGGAGCTCATCTGGCGCTGGCGGGTCACGTCCCGGTATAGGGCTCGCCACGTCGCGACTGCGGCGTGAGCCGCTCCGACAGCCTGCCCTTCTCGATCTCGTAAATCCGCTCCATCCGATTCGCCAGCCGGGCGTCGTGTGTCACCACGACGAGGCTAGTGCCACGCTCGCGGTTGAGCTCCAGCATCAGCGCGAACACCGACTCCGCATTGACTCCGTCCAGATTGCCGGTGGGCTCATCGGCGAGAACGATCTTGGGCTGAGTCACGAGCGCGCGCGCCACCGCCGCGCGCTGACGCTCCCCGCCGGAGAGCTGGTGGGGCCTGTGATCGAGGCGCTGGCCGAGGCCGACACGCTCCAGGAGCTCGCGGGCAGCCTTGCGCGCATCGGCCACCGCGGCGCGGCGCACGAGCAGCGGCATGGCGACATTCTCCAGGGCGGAGAACTCCGGCAGAAGGTGATGGAACTGGTAAACGAATCCGAGCGCGCGGTTGCGCAGCTCCCCCCTCTCCTTTTCCGTCAGGCGGTGAATGTCGCGCCCGTCGACCAGCACCTGGCCGCTGGTCGGCCGGTCGAGCCCGCCCAGGATCTGCAGCAGTGTCGTCTTGCCGGAGCCGGAGGCACCGACGATCGCCACTCGCTCTGCAGCCGCCACCGAGAGCGCCGCGCCCCGCAGCACCTCGAGCGTCACCGGTCCCTGGCGGAAGCTCTTCGAGACGTCGCGCGCCTCGAGCACCGGCCCGCAGCCGCTAGTCATGGCGCAGCGCCTGCGCCGGGGCCGTGCGGCCGGCGCGCCAGGCCGGATAGAGGGTCGCCAACGCGCACAGGACGAATGCGACGGCGCAGACGCGCAGCACATCCAATGCCTCCACGTGGGCCGGAAGATCACTCATGTAGTACACCCGCGGGTCCAGGAACTGAGTATGCAGCAGCCGCTCGAGACCGCCGACGAGCGCCTGGAGGTTGTGGGAAATCACCGTGCCGAGCGCCGCCCCGAGCAGCGTCCCGGCGAGGCCGATGATGACCCCCTGGATCGCGAAGATCGCGAGCACATTGCGCGGCTCCGCGCCGAAGGTGCGCAGGATCGCGATGTCGGTCTGCTTCTCCTTGACGATCATGACGAGCGTCGCGACGATGTTGAACGCGGCCACCGCCACGATCATCGAGAGCATGACGAACATCATCGATTTCGTCGTCTCGATGGAACGGAAGAAGTTGGCGTGATTGTCCGTCCAGTCGCTGACGTAGTAGCCCGCACCGCCGAGGTCGTAAGCCACCCGCCTCACCACCTTTGGCGCCTGCCAGGGGTCATCGAGCGACAGGCGCATGCCGGTGACCTCACCCGGCGCGAGGCCGAAGAGCCGCGCCGCATCCGCAAGGCTCACCAGCGCGAGACCCCGGTCGTATTCGTACATGCCGGAATGGAAGAGCCCGGTCACCTGGAACCGGCGCATGCGCGGCATCACCCCCGTCGGGGTAGCTACCCCTTGCGGCGCAATCAGCACCACGGAATCTCCAACATGCACGTGCAGCGCCTGCGCCAGCGCATCACCCAGGACGACGCGGTATCGGCCCGGCTGCAGGTCCGTCAGGCTTCCGGCGGTCAGCCGCTGCGCGAGGCCGGTGGCGCGCCGCTCCTGCGCGGGCAGGATGCCGCGCACCGAGGCGCCGGTGATTTGCTGACCGTGCGTCAGCATCGATTGCTCCTCGACGTAGGGCACGGCAACGCGCACGCCGGGCTCACGCTCCACGCGCTCTTGCACGGCCTGCCAGCCAGGTATCGTGCCGTGCAGGCCCATGATGGTGGCGTCCGAAGTGACGCTCAAAATGCGGATCCGCAACTCACGGCCGAAGCCGTTCATCACTGACAGGACGACGATCAGGGTGGCCACTCCGAGCGCAAGGCCGCAGACCGACATCAGGGAGACGAACGACACGAAGCCGCGCCGGTGAGTGGAGCGCAGATAGCGGGTACCGACCAGCCATTCGTACGGGACGCTCACGGCCGGTTACTCGTAACGCAGAGCTTCGGCCGGGGCCGTGCGCGAAGCGCGTACCGCCGGATAGACCGTCGCAGCGGCCGTGAGGATGAGCGCCGCGACGCTGATCGTCGCCACGTTGCTCCACCTCACGATGGAGGGAACGGTAGTGATGTAGTAGATGCTGGAGCTGAAGATCTGGAACCCGAAGGTGTTCTGCAGGAAGGGCACGATGGTATCGACGTTGAAGGCGAGCACGAGGCCCAACGCCACGCCGAGCGCGACGCCGAGCCAGCCGATGACCAG
>JAGWPE010000215.1 GCA_028870635.1 Gammaproteobacteria bacterium | reverse complement strand
GCAGTTGCGCTGGCAGCGCTGATCGGCGGTCCGTTGGTCCTCGCGGTCCTGGCTCTGATGGACCGCGCCGGCCGCTGGTGGTGGCTGGCGGCATTCGGTTGCTGGCTCGCGGTGACGCTGCTCGTGACCTGGGCGTGGCCCGCATTCATCGCGCCGATCTTCAACAAATTCTCGCCGCTCGAGGACGCTTCACTGAAAGACCGCATCGAGGCGCTGCTCGCGCGCTGCGGCTTCCGCTCGAGCGGCGTATTCGTCATCGACGGCTCCCGCCGGTCCGCCCACGGCAATGCGTACTTCACCGGCATCGGGCGGCAAAAGCGCATCGTGTTCTTCGACACTCTGCTCAAGCAGCTCGCATCCTCCGAGATCGAGGCGGTGCTCGCCCACGAGCTCGGACACTTTCGCCTCCGGCACGTGCGCCAGAGGCTGCTCGTGTCGGTCGTCACGATGCTCGCCGGCTTCGCGCTGCTCGGCTGGCTCGCCGGCAAGGTGGGCTTCTACCAGGCACTCGGCGTGCCCACCCCCTCGCCGCACGCCGCGCTCCTTCTTTTCGCGCTCGCAGGGCCCGTGGGGCTCTTCTTCACCACGCCCCTCAGCTCGCTCTGGTCGCGCCGCCACGAATTCGCCGCGGACCGCTTCGCCTCACAACACGCGAGCGCGCAGGAGCTCGCCTCGGCGCTGGTCAAGCTCTATCGCGACAATGCGAGCACGCTCACGCCCGATCCGATCTACACGGCCTTCTACTATTCGCATCCGCCGGCGCTCGAGCGCATTGCGCGCCTGACAGGCGCCCCGGCGGCCGTTTGAAGCCTGCGTCCGGATGCCCGGGGGACTCTTGACATCGCAATCGAGTGAAGTTAGCTTCAGCGGAATGCATATCGCGCCGCATGAACAGAAACAAACCCGCAACAACATCGCGGGCAATGCGCGCCTCCGTTCCGAATCCGCGGCCTGACGGCCGAACCCGATCCGAACACCGACTCTCGCAAATCCCGCCGCCGGCGGGGTTCGCTTGGGCTCCACCGGCGCCACCGAAGGAGCCTCCAGGATGTCATCGCCCGTTTCCGACGCCGATATCGAGCATATCGCTCGCGGACTGATCGATCGCACTCTGCCGAAGTCCGCCTGGACACATGCCGCGCATTTCGCCGCGGCGTGCTGGCTGCTGCGAAACCGGGGCGATGCCGCATTCGAGGAGATACCGCCGCTCATCCGCGCGTACAACGAGTCGACCGGAGTCGCGAATACCGACACGAGCGGGTATCACGAGACGATCACCTTCGCCTCGCTGCGGATTGCGCGCGCATGGCTCACCGGGCGGCCCCATATGCCGTTGCACGCCGCGCTCGCGGAGTTACTCGCCGGCCCTTGCGGCCGTTCCGATTGGCCGCTCGCCTACTGGTCCCGTGAGCGGCTCTTTTCGGCGGCCGCGCGCCGCGCGTGGGTGGAGCCCGATCTGCGTGCGTTCACGTACTGAGCACGGCCGCACCGCCTGGCCGCCTCAGCGCGGCCGCGGCGGATACGGTGTGCCGTCCCTGTGGAGGAATGCGCGCGTCCCCGCCCGGATGGTGAGATCGATGCCGGGATAATCGACCGCATCGCGGTCGGGATTGCGCGACCCGATCTCGAGAAGAACGGCCTCCGCGCCGCTGCGATTCTGCAGCTGATGGCCGTTCGGCTCCCCCGCTTTGAATCCGGCGCAGTCGCCCGCCCGCAGCACCTCCTCGCCGGCATCGCTGACGAGCACGACTTCGCCCTGCAGAACGTACACGAACTCATCCTCCGCCGAATGCCAGTGCCGCTGGCTTGACCAGACACCGGGCGGCAGGCGCAGGAGATTGACGCCGAACTGGGTCAGCCCGGCGGCATCACCCAGCCGCAGCCGCTTGCGTTGCCGGCAAGGCTCGTCGTAGGGCGCCGGATAACCGCTGCCAAGCATGATCTGGACCGCCGCGAGATCTATTTTCTTCATCTGCCGCCTCCGACAAAATGCGAGCGTCGCACCCCAAAGTTTACATCTGCCGAGGATCCGATCGATGAGCAGCTCCGGCGTCAGTTTCCTGTTCGACCTCGACGGTACGCTGGTGGACAGCGTCTACCAGCACGTGCTCGCTTGGCAGGAGGCGCTGCACGCCGCCGGCATAGAGCTGTCCGTGTGGCGCATTCACCGCAAAATCGGGATGAGCGGCGGCCTCTTTACGGAGATGCTGCTGCGGGAGACTTCCCTCGAGATCACTCCGGCTCTGCTGGAGACGCTGCAGCGCCAACACGCGCAAGCGTATGCGCGCCTCGCCCGCTGGGTCCGGCCGTTGCCCGGCGCCGTAGAGTTGCTGCGATATCTGACCGAGGCCCGCATCCCCTGGGCCATCGCGACCAGCGGCCGCATGGGATCGGCGAAATACAACCTCGATGCGTTGCGCGTCGATCCCGCGCAGGTGCCGGTGATCACCCGTGACGATGTCCGCCATGCCAAACCCGATCCCGACCTCTTCCTCGCAGCAGCTGCACGGCTGGCGGTCGGCATCGAGTCCGCCGTGATCGTCGGCGACAGCATCTGGGACATGCTCGCGGCCCGGCGCGCCCGCGGTCTCGGCGTGGGCCTCTTGTCGGGCGGCTACGGCCAGGACGAGCTCGAGCGCTCCGGTGCGATACGCGTGTATGAGGATCCCGCCGACCTTCTCCGGCACATCGACGAGATCGGCGGCAGAGCCTAGCTAATCGAATCCATGAGGGTAAGTGATTGCAGCGTCCTGAGCGGTGCAGCAAACTGCACGCATGAAGCTCTATTTCAATCCCGCCTCACCCTACGTGCGCAAAGTACGCGTCACGGCGCACGAACTCGGGCTCAGCGACAAGATCGAGCTCATCAGCGTCTCCCTGACTCCCGTGAGCCCGCACGCGGGAGTGCGCTCGAGCAATCCCGTCGGCAAGATCCCGGCGCTGATCACCGAAGAGGGCACGGCGCTTTATGACTCGCCGGTCATCTGCGAATACCTGGAGGCGCTCGCGGGCGGCAATCGCATCTTTCCGGCCGCTGGTCCCGTACGCTGGACGGCGCTGCGCCGCCAGGCGCTCGCGGACGGCATCATGGATGCCGCCGTCCTGACGAGGTACGAGCAAGCCGTCCGTCCCAAAGAGCTGCGCTGGCAGGAATGGGCCGATGGGCAGCTCCTGAAGATCCGGACCGCTCTCGATGCGCTGGAGCGCGAGGAACTCCAGGACGTCTTCGATATCGGCACGATATCCGTCGCCTGCGCGCTGGGTTATCTCGACTTGCGCTTTGCGGACGAGGGCTGGCGCAAGAGCAGACCTCGGCTCGCAGCGTGGGCGGCCGCCATTGGGAAACGGCCCTCACTTGCGGCAACAGCTCCGCCGCCGCCCTGAGGCCCGGAGCGACCTCGTGGTCGGTCAGGCGGCCGCGGCCGCCGTGCTCCGTGCCGCCTCGCGGCCGTTCAACTCCCGGATCAGCTCCTCGAGCAGTTTCGCGAGCTCCCCGGCCATCACCGCGAAGTCGAGATCGAACTGCTCAGCCGCATCGATCTCCTCCTCATCGCCGCGCTCCGGCGCGACTTCGAGGAACTCGACTCTCTTGATCTGCAGCTTTTCCGTCAGCACGAACGATATGCGGCCGTTCCAGGTGAGCCCGAGCTGCGTGGGCCGCTTGCCGCCTGCAACATAGGCGCGGACCTCCTTTCCATCGAGAGGGTGCCGGCGATAGCGCACGATCGACTTCGCGGGCTCGCCCGACTGCAGCTCGAGGTCCTGCTCGATCGAGAACGGCCCCGATGCGTCGGCTTGCATCAGCCACGCCGCCATGCACGCGCTGGGCGAGCGCTCAGTCTCGACCTTCTGCACCGCGAGGCTGCCGAGGGAGTCGCGAAGCGTTTCGACGAGCTCTTCCGCCCGGCGGTCGCTTGCCGAGTCGACGGCGAGCCAACCGTTGCGCGGATCGATCCATGCACGCGTGATGCGCCGCCGCGTGAGCGCGCGGGCGCGCAGCTCATCCAACACCTGCAGCTTCAGCGCGCGCATCTGGCGGCGCCCGACGGGAAATCCCTGAGTCTGCGCCTGGACCCTTGCACGCTGCTCCGCCTCCTGCCTGACGATCGAGGCGGGCAGGAGCTTCTGATCGACACCGAGCGCGACCAGGTGCTGCTCGCTCAGCGTGTGCAGCAGGCGATCGGTGGTGGCCGGCGGCACCCAGCCCATGCTCCGCATGTCGAGCGGACTGCAGGGCTGCAGGGGCCGGCGCGCCAGCGCCTCTTCCAGGCTGGCCGCGGACCAGCTCCAATCGGCGGGCAAACGATAGACGGTAAGGTTTTTGAACCACATGGGGAAGAAACGATCTTGTCGGCGCGCAACGCCGCTACTCCGACGGGGTTCGCCTCCGGCGAGCCCCGTTGGTCCTGCGCGCAGCGCATGAAAAGTCGCGCAGTATAGCGATGCGCCACCCGGTCCGCGCGCCTTGGCACCGAAACGGCTGCGCGCCAGGACGCCGGGCTTACAGGCCGCGGATCGGCAGATCGCCCGCGGGCACTCTCATCAGAGACTGGATAGTGTCGTGAGATGCGGCATCCGCGAAGCCATCGAAGCGGCCCTGCTCCGCCAGCGTTTTCGCGGCACGCATGAAGCCGCCCCACGCTGCGCGCGCAAGCGCACCGCCCACACTGATCCGGCGAACGCCAAGGGCACCGATCTCCGCCACTGAGAGCGCGCTCGCGTAGCCCACGAGCAGATTGACCGGCTTCGGGGCGACGCTCTCTACGACGCGGCGGATGTGCTCGGGCGAACGTATACCGGGAGCGTAGAGACAATCGGCACCCGCGCTCGCGTACGCCTGCAGACGCGAGATCGTCTCATCGATGTCGGGCCTGCCGACGAGGAAGCACTCCGCCCGGCCGACCAGCAGAGTGTCGCCCCCCGTCCGGTCAATGGCTTGGCGCGCCGCACGCATTCTCGCGACTGCGTCATCGATCCCATAGAGTGGCTTCGCGGTATCGCCCGTAGAGTCCTCGATGGAGAGTCCTGCCACACCCGTTTCCACGGCCAGGCGGACACTCTGCGCAACGCCATCGGGGTCACGCGCGTAGCCGCTCTCGAAATCGGCATTGATCGGCAGATCCGTCGCTGCGACCATCGCCTGCAGATGGGCCAGAACCGCTTCCCGCGCCATCCCTCCGTCGGGAGCTCCCTGCGACCACGCAAACCCCGAGCTGGTCGTGGCGAGGGCCTTGAACCCTAGGGCCTGCAGATAGCGCGCGCTGCCGGCATCCCAGGGATTCGGTAGCACGAAACAGCCGCTGCGATGCAGCTCGTGGAAGCGGCGGCGCTTTTCGGCGGCACTCGCGGGACTGGCGGACATGGCATCGCTCTCCGGTAGGCCGGGCGGGTCATGATACTCCCGGGAGAGGCGCGGCCGTCTCGGCTATCGTAAGCTGGATTGAAGCGACCTCCGGCGGCGGGCACCTCCATGTGCCTGGATGGCGGGTCGCGCGACAGGACCTTCTCACACGTGAGCGCGCGCGCCTGGCTGGCATTCGTGGCCCTCGGGATCACCTGGGGCCTGCCTTACCTCTTCATCAAGATCGCGGTGCAGGAGATCTCCCCATTCGATGTGGCCTGGGGGCGAATCACCTTCGCGGCGCTCATCCTGCTGCCCATCGCCTGGCGCCGCGGGTCGCTGCGCGGGCTCGCCGCTCACAAGGCCGCGATTGTCGCGTTCGGCCTGCTCGAGTTCGCGATACCGTTCTGCACGATTTCCATGGGCGAGCGGCGGATACCCTCGTCCGTGACCGCGATTCTGATCGCGACGGTGCCGCTCATCATCGCGCTCGTATCCCGCTTCTTCGGCGTCCATGAGCGGCTCGGGGCCATGCGGCTCATCGGGCTTGCGGTCGGCCTCGGCGGCGTGATCGCACTGGTTGGATTCGGCACCCTCTCCGGGCCGCTCGCCTGGACAGGCGTCGGGTGCGTGATCGTCGCGACCGTCTGCTATGCGATCGGGGCGCTCATCATCCAGAGGCACCTGCACGCGGTCGATTCGATCGGCCCCATCGCCGTCAGCCTCTCGGTCGCGAGCGCGTTGCTGCTGATCCCGGCGCTGCTCTCACTGCCGCGGCGGATGCCGGGCACGGCGGCGCTCTCGTCGGTCGCCATACTCGGCCTGGTGTGCACCGCGCTTTCCATGCTGATGATGTTCTATCTGGTGAAGAACGCCGGAGCGTCGCGGGCGTCCATCGTGACCTACATCAACCCGGCGGTCGCCACGCTTCTCGGCATGGGGCTGCTCGATGAGCATCTGGGCGCCTGGGGGTTGGCCGGATTCGGCCTCATCCTCTTCGGCTCCTGGCTCGCAACGCGCAGGAGCGCTCCGGTCAGCCCATCGATCCCTGCATCATCCCCGGCATCATATTGATGTACAGGTTGTGCATGATCCAGAGGGAGCCGCCGAGGATGATGCACACGACGATGGCCGTGAAGACCAGCGCCATCAGGTTCCAGCGCTGCTCCTCGGAGCGGTTGACGTGCAGGAAATAGACGATGTGCACGCAAATCTGCGCCAACGCGAATACCGCGATGATGAGCGGCGTGCCGACGGATGAGTGAGTCATCACCAGCCCGAACGGCACGATCGTCAGCGCGATCGCCAGCAGGAATCCGATGATGTAGGACTTGCGTGAGCCGTGCGTCCCGTGCCCGTGGGCCGCACCGTGCCCCCCGCCGCGGACGGCTCCGTGCGGGGCGTGGCCTGCAATGGCCTCGTTGGCGACGCTCACCTCAGGACACTCCGAAGAGATAGACGAGGGAGAACACCCCGACCCAGATGATGTCGAGGAAGTGCCAGAAGAGGCTCAAGCAGGTGAGGCGCGACTCGGTGGAGGGCGTGAAGCCCTTCCTCGCCACCAGCACCATCATGATGGCCATCCAGATGAGGCCGCAGGTGACGTGCAGCCCGTGGGTTGCCACCAGCGTGAAGAAGCTCGAAAGGAAGGCGCTGCGATCCGGTCCGGCGTTATCCGCGACCATGTGCGCGAACTCGTGCACCTCCATGCCGACGAACGCGAGTCCCAGCACGAAGGTCACCGCCAGCCAGCCGAGCGTCGCGCCGCGGCTGCGCCGCCCCATGGCGAGCGTCGCGAGCCCGCAGGTGAAGCTGCTCACGAGGAGGAACACGGTCTCCGACAGCACGTACGGCAGATCGAAGAGGCCTTGCGGCGTGGGCCCGCCCGCAGTGCGCCCGTGCAGCACCGAGTAGGTGGCGAACAGTCCCGCGAACAGCAGGCAGTCGCTCATCAGATAGATCCAGAAGCCGAGCTGCGCCGTGCTCGCGGCATCGTGATGATGCTCGAGCTCGAAATCGACGGCGTCGCTCGCCGGACGCAGATCGCGCAGCGCATCGGCCGCGTTGTCGGCGTAACCCGGCTTGAAAGCCAGCGCCCCGCCGTGGGCAGTCGTCAGACCGGTTGACATGGGCTACACGCTCCTCAGTTGGGCGCGACCGCGCAGGGTCTCGGTCCGCCTCACCTCTTCGGCTTCGACGTAGTAGTCGCGATCCTCGTCGAAGGCGTAACGGATCAGCGCCACGATGGCGGCGGCAAGGCCGCCGATCGCGAGCCACCAGATGTGCCAGATCATCGCAAATCCCGCCAAGCCGATGAATGCGGCCATGACGAAGCCGGTGCCGGTGTTGCGCGGCATGTGGATGGGCCGATAGACGGCGGCCTTCATGTCGACGCCCCGCTGTTTCATGTCCCAGAAGGCGTCGCGGTCGCGAACCACCGGGATGCGCGCGAAGTTATAGGCCGGCGGCGGCGAGGAAGTCGCCCATTCCAGCGTGCGGCCGCCCCACGGATCGCCCGTCAGGTCGCGCGCGTGCTCGCGCTGCGCCAGGCTCACCACCACCTGCGCAAGCTGCAGCATGATCCCGCAGAAGATGATGGCCGCGCCGATCGCCGCAACCACGAACAGCGGATGCCAGGCCGGATCATCGTAGTGGTCCATGCGGCGCGTCGCGCCCATCAGCCCGAGGACGTAGAGAGGCATGAAGGCCACGTAGAACCCGACGAGCCAGCACCAGAACGCCGCCTTGCCGAGTGTCTCATTCAGCCGGAAGCCGAATACCTTCGGGAACCAGTAAGTGAGCCCGGCCATGGCGCCGAACACCACGCCGCCGATGATGACGTTATGGAAATGCGCCACCAGGAACAGGCTGTTGTGCAGCACGAAGTCGGCCGGCGGCACCGCCAGGAGCACGCCGCTCATGCCGCCGATCACGAACGTGATCATGAAGCCGATGGTCCAGAGTACCGGCGTATGGAGGCGTACCCGTCCGCGGTACATCGTGAAGAGCCAATTGAAGATCTTCACGCCGGTCGGCACCGCGATCACCATCGTCGTGATCCCGAAGAAGGCGTTGACGTCGGCACCCGAGCCCATCGTGAAGAAATGATGCAGCCACACGACGAAGGAGAGGAGCGCGATCGCCATGGTCGCGAACACCATGGAGGTGTAGCCGAAGAGGCGCTTGCCGGAGAAGGTCGCGATGATCTCGGAGAAGATGCCGAACGCGGGCAGGACGAGGATGTAGACCTCGGGGTGACCCCAGATCCAGATGAGGTTGATGTACATCATCGGATCGCCGCCCAGGCTGTTCGTGAAGAAATGCATCCCGAGGTAGCGATCGAGCGTCAGCAGCGCGAGAGAGACGGTGAGGACCGGGAACGCCGCGACGATGAGGATGTTGGTGCAGAGCGCGGTCCAGGTGAACACCGGCATGCGCATGAGCGTCATGCCCGGCGCGCGCATCTTGAGAATGGTGGCGATGAAGTTGACGCCGGTGAGGGTCGTGCCTATTCCCGATATCTGCAGCGCCCAGATGTAATAGTCGACCCCCACGCCCGGGCTGAAGTGCAGCTCCGAGAGCGGCGGATAGGCCAGCCAGCCCGTGCGCGCGAAGTTGCCGACGGCGAGCGAGAGGTTGATGAGCATCGCGCCCACCACCGTCAGCCACAGGCTGAGCGAATTGAGGAACGGGAAAGCGACGTCGCGGGCGCCGATCTGCAGCGGCAACACGCAGTTCATGAGCCCGATCATGAACGGCATCGCCATGAAGAAGATCATGATCGTGCCGTGGGCGCTG
>JAGWPE010000214.1 GCA_028870635.1 Gammaproteobacteria bacterium | reverse complement strand
CCTGGGTGACGGTGAGGCCGAGTGCGGCGATCTTCACCGGATCGAGCAGCACCTGGTACTGCATGTCGCCGCCGCCGAATGCGGAGTCGTCGGCGACTCCGGGTACCGACCGGTATTGCGGCCCGATCACCCAGTCCTCGATGGTCTTCAGCTCCATCGGTGAGCGGTCGGAGCTCTCGAGCACGTACCGGTAGACGAGCCCCGAAGGGGGCGACATCGGTGACAGTGACGGCGACACGCCGCTCGGCAGCGTAATGCCCGGCAGGCGGTTGTAGACGCGCTGGCGGGCGAAATAGGGCGTGGTGCCGTCGGCAAAGGTCAGAGTGACGTCCGACAGGCCGTAGAGCGAGATCGAGCGCTTGGTTGTCAGCCCCGGAATCGCGTTCATGCCGCGCTCGACCGGTACCGTGATCAGCCGCTCCACTTCCTCGGCCGAATGCCCTGGCCACTGCGAGATGATTTCCACGTAAGGCGGCGAGAGGTCCGGGTACGCATCCATCGGCAGGGCCTCGTAAGCCCATATGCCGGCGGCCGCCAGCGCGAGCGACAGCAACACGATCAGCAGGCGTTGCTCGAGCGCGAACGCGACGATGCGGTTGATCACGGAAGCCTGGCGGCGGGCCTCCTCCGTGGTTGGCTGGGCGCTCATTGCGTCTCGATGAAGTTCAGGAAGATGCTGCCGTCCACCACGATCTCCTCGCCGATCCGCAGTCCTTGCGGGATCACGACGCGATTGCCTATCCGCGTCCCCAGCGTTACTGATCGCCTGGCGTAGCTCCCGTCGGCCGCAACGACGTACACGTACGGTAGATTCTCGTCGTTGCGAAGCACGGCGGACACGGGAATCAGCAGTCCCCGATACTCCTCGCGCGACTGAATTCGAGCCTGAACGTACATCTGCCGCTTGAGCGCACCGTCCGCGTTATCGACCTGCACGCGTGCGCTCACCGAGCGCGTGTCCGGGTCTATCACCGCGCCGACATTGGCGACGGTGCCGGTCAGCGGCGCTCCCCCGTCGCCCGTGTCGATGGCCGCGCTGTCCCCGACATGCACCCGCGCGATATCCGCGCCGAACAATTGCGCCATCACCCACATCCGGGAGGTGTCGGCGATCGTGAAGCATGGCGAGGTGCCGGCCGACAACGTCTGCCCCGGGGCGATCGTCTTCTCGACGACGGTGCCTGCGATCGGCGCGCGGATCACTCCCTGCCCGAGCACGAGCGGCTTGCCGGCGCGAATGGCGGCGATCGTCCTCGGATCCACGTGCAGGGCGAGAAGTCCCTGCAGTGCGGCGGTACGATCGGCATCGGCGCTCACCGCAGCGGCCTGAGCGTCCGCGTTCTCCCGCTGCGAGATCGCCTGGTGCGCGTACAGGAAGCGGTCATTGCCCGCAACGGCATCGGCCGCCGAGGCGGTGATCAGCGCCTTGCGATAAGCGCCGACGGCGCTCGTGAAGTCGGGTGAATTCACCATCGCCAGTGCCTGTCCCGCGCTCACGTGGTCACCCAGATTCACCAGCACGCGCGTGACCGGCCCGGAGAAGGGCGCGATCACTTGAGTGGAGCGGTCGTGATCGAAGTCCACGATCGCGGTGGTCGTGATGCTGGTGTGGTAGGACGCAGGCTCCACCGCCAGCAGATGTATGCTCGTACGTTGCGCGGGCGTCAGGGTCACATTCTGCGGGCCGTTCGTCTGCGTGCCGGCGTCGGGCGTCGTCGATGAGCAGCCCGTGAGCGTTGCCAGAGCGACGGTGAGCCACGCGGTGGTCAAACGGCCGGCGCGCGGCAGTGGCTTTCTGATCATGGTGTATTCAGTCCCGCGTTGTGCCACCAACCACCCCCGAGCGCCTGGTACAGCGCCGCGGTGTCGGCGAAACGATTGGCCTCGTCCTGCGCAAGCGTCATCCGCGCCTGCTGGTACGCCTGCTCGGCGGCAAGCAGCTCGAACACGCCGATGTAGCCGTGATGCAATTGCAGCTCAGAGAGATAGAGCGCTCGATTCGCGGCTGTCGCGGCCGCGGCGGCCGCCTGCAGCGCCTGCGCATCCTGCTGCAACGCGACCAGGGTATCCGCCACGTTCTGGAAGGCCGCCAGCACGGTGCCGCGATACTGTTGCGCGGCCTCGACGTAGGCGGCCTTGGCGGCCCGCTCCTGGTGCAGCAGCTGGCCACCCTGGAAGATCGGAGCCGTCAGGGAGGCGGCGATGCCCCAGAAACCGGTGCCCGAGCCGAATACCTGCGAGATGGCGAGCGCGCTGCTGCCCGCGTCCGCGGTGAGTTGGATGTTGGGCAGACGCTGGGCGGCCGCGATGCCGATCTGGGCGCTGGCGGCATGGAGGTTGGCGCGTGCCTGGCGCACATCGGGACGTTGCGCCACCAGGGCCGAGGGCAGGCTGAGCGGCAGATCCTGCGGCAGATGCAGGTCGCTCAACGCGGGGGCCGCGGCCTGGGCCTCGTCCGGAAAGCGGCCGGTCAGCGCCGCCAGCGCATGCTCGGTTTGCCTGAGCTGTTTCACGAGCGCCGGCAGCGTGGCTTGCGCCTGCGCGAGCTGCGACCGCTGCGCGGCCACGTCGAGCCCGCTGGCATCGCCCCGCTGCAAGCGCAGCTGCAGGATCGCGAGGCTGCGCTTCTCCAGGTCGATCAGCCTGCCGGTTGCCTGCACTTGCTCGCGCAGCGAAGCGGCCTCGACGGCGGTGGTCACCACGTTTGCGGTGAGCGTCGTCCATGCAGCGATCATCTGAAACCGGGCGCTCTGCTCCTGTGCCCGCAGCGACTCGACGGTCCGCCGGCTCAGACCGAAGACATCGGGCACGTACGAGACGGTGAGCTCCGGGGTGAACAGGTCGTACTGGAACTCGTTGGGGACCGCTGGGTAGTTGGGTGTCGGCGCGAGCACGTCCGACTGCCTGTTCCGGCTCACCGACATGCCGGCTGAGACGGCCGGAAAGTAGGCGCCGCGCTGCGCCAGGACGTCCTCCCGGGCGACCCGCAGCGCCGCCTGCGCCGCCTGCAGGTTGGGGTTGCTCTGCAGGGCGGCCGCGATCAGCGCATCGAGCGGCCGGGAATGAAACAGCCGCCACCAGTCGGCGGGAATGCCCGCGTCCGGCGCAAAGCGCTGCGCCGCACCGGCGGGGTTGCCGGGCGTGGCGGCCGTGGCTGTGAGCGGCTTCGCGGTGTAGCCGGCGCGCGCGGGTGCCGGCGGCGGCTTGAAGCCCGGTCCCGCTGCGCAGCCGGCGGCGAGCAAAGCGGTACAGGCTGCGATGTAACGCAGCCTGTGCCGCTGGTTGAGGGTTGAGCTCATACGGATCTGAAGAATGGGCCTGCGCCACCCGCCCGCGCGCGAGCTGCGGCGGAAGATGGCGTGCGCTGTGGAAAGGCTCCAACGATCGCCGCGCCGCGGGGCGCGGGCGAGGCGAGCCGCTTATCAGCCGCTTGAGAGCGTCAGAGGGGGTCCGCGGGCCGGGTGCGCGCGCAGCCTGCGGAGGCTGCGGGGGGCTGCCGCCGCGGGAGCCGGGATCAGCCACGCAGCGAGGACCGGCTTGACGATGGCGACCGGATGGGGCGCGGAGCCGGCCACACCCGTGAAGTGCATGGTCCAGTCACAATGGCATGACTGGCTCGAGCGGTCCCCCAGGTCATGGGACCCGTAGCCGCAGATGACAACGATCATCGCCACTGCCGCGGCGAGCGCGATCAGTCGGTTGTGGCGCAATGTGGTGTTCATCGGCTTCGAATTTCCAGCGCGACAAGCCTAGCCTTAGGCCGGCGGTCCGGCAAGCGCGCCGGGAATCGCCGATAATGGCGCGGTGCGTTACGGCAGATTCCGTTGAAGCTCACCTCTGATTCCCTCGGCTCGCATCTGGAGCGGCAGCTTCTGCCTGCCTACCTGGTATCCGGCGACGAGCCGCTGCTCACCGGGGAGGCGGTGGACGCGATTCGCGCGCGGGCGCGCGCCGGCGGCTTCAGCGAGCGCGAGGTGCACTTCCTCGAGCGCGGCTCCGACTGGGACGACGTGCGCGCATCCGCGGGAAACCTGTCGCTGTTTGGATCGCGCCGGCTGCTCGAGCTGCGGCTGCCCACGGGGCGCGCCGGAGCGGCCGGTAACAATGCGCTCCTGACCCTCCTCGAGAGGGATGACCCGGACACCTTGCTCCTCATCCTCACGCCCCGGCTCGATCGCGACGCGCAGGGTGCTCAGTGGTTCAAGGCGCTGGAGTCTCGCGGCGGCTGGGTGCCGGTCTGGCCGGTGGAGGCAGACAAGCTCGTCGCCTGGCTGCACGGGCGATGTCGTCGGCTGCGGCTCGAAGTCGAGGAGGAGGCGCTCGCCCTGCTCGCCGAGCGCACCGAGGGCAACCTGCTCGCGGCCCATCAGGAGTTGGAAAAGCTGCGTCTGCTGGCGCCGGCCGGCACCATAACAGTGGACACGGTGCTCGCCAGTGTCGCCGACAGCGCGCGATTCGACGTCTTCCGGCTGTCCGAGGCTGTACTGGAAGGCGAGGCGGATCGCGCCCTGCGGGTGCTGGCGGGACTGCGCTCGGAGGGCACCGAGCAGACGCTGGTGCTGTGGGCGCTGACCAAGGCGCTGCGGGACCTCTGGGGCGCGGTGGCGAACCCGGCCGGCCGGGCTCGCGGCGGCTGGCAGCGCCAGAGTGCGGCCCTGGACAGGGCAGTGCGGCGGGCGCCGCGCCTCTCGTTCCGCGCGCTGACGCTGCGCGCAGCCCGTGCCGACCGCATGATCAAAGGACGGTTGCAGGGCAACGCCTGGGACGAGATGGCGCTGCTGGCAGCCGACATTTGTGCCAGGCCGGCGGTACCGGCACCACGCTCGATGTTCAAATAGGGCGGCTGAGATGCAACCCATCGGTCTCTTCGGCGGCACTTTCGATCCGATCCATTACGGGCATCTGCGCACGGCGTTCGAGCTGTGGCAGGAACTGCGCCTCGCGGAGGTGCGTTTCCTGCCCACCGGCAGTCCGCCGCACCGCGAGCAGCCGCTGGCGGATGCAGAGCTGCGCCTGCGGATGGTGCAGGCTGCCGTGGCGGACCAGCCGGCGTTCGTGGTCGATGATCGCGAAGTACGCCGCACCGGCATCTCGTACTCCGTGGATACGCTGACGGAGCTGCGGGCAGAGTATCCGGACCGCTCCTTGTGTCTGCTCCTCGGTATGGACGCGTTCCTCGGGCTGCCGAACTGGCATCGCTGGCGTGACCTACTGGGGCTGGCGCACATCGTGGTCGCGCACCGGCCGGGTTGGAAGGCCCCGACCATGGGGCCGCTGGGGGAGGTCATGGTGGACCACGGCACCGGCACCATCCGGGAGCTGCACGAGAAGACCGCCGGCCGGATCTATGTGCACGCCGTGACGCAGCTCGAGATTTCCTCCACGGAGCTGCGCCAGCTCATCGTCTCGGGCCGTGATCCGCGATATCTGGTGCCGGATGAAGTGCGGCACATCCTGCGCGAGAGTCGGTGCTATGCTCGCGAGTGAGTGTTCACACAGGAGAGACCTCTTCCTCACATGACCACCCGCACAATCCGGCGCCGCGGCGCTCCCGCGCAGGCTTCCAAGTCCGCTCGATCCGCACCCTCTCCCCGCAGTCCGGCGTCGCCGCCCTGCAGCGCGCCGACTCCCCTCCAGACCGTCACCTCCGCCCTCGAAGACATGAAAGCCGTGAACGTCAAGGTGCTGGACGTGCGTGGCCTGACCGACATCGCCGACACTCTGATCGTCGCTTCCGGCACCTCCGACCGGCACGTGCGCTCCATTGCGGAGCACGTGATCGACCAGGCCAAGAGAAACGGCTTCCGGCCGCTCGGCACCGAGGGCGCGCGGGAAGGGGAGTGGGTGCTGGTCGACATGCAGGATATCGTGCTGCACGTGATGCTGCCCCGCGTCCGCGAGTTCTACGGCCTGGAGCGGTTGTGGGACGCGGGCACCGCGCACGAGAGCGCGAGTAACGTGGCGCACGCGCGGCAGTAAATCAGCCGGAACAGCAAGTGAACGAGCCGGCAAAAGCCGCCTTTTGCCGGCGGGACCGAGCCGAGTCGATGGGTTGGCCGCCAAAAGCGCCGCAGGCGTCTTTTGGCCAATAGATGAGGGCCAGGATCATTGCGGTGGGCACCCGCCCACCGTCATGGGTTCGCGAAGCCTGCGATGACTACACCCGACGCCTCGGTCCCCGTCTGAAGCTGACGCTGGTCGAGATCGAGCCGGGCCAGCGCAGCGCCGGCCAGAGCCCGCGCAAGGCCATCGAGGCCGAGGCGCGCAAGCTCATGACGGCCCTGCGTCCCGATGAATGGGTGGTGGCACTCGATGAGCGCGGCACCCAGATGAGCACGCGGCAGCTCGCCGACTGGCTGGACGGCCGGATGCGCGAGGGAGCCGATCTCGCGTTCCTCATCGGCGGACCGGACGGGCTTGCGGCGGAAGTTCTGGCGAGAAGCGACACATCCCTGTCGCTGTCGCGCCTCACGCTGCCCCATGCGCTGGCGCGGGTCGTGTTGGCGGAGCAGCTCTATCGAGCGGTTAGCATACTGACCCATCATCCGTATCATCGCGACTGATGTCCGTGACTCACGCTGCCGCAGCCGACCCTGTCATATGCCTCGCTTCCATGTCGCCGAGGCGGCGTGAGCTGCTGGCGCAGATCGGCGTGCCTCACACCGTCGATGCGGCGCACGTGGATGAGAGCCTGCTGACGGCCGAGTCGCCCGCGGACTACGTCGCGCGCCTGGCATGCCTGAAGGCAGCCACCGTGCGGCAGCGGGGAGGGGCTTTGCCGGTGTTGGCCGCGGATACCACTGTGGTTCTGGACGGCTCGGTCTACGCCAAGCCGGCTGATCGCGCCGACGGGATCGCGATGCTGGCGGCGCTTGCCGGCAGGACCCATCAGGTGCTGACCGCCGTGGCTCTCGCTACCCGAGAGGGGGTCACGTTGCGCGTCAACCGCAGCTCCGTGACCTTTCGCAACATCGAGCGTGCGGAGATGGAAGCCTATTGGCAAACTGGTGAGCCGCACGACAAGGCCGGCGGCTACGCGATCCAGGGGTATGGCGCGGTGTTCGTAGCCGAGTTGAGCGGGAGTTACTCCGGCGTGATGGGGCTGCCGCTCCTCGAGACGGCGGAGCTGCTGCGCGCTGCCGGCATTCGCTACTGGAAGGGGGCAGCGCCGTGAGCGTCGAGATTCTGGTCAATGCGGGACCGGGCGAGACTCGCGCGGCGCTGGTGGAAGAAGGCGTTGCGCAGGAGCTTTACATCGAGCGCCGCAGCCGCCGCGGCCTGGTCAGCAATCTCTATCAGGGCCGGGTGACGCGGGTCCTGCCGGGGATGCAGGCGGCGTTCATCGACATTGGGCTGGAGCGCACAGCTTTCCTGCACGCCGCGGACATCGCGAGTCCGCCGCCCGATGAGACCGTCGTCGGGCTGGTGGCGCTCGGTCCGGCGCCCGTCGACGACGTGCGGCGGCTGCTGAGCCCGGGTGACGACATCCTGGTGCAGGTCATCAAAGACGCGATCGGCACCAAGGGTGCGCGCCTGACGACATACATCACGCTGCCCGCGCGCTTCCTCGTGTACCTGCCCCGCGGCGAAGGGATCGGCGTGTCGGCGAGAATCGAGGATGAGGAGGAGCGCCAGCGCCTGAAAGCCGCGGTGGCGCAGCTGCGCGGTGCCGAGGCCGACGGCGGCTACATCCTGCGCACCGCGGCGCAGGGAGCATCCATCGAGAGCCTGCGCGAGGACATGGAGTATCTGCGCAAGCTGTGGCACCACGTGCGTGCGCGCGCAGTGCAGGCGTCCCCAGGCACCCTGGTGCACGAAGACCTGCCTTTGCCGCTGCGCATCCTGCGGGACGAGCTCTCCCGCGGGGTGGGCCGCGTGTTGGTCGATTCCCCGGCGGAGCATGCCCGCATGAGCGCGTTCGCGGCCGAGTTCATGCCGGCGACGGCGGCCCGGATCGAGCTGCACTGCGGGCCGCGGCCGATCTTCGACCTGCACGGCATAGAGGAGGAGATCGCCAAGAGCCTCGAGCGCAAGGTCCCGCTCAAATCGGGCGGTCACCTGGTCATCGATCAACGCGAAGCGATGACTACCATCGATGTCAACACCGG
>JAGWPE010000213.1 GCA_028870635.1 Gammaproteobacteria bacterium | reverse complement strand
GAGTACTTCCGCGACGAGACGCGCGAGGACGGCGGCAAGGGCCGTGACGTGCTCTTCTTCGTCGACAACATCTACCGTTATACCCTCGCGGGCACGGAAGTATCTGCGCTACTCGGCCGCATGCCTTCGGCGGTGGGCTACCAGCCGACGCTCGCGGAAGAGATGGGCGTGCTGCAGGAGCGCATCACTTCCACGAAGACCGGCTCGATCACCTCCATCCAGGCGGTGTACGTGCCCGCGGACGACCTGACGGATCCCTCGCCCGCCACCACCTTCGCGCACCTCGATGCGACCGTGGTGCTCTCGCGCCAGATCGCCTCGCTGGGCATTTACCCGGCCGTGGATCCGCTCGACTCGACCAGCCGGCAGCTCGATCCGCTGGTGGTCGGCGAGGAGCACTACAACACGGCGCGCGGCGTGCAGGCGGTGCTGCAGCGCTACAAGGAGCTGCAGGACATCATCGCGATCCTCGGCATGGACGAGCTGTCGGAGGAAGACAAGCTGACCGTGTATCGCGCGCGCAAGGTGCAGCGCTTCCTGTCGCAGCCGTTCAACGTCGCCAAGGTGTTCACGGGCCAGGACGGCAAGATCGTGCCGCTCAACGAGACCATCCGCGGCTTCAAGGGCATCATCAGCGGTGAGTTCGACTCGCTGCCGGAGCAGGCCTTCTACATGGTCGGCTCCATCGATGAGGCGGTCGCGAAGGCGAAGACGCTCCAGTGAGAATGCCAACCCCGATGAGACCTGCGCGCAGCGCATAAGGAGCCTCGACATGGCCGAGCAGCACACCATACAGGTCGATATCGTCAGCGCCGAGGGGGAGATCTTCTCGGGCGCGGCCGCCATGGTGTTCGCGCCGGCGACCGAGGGGGATATCGGCGTGGCGCCGCGGCATGCGCCGCTGCTCTCGCTGCTCAAGCCGGGGGAGGTGCGGGTGCAGACGCCGGATGGGCAGGAGCACCACTTCTTCGTGGGCGGCGGGGCCATTGAGGTGCAGCCCACCAAGGTCACTGTCCTGGCGGATACCGCCCTGCGCGCGAAGGACATCGACGAGGCGGCGGCGCTGGCGGCGAAGCAGCGGGCGGAGGAAGCGCTGAGGGATCGGTCTGGGCACATCACCCAGGCGGAGGCGCTCGCGGAATTGGCGCGTGCAGCGGCGCAGTTGAAGATTATCGAGCGGTTGCGCAAGCTGAGAGGCTGAAGGCCCCGCGCGAGCTCGGGCGCTACGGTCACAGGAGTGACCAAAGAGCTTCGCAATCAGCGCTTCGATCACGGGTGCGACATGGCTAATTCAAGCTCCGGCGCTATTTCTCCCTTGTCGGTCATCATCCTCGCGGCGGGGGAGGGGAAGCGGATGAAGTCCGCGCTCCCGAAAGTTCTGCAGCCGCTTGCGGGGCGGCCGCTCCTTGCTCACGTCATCGATACTGCGCGGTCGCTCGGGCCGGCGGCGATACATGTCGTGTATGGGCATGGAGGTGAGCGCGTGCGCGAGGCGCTGACGGGGCAGTCAGGGGCGGTGGAGTGGACGCTGCAGGCGCAGCAGCTTGGCACGGGTCACGCGGTGCTGCAGGCGATTCCGAAGGTCCCGGAGGACCATGTGGCCCTCATCCTTTACGGGGATGTGCCCCTTCTCAGCCGGCAGACGCTCGTCCAGCTGGTCGCGCTCGCAGGGCCGCGGCAGGTCGCGCTTCTCACGATGACCGTCGATGATCCGACCGGGTATGGACGGATCGTGCGCGATGGCCAGGGGCGGGTGCAACGGATCGTGGAGCAGAAGGATGCTTCGCCCGAGGAGCAGGGCATCCGGGAGTGCAACACCGGAGTCATTGCCGCGCCGGCGAAGATGTTGAAGCGCTGGCTGGAAGGGCTGAAGGCCGACAACTCTCAGCGCGAGTACTACCTGACGGACATCATCGCCATGGCGGTGAGGGACGGTGTGGGGGTCAGTCCGTTGGGGTGTGCCGAGGCCATCGAGGCGCTTGGCGTCAATGACAAGGTGCAGCTCGCCATGCTGGAGTCGGTATGCCGGCGACGGGCCGCCCGTGAGCTGATGCTGGCGGGAGTGACGATCGCCGACCCTGCAAGGATCGACGTCCGGGGCCGCGTGACTCACGGGGAAGACGTGTTCATCGATATCAATGTCGTGCTGGAAGGAGCTGTGAAGCTCGGCGATCGGGTGCGCATCGGCCCGGGCTGTGTCATCCGCGATACGGAGGTCGGCGACGACACGCAGGTTTTACCGCACTGCGTCATCGAAGGGGCGGTGATAGGCCCGAGCTGCAATATCGGACCGTTTGCCCGGTTCAGGCCGACCTCGCACCTGTCCGCGGGTGTGCACATCGGCAACTTCGTCGAAGTCAAGAATTCGACGATGGCGGGCGAATCGAAGGCCAACCATCTTTCGTACGTCGGTGACGCGCAGGTCGGTGCGAGAGTCAATATCGGCGCCGGCACGATCATCGCCAATTACGACGGCGCGAACAAGCATCGGACCGTGATCGAGGACGATGTGCATACAGGATCCAACAGCGTGCTCGTGGCTCCCATCACGATCGGTGCCGGCGCCACGGTGGCCGCAGGATCGACCGTCGCGAATCAGGTACCCGCGGGCAAGCTCACGATAGCGCGTGCGCGCCAGACGACCATCGACGGCTGGACGCGGCCAACGAAGCAAAAATAAGTGGTCTCATTGTCTGCGCGTCTCGATTCAAACGCGTCGTGAGCCGACGATAAACTCCGCGTCTGCTTAAGTAAGCATCTCTGCCTCGAAACAGAACGCGCACGAACGCGTCTGTTTCGCCCAGACATGCATCGTCTGAAGATGCCGTATTTCTGTGCAAACGCAGAGGCTGTTGAGCTTCCGTACGTCCCCCTTTTGAGTAGACTGATCGCCGCGAGCCTGATCTTGCGAGAGGTTGGCGTACATGAGCGCATTGCACGAAATCCAGCAGGCGGTGAGGGGCCTCTCGCCGGGTGAGCGGACGCGGCTTCTGGATTGGATGGCGGTTAGCCTCGATGTGGGCCTTTTCATCACCGAGCCGCCCGTAGCCTACGGCGCCGTGGCGCTGGAGCGCGATTCCTATTCCGTCGAGGAGTACCTCGAACTGGAAGAAAACAACTCGCTGGCCTGCGAGTACGTCGCCGGCCAGATATACGCGATGGCCGAGCCGAGCCAAACGCACGAGATCATCACGACCAATATGCGCGCGGCGCTCCACGCGCACCTGCGCGGACAACCCTGTCGCGCTCACGCGGCCGAGAGGCGCATCCTTTTCACGTGCCGCGGGGACGACGTTGCCTATAGGCCTGATGTCTGGGTGGGCTGTGGCGAGCAGCGAAACGCGAAGGGCGTGCTCGTTGGGGAGCCTCGACTCGTGATAGAGGTTCTGTCGCCGTCGACAGCGCGGATCGACAGGAGAGAGAAGGCGCTCAACTACAGAGAGCTCCCGTCACTGGAAGAGTGCTTGCTCGTCGCGCAGAAGAACGCGCACGTCACGATCTACCGCCGGGCGCAGCAATGGAAGCGAGTCATCCTCGACTCACCCGACGATGTCCTCGAGCTTCGGTCCGTCGGACTCGTGCTTCCCATTGCGCAGATCTATGAAGGCATTCCCTGAGCGACCCTGGCGTCGGGCATCGTGTGTACGGGTGTCTGACAAGTGTCAACCTCTTGCGCAGCCAGGGAATTTTCCCTATGAACTGCCCGTCGCCACGGCGTAGTTCCGCGTTTGGCACCGCTTCGGGCACCCTCGGGGGAGGCCACACCGGATCGCTCGGGCTGACGCCGGTCCCGTTGCCTGCGTCGTTTCCTCCTTCTTCTGGCCGGCCTGCTCGGCACCGCAGGCGCCATGATGCGGCGCTCCCGCAGCCGATGATCGGGCGGCGGTCCGCGCGCCGCGGCGTTGCGGCGCTTCGAGACCCGTGCGCGCTCCGGGGATCGGCGCTAAAGTCCGCACACTGGCGCAGCGCCGCCGTCCCCGCTTGCTCGACATGCCGCAATACATCGCTCGACGCGTCCACCTCTTTTCTCGGATTCTCGCTCCGGCGCTTCTCGCCCTCGCCACGGTAGGAAGGGCATGGGCTGCGAATGTGCGCCAGGGCTCACTGCCCCCGATCCGCCACGTATTCCTCATCGTTCTCGAGAACAAGTCCTTCGAAGCCGCCTTCGGGCCGGGCTCGGCCGCACCCTACCTCGCCAAGACCTTGCCCGCCCGCGGCGCGCTCCTGACGCAGTACTACTCCACCGGACATTGGAGCCTCGACAACTACATCGCCTTGGTGAGCGGCCAGGCGCCGAATCCCGCGACCCAGGGCGACTGTCCGCAGCCGGTCGAGTTCCAGCCGAGCAGCCCGGGTCTCGACGCCGACGGCGAGTTGCGTGGAGCGGGCTGCGTGTACCCGGCGACCGTGAAGACGCTGCCGGACCAGCTCGAGCCCGCCGGATTCACCTGGAAGGGCTACATGGAGGACCTGGACAGCAACCCGACCCGCGACGATCCTCAGACCTGCACCGCGGGGCGGATCGGGCAGACCCCCGATGAAACCGAGCGCGCGGCCGTGGGTGACCAGTACGCCGCCAAGCACGACCCCTTCGTGTACTTTCACAGCATTCTGGACAATCCCACCCGGTGCGCGGCGCACATCGTCTCCCTGAGTGAGCTGCGGATCGATTTGGGGAGAGTTGCCACGACGCCCAACTACTCCTTCATCACGCCCAACCTTTGCAATGACGGCCACGACGCGAGTTGTGTCGACGGCAAGGTCGGCGGGCTTGCGGGTATCAACCGATTTCTGAGGAAATGGGTGCCCCCCATCACGCACTCTCCGGCGTTTCGCAAGGATGGCCTTCTGATAATCACTTTCGACGAGTCCGACGGAGTGGCCCCCGACGCCTTCGCCGCCTGCTGTGGAGAAAAGCGGCTGCCCGCCTCTCCCAACCAGGCAGGGCTGCGGGGGCCGGGCGGCGGCAGGATCGGAGCGGTGGTGCTTTCCCCTTTCATCCGGCCGGGTACCGTGTCTTCCGTCCCCTACAACCACTATTCGCTGTTGCGCAGCGTCGAGGACATCTTCGGTCTCGGGCATCTGGGTTATGCGGCGCAGCCAGGGCTGCGGCCGTTCGGCGCGGAAGTCTTCACCCGTCAGTAACGAGCGCGGCGGGTGGCGTCCGAGCCTGTCTCGCCCCTGTAATAATCCGATGCGAAGATTGCGCCACGTCGCGAAGGGAAGTGGAGCTGCGGCGCTACGGCGCCGCAGCTCAAGGGTGCGACTTCAAGCTCTCAATTGCGACGGGCGCTACGGCGCCGCGCTGCTTGCCGTCTGTGGACTCGCGCTTGCCCTGCAGGAATAGGCTGCCTGCCGGGGGGCTGCTGCTCGTGAAGCTCGGATATGAGCAGATCCACGGGGCGCTGTGCCGTTCCCCGGCAATATGCCGGTTCTGGTGGACGCACATCTCTTTGGCGCCCTGGGAGGCCTCGCCGCGGTCATTCTGCTCGACCTGTTCAGCTTGACCGCGCCGGCCAGGCCTGCGGCCGTGAAATGCGGCGCCGCGGGCTGACGAATCCGGCGCGCGCCGCAGAACGTTCACCAGGCTCACCGGGACGATGGCGCTTAAAAAGCGGCACGAGCAGCTGCGATGCCTCGTCAGGCTTACGCTC
>JAGWPE010000212.1 GCA_028870635.1 Gammaproteobacteria bacterium | reverse complement strand
TAATCTTGCGCGCCCTCTCGGGCTGAGGGGGCGGCGGCCCGGTCCGCCTCTTTCCAGCTGCCGCGTCCCCGTCGTCTAGAGGCCCAGGACATCGCCCTTTCACGGCGGTAACACGGGTTCGAATCCCGTCGGGGACGCCATAAAAACAGAGACTTACGAAAGTCTCGGCACCTCAGAAGGCCGTTCGTCTCAGTTTCGTCTCGGTTTCGCTGCGGCCGAGGCTTCGCAGCGATGAGCAACGACGGCACTGACGACGAGATCGTCGACGCGCTGGCGGCCATTGCGTGGTGGCACTCGCGCTCGCCCGGTGAGCGGCTCTTCTGGGTCGTCATCACCGGCAGCTCGGATCCGCGTCTCACCTGGGCAGCGTTTAAACGCAACCGGGCGGCCGCGCCCGCCGAGCCGCCGCGTGCGCTGCTCGAGTATCACGGCAGCGTCTATCTGCTCAAGCCGATCAACGACGCCGCACGCGACTGGTTGCGGGAGACCGCGCCGGAGGAGGCGCAATTCTGGGGCGACGCGCTCGCGATCGAGCCGCCCTACGTCACGGGAATCGTCCAGGCATTCGAGGATGCCGGGGGCGAGGCCATCTGGTGATCTCAATCGAGGAGAAGCAAACATGATCTGGATCTTCTTCGCGTCGAATCGTGACCGGATCCGGTGTTCCCGGCCCGATACCGGCCCCGCGCCGGGCTTGGGCCGGCCCGACCGGCCATCGGCCCGGACACTCGAGCTGGTCGAGTGCTGTACGCATATCCAGACTGTACGGCAGATCGTCAAGTCAAACTCCAGAATGGGTTGACGATGCGAGCCGGCCGGCGCACTTCGGAGGATTGTATTAAGTGTAATAGCATCATATAATGATGCTACCAAGCTTAATAGACATGCCCCGGTGGCCACTCTCTCCGAAATCCGCGACGCCTTTCAGCAACGCCTGCTGACTTTTCTGTATCGGGGCTCCGATAGTACGAGTCTCGTTCTGAAGGGTGGAGCTGCGATGCGCGTGCTCACGGCTAACGGGCGCTATACCCAGGACTTGGATTTCGACCACGATCCCCGACGCTCGCTCGCAAGTCTGCAGAAGACGATCAGGTCAGCAATCACCCGCGCGCTCAAGGGGAGCGATCTCACCGACGTTTTGGTCTCGGAGCCCAAGCAAACCGATACCGTTGCACGCTGGAAGATTTCCGGCCGCACGCCCGCCGGCGAGGGGTTCAATCTGACTGTGGAGGTGTCACGGCGCGGAGTACCGGGCCTCCGTCACGTCATCAAGATCCCGGTGGAGATCGGCGATCGAACTCTGCCGCGCGTCTATGTGAGCGTCTACGACGAGCAGGCGCTCGCCGACAACAAGCTGGCGGCCCTGCTCGATCCGCGCCGCACCGCACCGAGAGACATCTACGATCTCGAAGTGCTGCTCGCGCGGGGCGGTTGTCCAAGCCCCGCTGCGGTCGAACGGCTGGGAGGGCACGCGGCGCTCGTCGAGCGGGTGGGGGAGAAGCTCGATCTGATGGGGTGGGCTCTCTTTCGTGATCAGGTGCTGCCCGCGTTGCCGCCCGAAGTACAGGCGCACATCGACGAGGGTGAGTATCTGGCGATGAAGGTGCGATTGCTCGAGGGGCTCGAGCGCTGCCTCGCGAGCGGTGCGCGCACGGAGACCGGCTCGTGACCGCGCTCGAGTGGACGACACGCCTTGAGCTTGCTCTGGCCGATCCCGCGGCGTTAAGGGTCCTCGACCGCAAGTCGCTCATCGGGCTGGCGCAGTCGGTAAGGCCAGGCGTTTCCGAGCCGACGGTAGAGCGTTGGATCCAAGATGCCGTCGGCGCGAATCGGCTGCAGAGAGTGGTCCGGGGGTTATATCTGAATCGTCTGATCAGCCCGCCGGCCCAACTCGCTGAAGCGGCAGTCTGGTTGCGTGCCGGTGCGGTGATTTCCCTGCAGTCCGTTCTTGGGGATGCCGGCGTGTGGAATAACTACACGGGTTGGGTAACTGCCGTGGTTCCCCTCTCGCGCCGTTACGCGACCCCCTCGCTTGGAAAGCTCGAGGCGAACGCCGGAACCTTCGTATTCCGAGGGGTGCCAGAAGCGGTATTGGAGGCGGGCGCGGAGGAGGATCGGCTGGCGTCCGGGCTCACCTATCGGCGCGCGACTCCGGAGGCGGCTCTGTTACATTGGCTGTATTTGTCGCATTCTCCGCGCAGTCGCATGTCGGCACCCCCTGGAGATCTTGAACTCGCCTCGCTGGACGCGCGCAAACTGAAGAGGCTCGCGCGGGCGATGAACCTGTCGGATCAGCTCGAAGCCTGGCGGGGCCGTCTGGAAAGTCGCGCTCCGAGGCGAGCCGCGGTGCTCGGTGATCAGTGAAGAGCGCATCGAGGGAGAGCTCGCCGACCTCGTATCCGGCCGAGTGACCGGACGATGTCACGAGCAGGAGACCATTCTCTTCACATCCGTGGGAAGCGCCATCGAGGATCTGGCGGCCGCTCAAATGATCGTGGAGGGGGCGCGGCGATGAGCCTCTCGGGGCAGATCGACGCCGGCCCTGCGTAATCCGCGCGGTACAGAGATAGACTGGTGGCTCCCGCCAGCTGACGGCGCGGGCCAGCCCGGGACAGCCATATCATTCTGCACCCAGGGATGTCTTCGATCTCGAAGTGTTGCTCGCACGAGGTGCGTGTCCAGGCACCACTGCTGTCGAGCGGGCGGGAGGCCGTGCGGCGCTCATCGAGCGAGTGAGCAAGAAGCTCGACTTGATGGGCTGGCCGCTCTTTCGCGACCAGGTGCTTCCCGCCCTCCCGCAGGAGACTCGGTCGCACATCGACGAGGACGAGTATCTCGCCATGAAGGTGCGCCTGCTCGAAGCGCTCGAGCGTTGCCTTCGCGACGGCGGCGACAGGGGGGACCGTGTCGTGACACCACTCGAGTGGAAGACGCGTCTCGAGCTCGCATTGGCCGAGCCGGCCGCACTTCGGGTTCTAGACAGAAAGTCGATCCTGGGGCTCGCGCGAAGCGTGCGCCCGGGCGTTTCCGATCCGACGGTAGAGCGATGGAACTGAACAGGCTGGCCCGCGCGATGGATCTATCGAAGCCGCTCGAGTCGTGGCTTGGCCATGTCGGTGCCGGTGTCGGGAAGCGTGGAGCGCATGAGCAGGCCCTTTCCCGGCGGTAGCACGGGTTTGAACCCGTCGGGGACGCCAATAGACAGTCCAACCTGAAGAGCGACTCCTGCCGCCCCGGCTTGGCTGACTCACGACCTGGGCGGGGCATGGTGAATGCTCGTCTTCTTCGACCATCCTGCGGAAGGGGACAGCAATGACAGAGAACCGGAGGCAGCAGCCTGACCAATCCGGGAAAGGCGTCATCGGCGAGAAGCACATACCGGCGACCGCCCACGAAAACACCGCCGTCGCGGAGCCGTCTTCCGAGACCTCCCCGCGCTGGCATGAGCCCCAGGGCGTGCAAAAGGGAATCGCCGATGCCGACAAAAAGGCGAGGACGGGCTCGACGGAAGAGAAGGTCCGCAACACACCACCTGCGGGAGCCTGGAACGAAACCTCCGGGGATTGAGGGCCCGGCGTATCTCTGACGAATCAACGACAAGTCGATCTGTGAAGCAGGCAAGAGCGCAGTCACTCTGGCTCGGTGTACTAGTAGGGGAGGCCCATAGCCCGTCCTACCTGGATCACGCGAGATTGAACGATGTGGCGAGCCTTACGAACCGGCTTCCTCGCGCTGGTGCTTCTGGTCGTGGCCACCCAGGCGTGGATCGATCGGTTCAGCACCACTCACTGGCAGCGCACGGTTTACGTCGGAGCGTTCCCGGTCAGTGCCGATGCGAGCCCGGTGACCGCAGATTATCTCGCGCAGCTCGATCAGAAAAAGATCGATGAGGTCCGCGATTTCGTGAGCGCCGAGGCCCGGCGGTACGGAGTGGGCGTCGATGAGCCGATC
Source organism: Gammaproteobacteria bacterium (assembly GCA_028870635.1). Lineage (GTDB taxonomy): Bacteria > Pseudomonadota > Gammaproteobacteria > Steroidobacterales > Steroidobacteraceae > 13-2-20CM-66-19. The sequence continues at coordinate 15,398 of JAGWPE010000212.1, read as the reverse complement.
GAAGTTCGGCTCTACCCGGAGCTGGCATCGGCACCCCCGGCGCTCGATGCAGGCGCGGGCGTATTCACGCGCATCCTCTGGAGCCTGAGGTTGCGTTATTACCGCTACCGGATGCTCGCTGGGATTTCCCCCCGTCCTCAGATTGCCATGTTCCTGCTTTACCATGACCCGGCGCTGCTCTCCAGCCTGCCTCATTCGGCAGGGCTGCAGCGCGGGCTGACGGCCGTGGTACACGTGTTTGCCAGCCGCTCGCAGGAGGCGCAGAACCGCATCGTGATGGCTCACGAGCTGCTGCATACCTTCGGGGCCACGGACAAATACGACCTGGCCACCGGTCTGCCGAAGTACCCGGACGGGTTCGCCAACCCGCAGCTCCTGCCCCTTTATCCCCAGAATCTCGCAGAGATCATGGCCGTAAAGACGCCGCTCAGCGCGACGGACGCACGCATGCCCGACAGCCTCCAGGATGAGCGCGTCGGGCCGGCGACGGCCCGGGAGATAGGTTGGGTCAGGCGCTGAGGCCATTTGCGGACGCTCGGAGGCATGCTCTAAGCTGGCCGACGTTCAGGCACGGCGGAGTAACCAGTGTCGGGTCGTGTGCGTGCAGCGAGGAACGTGTCACGGATCTCCCGGGCGGTGGCCTTGCTCGCCTGCGCTCCGCCTGCATGCTGCCTCGCGCAAGACCTGGGGATCGTGAATGCGGCGCCGCCGGGCGGCGGCGAGCCCGTGACGTACGAGCCGGTCCTGCAACCGTTCGAGGCCGAAACCGGCGGGCTCACCAAGGACAGCGGCGATGCGCGGTACATGGATGTGAACCTCTCCATCAAGATCCGCCTTCTGCCGCTCGATTGGACGCGAAGAACGCGGATTTACCTCGCTGCGGCCACCCGTTTTGGCTTCTACTGGGGAAGCCGCCCGGGCTCGCCGGTCATCGGCAAGAGCTATAACCCGCAGCTTCTCTGGCGCTGGCTGCTCTCAGATCGCATCACGCAGTCACCCGATGAGCGCAGCTTCGAGTACGACGATTTTCTCGACATTGCCTATGCCCATCAATCCAACGGGCAGCTCGTGCATTCTCCCGCGCAGTATCAGCAGCAACTGATTCGACGCCGCCGGCGCAATACGCCGACCAGTTCATACACCGCGGATGGGATTATCTGGAGGTGGCCTGGAAGCGGCGGTACCGCGCCGACTTCTCGCTGTACCTCGCCGGCAAGTACTTCCTGCCGAACGGTCCCCTCCAGGGGCGCGCGGACGAGTATCAGTCCTGGGAGGATAACCCGCAGGGTAAGCCGCGTAAGGCCGTAGATGGAGTGGAAGCGCTCGTCGAGTACCCGAGCTCGTCTGCAGATTTCGCTATCGAAAGCAGACGTCTGCTGAGCCGTCCCAACGTGACCTTGAAGTACGTGACCGGCTACCGACATCCCTTCGAGTTCAGCACCGTGCGCGCGGAGCTTGGGTTTCAGATGCTGTCGGTGCCGCTCGCCCTGTGGGTTCAGCGAGGCTACATGAGCGATCTGGCGACGTACTACGTGAAGGCGACCTCAGTCGGCATCGAGGTGCGCTTCAGAGTGCTCTGATCGAATCGATTCCCGCGCGGCCCAAGCGCCGGCACCAGTCCCGGCTCGCGCTCACAGCCCGATCGTCTCGCATCGCATTGCCGTACTCGACGAGCAGCGCGAGCTGCACGGCCCGGGCGACAGTCAGCGCGAACCGGCGCGCGCCGGCCTGAAGCGCGGCACGGTCGTGCACCGACGAGATCCAACGGCTGGCGTGATCAACGGCGGCTGAGGCTGTTGCGGCCGCGGTGCCGAATACTCCACCTGCGGCATCGCTCGTGGCGCGCTGCATCCACCTTCGCAGGGCCGCGAGGCCGCGCGCCGGGTCCGCGCGGAGCAGGGCGTCCAAGGAGAGGACGTTCGTCGTGCCTTCCCAGATCGGCAGCACCTGTGTGTCCCGCAGCAGGACGGGAATGCCGGTGTCCTCGATGTAACCCGCGCCCCCGAACGCTTCGAGCGCCTCGCTGACTCCATGTACCGCTTGCTTGCCGGTTGCGAGCTTGGCGATCGGAGTGAGGAGCCGAAGAAGCAGGGCCCCGTCCTCATCGAGCTGACCCGCTTCCTCGCGCCCGAGGAGCTCGACGACGAAGAACGTGAGCAGGAAGGCTGCGGCTGTCTCGGCCTCGAGATCGGCGAGCGTCTCGCGGTGTAGAGGCTGCTCGGCGAGCGTTGCTCCGAATGCACGCCGGCGCGCCGCGTAGTCATTCGCCAACGCCAGCGCGTGCCGCATGGAAGCAGCGGCGCAGACGCTGTTCCAGGTCCTCGTGATCTTGAGCACCGGCTCGATCGCCCGGGTTCCATCCGTGATGCCCGTGACGAGATCGGCGGCCGTGCCATCGAGGGAGAGCTCCGCCGTCGGGACCTTGCGGGTGCCGAGCTTTTCCTTGAGGCGCTCTATGCGAATCCCGTTGAGCGAGCGGTCGGGGCGGCGCGTTTCCAGATAGAAGAGGGCGAGTCCGCTGCCTCCGGGCCCGTTTCCCTCCGGCCGCGCAAGGGTGAGCGCCATCTGCGAGGCGGCGGCGGACGTGAACCATTTCTTGCCATGGAGGCGCCAGACGCCGGCAGCGTCACGGCGGGCGGCGGTCTGCGAGAGACCGACGTCGGAGCCGCCCGTCGACTCGGTCATCCACTGACCGCTGGTCCAGAACTGCGCCGGATCACGGCTGGTGAGGTGCGGCACGGCGCGCTCGATGAGCCGCGAGTTGCCGGAGTCGAGCAGCGCGCGGGCCGCGCCATCCGTCATCGCCAGCGGGCAGGAGTAGACGTCCGTGACAGGATGAAACAGGTATACCAGCGCGAACTGCCGCGTTCGCGACCAGGGGCCCTCCTTGCGCTCGTATGGAGTTGCGACCAGGCCCAGGCGGGCGGCGAGCTGCTCGGCTTCGCGCCAGAGCGGTGTCACCTCGATCCGATCGATCCGGTTGCCCCAGGCGTCCCACTGCGTGAGGCTGGGCTCGTTGCAGCGGTCGGCGCGCTGCAGCTCGAAGAGGGCGCCGGCCGCGAGCTCGCCGAGCTCGAGCAGCTCGCTCTCCATGGAGGCGAGGAGGTCCGGACCCAGCTTCCATTCGAGGTAGGTCTTGAGGAGCGCGTCGCTCGCGTAAGCATTCGTGAGCCGGGGGCTCTCTTGCACGAAAACACTGCTCATTGGCGTCGAGAGGGCTGAAATGGCCATCGCCGAAGCGCGACAGGCGGCCCAAGCTTAACACGAGCTCCCGCGGGTCCCGGCTCCGCTTCCGCTCGCGCCCGCCAACATCCTCGCGCAACGGGCCCGTCACGGATCGGTAACGCCCGGGTCTTAGCCTCTGCGGGCCACGCCTCAACCCCGGCGGGCAACCCAGTTCATAGGAGGCATCTGATGATGAGTCCCCTCAATAGACGAGTTGCGGCCGCTACCGTCGCCGCGCTGCTGTCGGTGCCCGTGCTGTGCGCCGCACAAACCCAGTCGGACCCCGCGGACAACCTGCCGACGGCGACGCCGATCAAACACGTCATCCTGATCATCGGAGAGAACCGGACGTTCGATGAGGTCTTCGGAACCTACAAGCCGCGGGAAGGACAGCATGTCTGGAATCTGCGGTCCGAAGGGATCCTCAACGCGGACGGCTCGCCCGGCCCGAATTTCTACAAGGCGCAGCAGTGGTTGGCCACGGATACGAGCGGCTACTCGATCCATCCCGGCAAGACCGCGCCCTATGCGGCTCTGGAGGCCATCAGCACCTCCGGTACGCCGGCGTCGGCTCCATTCACGAGCGCGGCTGCCGCGCAGGCCGTCGAGCCGGCACTTCCTGCCGACTATTATCCGTACCTGGCGGATGGCGGCAGCGGACTGCCTTCCGGGACGACGATCGACCCGCGCTTTCCCGGCGAGCTGCCGAACGGTCCGTTCGACATCACGCACTACTTGAGCTACGACGATTACGCCGGAAGCCCCGTGCATCGGTTCTTCCAGATGTGGCAGCAGCTCGACTGCAACGTCGCGGTGGCCACCACCGGTAATCCGAGCGGCTGCCAGAACGACCTTTTTGCCTGGGTCGAGGCGAGCACCGGCGCCGGCAGCAACGGCAAGCCGCAGCCGGCCGGCTACGACCAGCCGGGCCATCACGAGGGGCCGGTCGCGATGGGCATGTACAACGCTGCGCAGGGTGACTTCCCCTACTTCACGCGGCTCGCAAACGAATACGCGGTCAGTGACAACTATCACCAGGCGGTGATGGGCGGCACCGGCGCCAACCACCTCGCGATCGGCTACGGCACGACCATCTACTACGCAGACGCCAATGGCAACCCGGCCACGCCGCCGGCCAACCAGATCGAGAATCCGGACCCGCAGCCGGGCACCAACAACTTTTACAGCCAGGACGGCTACGGCGGCGGCTCGTACGTCGAATGCGCGGATCCCGCGCAGCCCGGCGTCGCGGCGGTGCGGGGCTACCTGTCGCAGCTTCCGTACAAAGTCTTCAACAGCGGAGACTGCGCGCCGAACGCCTATTACATCGTCAACAACTACAACCCGGGCTATCTCGGCAACGGCCAGCCTGCACCGCTCGGCCCGACCGACTTCACCATCCCGCCGAGCACGCAGCCGAATCTCGGACTGTTGCTCTCGCGCGGCGGTGTCTCCTGGCACTACTATGGCGAGGGATGGAACGGCGGCGCGGAGACGGGTGAGAAGTCGAGCTACTGCAACATCTGCAATCCGTTCCTGTACTCGACGCAGATCATGACCAATCCTGCGCTGCGGTCCAACCTCGAGGGCATCCGCGACCTCTACGGCGACATCCGGCAGGGCACGCTGCCCGCGGTCTCGATCGTGAAGCCGGACGGCTTCCTCGACGGCCATCCGGCCTCGTCGAAAGGCGAGCTCCTCGAGGGCTTCGCCAGGAAGATCATCGACATGATCAAGGCGAATCCCTCGCTGTGGAAGGACACTGCCATCATGATCACGGCCGATGAGGGCGGCGGCTACTACGACTCCGGTTACGTGCAGCCGATCGACTTCTTCGGCGACGGCACGCGCATCCCGATGATCGTGGTCTCACCCTACTCGCGTCACGTCGGAGTCGTGCACACGTACGACGATCACGTGTCATTCGACAAGTTCGTCGAGGCCAACTGGAAGGTCGGCACGATCTCTCGGTGGAGCCGCGACAATCTGCCGGATCCGGTCGCGAGCAGGGAAGATCCGTACGTGCCCCGCAACTCTCCGGCGATCGGCGACATGATGGACATGTTCCACTTCGATCACGAGAGGGACGGGGATCGGGACTGACGCGCGGCCCCGGCCTCATGTGCACTTTCGGGGGCGGCGTTTGCCGCCCCCTTTCTTATTGGGAAGGAATCAGGAGGAAGGCGCGCGTCCAGCCGGGATCGCGCGAGTCCGTGCCGTTGACCGCGATCCATCCTTTGGCGCTGATGCCGACCGCCTCCTCGAGGCTCACGAGGCCGGCCAGCGGGCTTGCCGGGGCGATCAGGCCATTGAGATCGTAGATCTGGCCGTTCTCGTAGAGGAAGGCCCGGTTCGCCGTGGCGCTTTGCGAGGAGCCCACGATCTGACCGCTGTCGTTGATGGAATCCGCCGAGCTGTTGGTATCGCCGGCCAGAGTGCCGAGATCCGTCATCGCGCCTTGCCGGTAGAGGAAGGCATGGGTGGGCGCGCCGGAGGACTGATCCGTCCTGGAGCCTCCAACGACATCACCGTTGTCGTTTATCGATGAGGCCGAGCTGTAATGGGATCCCTGCAGTCCGCCAAGATCCGTGATGGCGCCGTTCTGCCATTCGACGGCGTGCATGCCGCTCGCTCCGGTGGCCGAATCGCTGAAGCTGCTGCTGCCGACGATCAGCCCGGCATTGTTGATCGAGCTCGCGGTGGTGTCGAGCCGGGCGCAATTGTCGCATCGAAGGCCGGGCAGGGGTGTCTCGGCGTAACCGGGCGGCGTCCATACGAGAGGCAGGCCCGAAATGGTGCCTGGCTGTCCGTAGTTTCCGACGATGGTCCCGGTGTCGTTCGCTGCCAGTGCCTGCGCGTACGATTGATACTGCCCTGTCAGCAGCATGGCGCCGCCCGTCGTCGTCCAGAAACCCGGCTCGGGAGGTCCGTTGCTCGGCACCTCGGCGCCTGCGATTACTCCGCTGTTGCTGATGCCGTTGGCGTAAGCGCCGCTCTCCGATGGATCCAGTGAGAGCTCATCGAGCGCGCCCGTGCTTTGCTGGTACATCCAGGCGCGATCCGCGGCGGCAGTCTCCTGCCGCCCCACGACGACGCCTTGATCATTGACGGCGCTCGCAGTGACCGAGCCGGTTGCGGCGAGGCGGGGAATCTCTACGACCGTGTACGCGGGGATCCCCGCGGGTGCGGACGAGGGCGCAGGGGACGGGCTCGGAGGCGCTGTTGCCGTCGAAGACGAGCTGGTGGATTGATCCGATGCCGCCGCGGAGGGCATCGAAGCGGAAGCCGATGACGATGCCGGCGGAGCCGCCGAGGAGCCGGAGGAGGAGCCCCCTCCGCATGATGCGCACATGAGCCCCGCCAGAATTACAATCATTGATCTCATCGCGGCATCTCCCCTTTCCTGATTCCTTCCTGCGGGTGCGAAATCGCGGCCCCCCTGCAACTCTGCACATAGCGTGCCCAGAGCCTGGACCGCAAATGGAGGGACGCTCCTTTGAGAATGTCGCGGTTTGCCGGCAGAATGCGCGCCCCGCCTCGAGGTTTGGTCCTGCCCCGTGCACAGCATCCAGCCGCCCCGATGGAAGACTCTGCTCGCCTTCGCGATCATCTACATCGTTTGGGGCTCCACCTTCTTTGCGATCCGCGTCGGAGTCCACGAGGTTCCGCCGCTGCTGCTCGCGGCCGTGCGCTTCACCATCGCCGGAGCGGTCCTTCTCACATGGGCCGTGGCGCGAGGCGAGCGCCTGCCCAGCCGGCGCGAGTGGGCGTCGACGACGATCGTGGCGGTGCTCATTTTCGTGGTGGATTACGGGATTCTTTTCTGGGCGGAGGAGCGGGTGCCTTCGGGCACGGCGGCGGTGATCCTCGCCACCATTCCGGCACTGATGGCGGTCGCGGAAATCATCTTTCTGCGCACCGAGCGGCTGACCCTCCGTCTCGCCTTCGCGCTGCTCATCGGGCTCGGGGGCGTCGTGGTGCTGGTCGATCCTTCACTCGGCATGGGCGGCGCGCCGGTGTACGCGCTCGGCGCCGCGGGCCTCCTGGTGAGCGCGGCGAGCTGGTCGGGCGCATCGGTGCTCACCAAGGTGCTGCCCATGCCCTCGTCCAAGGTCATGAGCGCCGCCGCGCAGATGACGGTCGGAGGCGTGCTGCTTTGTATCGCGGCCGCGGCGGCCGGCGAGGAGCGCGGCTTCGATTGGGGCGGCGTCTCGGCGGGGGCGTGGTTTGCCCTCGCATACCTGGTCGTGTTCGGCTCGATCGTCGGCTTCACGGCCTATACGTGGCTCATCCATCATGAGTCGCCGACCAGGGTCGGCACGTACGCTTACGTGAATCCCGTCGTCGCGGTCGTCATCGGACATTTCCTCGGCGGCGAGGTGTTGGATTCCCGCACCGTGTCGGGGACGGTGCTCGTGCTCGTCAGCGTGATCGTCATCACGACACGGAGCCGAGCCAACGCCAACTCAGGCGCGGCGGTATTGCGGGCCGCAGTCGCGCCGGGCGCGAGCCAAGCTGACTCCCGACCTTAGTCCGGCCGTCGCTCCTCAGCGGGCTCATCCTGAGCTTGCATGCGGCCGCAGTCGCAGAGCGGCACCGCCAGGCGCCGGCCCCGACCGGATCAGGACAGGTGGAACTTTCCCGCCGGAGGGCGGTTCAACGCTAAGCCTTCCCTGTGCGGGCCGCTAGCGCGACCGGCCGCAGAAGACCTCGCGATCCACCATAGGACGTCGAAGGAGAGCAAGTCCATGTCATATCTCGATGTCGCCCCCCTGATCACTGCCTTACGCGATACTCCCGAGGAGTTCGAGCTCTCGGGCGGCTGGTTGTGCCACGTGCGCAGCTGGCACAGCTTCCGGGTCGGCCCCGAAGAGCGGGTCGAGATCCGCGCCGCCTGCAACTGCGTGCTGCTCTCGGTGCGCCCCGAGCAGGAGCGGGAGTTCGCCGGCTGCTTCCGTGAGTGGCAGAACGCCTACTGGCGCCCGCTCGAGATCAACCGCGAATTCGCCTCGCACTTCGGGCGCAGGCCGCGGGCCCTGCAGTGGATGATCGACGCCACCGGCGCTCTGCACCGCTGGCTGCTGCAGCGGGGCCGGGGCCGCCGCGAAATCGGCGTGCCGGTATCCCCCGCCGCGTGAGCATCTGACGGGCTTCAGGCGAGCGGAGAAGCCGTCTTCGCTCGCCTGTCCGGGGCACTTTTCCGGTGGATCGCAGCCTGCGGGCGGATCCGCCGCGGAAAGCGTGCGTGCCGCATGGAATCGCCGAGGGCCGCCCGCTATCCTTTCGCCCGGGCTTAAGTTAAAGGCGAAAGGTAGAGCAGGGTGGCCAAAGTACCTCCTGGAGTGGGTCCGCGGTATCCGCAGGTCGTGGTTCTGGTGGGCGCCACGGGCGATCTCGCCCGGCGCAAGCTCCTCCCGGGGCTGTTTCATCTCTCCGGCGTCGGCTTCATCCCCGGCTGCCGCATCATCGGGGTCTCTCTCGACGAAATAGACGCGCAGGGCTTCCGCAAGCTCGCGCGCAGTGCACTGGATGAGTTCTACACCCGCAAAGTGGATGAGGCGGACTGGGCGTCGTTTGCCGGATGCCTGGACTACGTCCCCCTTGGAGGTGGCGCGACAGCGCTGCGGGCCGCGGTGGATCGCGCAGAGAAGGCCCTGGCGAGCGAGTGCCGGCGCCTGCACTATCTCAGCGTGCCGCCGAACGCGGCACTCTCTGCCGTGCGCATGCTCGGGGAGGCCGGCCTCGTCGAGCGCTCGCGCATCGTCATGGAGAAGCCGTTCGGCACCGATTACGCCAGCGCGCGCTCGCTCAACGCCAAGCTGCACGAGGTCTTTGCGGAGGAGCAGATCTTCCGCATCGATCACTTCCTCGGCAAGGAGCCGGCGCAGAACATCCTCGCCTTCCGTTTCGCCAACGGCCTCTTCGAGCCGATCTGGAACCGCAATTTCATCGATCACGTGCAGATCGACGTTCCGGAGACCCTGGGGCTCGGCAAGCGGGCGTCGTTCTACGACCGTATCGGCGCCTTCCGCGACATGGTCGTGACGCACCTCTTTCAGATCCTGGCCTTCATGGCGATGGAGCCGCCGACCGCTCTCGAGCCGGCGTCCATCGGCGATGAGAAATACAAGGTCTTCCGCAGCATGTTGCCGATCAAGCCCGCGGATGTGGTGCGCGGCCAGTACAACGGCTACCGCGGCGAGGAGGGGGTGAGCCCGGAGTCGGACACCGAGACCTTCATCGCCCTCAAGTGCACCATCGACAATTGGCGCTGGGCGGGCGTGCCGTTCTATCTGCGCACCGGCAAGCGCCTGGCCGAGGGACAGCGCATCATCTCGATCGCCTTCCGCGAGCCGCCGAAGAGCATGTTTCCGGCGGACTCCGGCGTGGGCGCGCAGGGGCCTGACCACCTGACCTTCGATCTCGCGGACGTCTCGAAGATGTCGCTTTCCTTCTACGGCAAGCGGCCGGGACCGGGCATGCGCCTCGACAAGCTGAGTCTGCAGTTCGCGATGGACGACACGGGGCTCGTGGGCGATGTGCTGGAAGCCTATGAGCGTCTGATACTGGATGCCATGCGTGGGGATCGGACGCTATTTACCAACGCCGAGGGAATCGAGCGGCTGTGGGAGGTATCGACGCCGCTGTTGGAGTCGCCGCCCCCCGTGCGCCTCTATGCGCCGGGGTCGTGGGGCCCGAATTCGATGCACCAGCTCATTGCGCCGCACGCCTGGCGGCTGCCCTTCGAGCGGGTGTGGCGGGACAACCGCACCGGCACCTGAGGCATGCGCCGGCCGGCCGGATGTTGTAGTATGTTGCCGGCGCACCAACGCGCCTAGGGCGAAACAACAAGGAGCACGGAGTATGCTGATCCTCACGCGACGAGTGGGCGAGACCATCATGGTCGGGGACACGGTGACGTTCACGGTCCTCGGCGTCAAAGGCAATCAGGTACGGTGCGGCATCAACGCGCCGAAGGAGATCGCCGTTCATCGGGAGGAGATCTACGAGCGCATCCACCGGGAGCGGGAGGAATCCGCCCTGAGGGACTCGCAGGACGGCCACCAGGGGCCGTCGGACCAGTCGGACCACCCCGAGACGTATTAGACATAATTCCAGCCGCGGGCTCCGCCGCGGCGCGTCGCTGGTAGAATAGGGCTTTGCGTCCCCGAGGAGACCCTAGATGCCCCTTCCAGTGCGCCGTACCGGCAATCCCGGCCTGAACGATAGGACCTTCGCGAGCCTGCCGCGGCTCGGGATTGGGGTCGAGGGCATGACCCTGAAGGGGACGGTCGACAGGTCGTTCCTGCTGCTCATCGTCCTCATGGTGGCCGCGCTCTGGCCGTGGTCGCAAATGGCGAGCGGCGACGTGCAAGCCGTCTCGTCCACGATGATGCTCGGGCTCATCGGCGGCTTCGTGCTGGCGCTCATCATCAGCTTCAAGGCGACGCTGGCCCCTTACCTTGCAGTTCCGTACGCCGCGCTCGAGGGCCTGGCCGTCGGGGGCATCTCGGCGGTCCTGGAGCAGCGCTATCCCGGCATCGCCATCCAGGCCGTGGGCCTCACCTTCGGCGTGCTGGCCGTGCTGCTCTTCGCTTACCGCATGCGCTGGGTGCGCGCCACGGCCCGGTTCCGGGCCATGGTGATCGGCGCCACCGGCGGCATCGCGCTCCTTTATCTCGCCACGATGATTCTCGGCTTCTTCCATGTCGCCGTGCCCGTGCTCAATGCGGCGACGCCGCTCGGCATCGGCATCTCGCTGGTGATCGTCGGCGTGGCCGCGCTCAACCTGGTGCTGGATTTCGACCTCATCGAGCGCGGCGTGGCCGGCGGGGCGCCGAAGTACATGGAGTGGTACGCCGCTTTCGGCCTCATGGTCACCCTGGTGTGGCTCTACATCGAGATGCTGCGCCTGCTGAGCAAGGTGCGCCGCGACTGACGGAAGCGGTCCCCATCCCCCACGCGGAGCTCTCCGCCGAAGCGCTGCGCGGGGTGATCGAATCCTTCGTGCTGCGCGAGGGCACCGACTACGGCGAGCGCGAGCACTCGTTGGAGCAGAAGGTCGCGCAGGTGCGCGCGCAGCTCGAGCGCGGGCAGGCGCGCATCCTCTTCGATCCGCAATCCAACACCGTGACCATCGAAGTGGTGCCCGCTGGACGCGCCGCTCTGGCGTGAGCGCGATCGCGCCAGGGAATGGCGATTGCTCGCCTCCTCCCGGCGTCCATCACCAACGAGGAGCGATATCATGAACAGTGACCGCAGCGCCGGGCAGTGGAAGCAGATCAAGGGCAATATCAAGGAGCAGTGGGGCAAGCTCACGGACGATGAGATCTCCCAGCTCGAGGGACACAGAGAGCAGCTCGCCGGCAGATTGCAGGAGAGGTACGGCCTGGCGCGCGAGGAAGCGGAGCGCCAGGCGAAGGAATTCAGTACACGGCACAACTGGCACTGAGCGTCAGAGAGCGCTCGTCCTGTCGCGGGGCGCGGCGCATGCGCCGCGCGACCGCGCAGGGCTCGTCGCAAAGCGACGGGCGCCCACGCAGGAAGCGTGGGCCGGGTGCCCTGCCGCCACGGAGGGCCAGCGGCAGGACCCCGATCACGAACCGCCGCGACATTCGTTCCGGTTGTCGCAATCGACTGCCGTCCCCGTACCGTCGCGATAACATGAATGACTTCAACCTGACTCGGGGCGGGGCTTCCGATGACCATGATCACGCGGGCCGTCACAGCGATGGCACTGGCAGGCGCGCTCGGATCCGCCGCGGCCGCCGCACCGGCGCCGGACCTCGCCGCGCTCAGCCGCATTCCCGCGGTTTCCGGCTACGAGCAGGCGCTCTCGGCCGCGATCGCCCGCGACCTCGCGGGACTGCATCCCAACACCGACAACCTCGCTGACGTCTGGGTGACGGTCGGCAGCGGCTCGCCGCACCGGCTGATCGTGGCGGCGATCGATCAGCCGGGCTATGTGGTGAGCGCGGTCACTGCGCAGGGATTCCTGCGCGTGCAGAGGCTGCCGCAAAAGCCGCCCAACGCCGTATTCGACACGATGAGCTTCGCACAGCCCGTGTGGGTGCACACCGCGGGCGGCGCGCTCGACGGCGCCTTTGCCGGGCTGAGCATCCACTTGGCGCCGCGGCGGCTCGAGCCACCCGGGATGACTCACATCGATGAGCTCTACCTGGACATCGGCGCACGATCGGCTGCCCAAGCGCGTGCCGCCGGTGCCGACCTCCTCGACCCGGTGACTCTGGCGCAACCGCCCGTCACGGTCGGCGCGGACGATGAGGCCGGCGCAGGGGCGGGCGATCGCTTCGGCTGGGAGGCGCTGCTCGAAGTCGCCCGGAACCTGGAGCGCTCACGCGTCTCGGGTACGACGACCATCGCATTCGTGACGCAACAGTGGCTCGGAGGACGCGGTCTCGTCCGTCTTTCGACGGAGTTGCCTGCTGACGAGATGATCTTCGTCGGGCGGATCACCCCGCAGACATCAGCTGGCGCGACCGCCGGAGCGACGGCGACACCCGAGCCGGGCGAAGGCGTGTTGATCGGCGTCCCCGGCGGCGCGCAAGGCTCCAGGGATGGTCTCCCGGCGGCGCTTCAGTCCATGGCGAGCGCCCGGCACATCCCCGCACGAGTACTCTCCGCGGCGCCGCCGGTCATGGCTGGCTATTCGAAGGCCCCCGAGTTGCCGCATCGCCTGGCGGAGCTCGGCGTGCCCACCCTGCTGCCGGTGACTCCCGCCGAGACCTTCTCCCGGGGCGATCTGCGCAAGCTGACCCGGCTGCTCGAGGCGTATCTCGAGGAGCCCGCGCAGCGGATGAGCGCCGCGGACGATCCTTTCGATGCGGCCCGGCCCTCCGCCGCTCCCGGGCCCGTTGCGGCGGGCGAGCAACCTGCCGGCAGCGACGCGCGCGGGGATGTCGGCAATGGTGCGCAAGGCGCCATGCTCGATGGGGAGCAGGTCGGTCCCACACTGCAGGCCCTGACGCTGGCGTACGGCGCAAGCGGGCACGAGCAGGGCGAGCGCGAGGCGGTCCTCGGTCAGCTTCCCGCCTGGGCCCGCCGTCTGACGAAGACCGACCCCGCGGGTAATCTGGTGCTCTCCCTCGGACGGGGCGGACACGGGCCCGCCCTCGTCTTCGACGCGCACATGGACGAGATCGGCTACGAGGTGACCGGGATCGGGACGGACGGCCGCCTGCAGGTAAAGGAGCTCGGCGGGTTCTTCGGCCGTTATTATCTCGGTCACGTGATGTTGGTTCATACGAGCGGCGGCCGCACGGTCGGAGGAGTGCTGGAGCTGCCCGAAGGCTGGCAGCGCCCGGACTTCAAGTGGCCGCCCGCCCTGAGCACCCTCAAGCAGCCGGCGTACGTATATGTCGGCACCCACAGTGAGGCCGAGACCGAAAAGCTCGGAATCCGCGTGGGAGACTATCTGACCATCCCCAAGACGTACCGGCCGCTCCTCGGCTCTTTGGTCGCGGTGCGCAGTCTCGACGACCGCGTCGGGGACACGGCTCTCGTCGAGGGAGTCCGTGCGCTGGGCCCGGATTTCGCGCGCGAGCATCCCGGTCGGCGGGTGACCTTCGTCTGGACTACGGGCGAGGAGGTAGGTCTGGACGGTGCGAAGGCGTATGCGGCGAGTGCTGCGAAGCAGGGACGTAATGCCGACGTGGTGTTCGCCATAGACACCTTCGTCAGCAGCGATTCACCCCTGGAGACGCAGCGCTTCGCGGACGCCGTGCCGGGCCAAGGCTTCGTCGTGCGAGCGGTGGACGATTCCAACATCGATCCGCCCGCGGATGTCGCACGTGTCATCCGGATGGCACGTGACCACAACATTCCGGTTCAATACGGTGCGACGGGAGGCGGCAACGATGGTGCCGCGTACACGCGCTACGGGACGGTGGATGTGGCGCTCGGCTGGCCGATGATCTATTCCCACTCTCCAGTCGAGACGGCGAGCACCAACGATGTGGCCGCGCTCAGCCGCATGGTCGTGGTGCTCGCGACCGGGTGGTGAGATCCGAGTGGCGAGATCCCGCTAGCGCAGGACCTCGTCCAGGAACTGCAGCAGGGCGTGCCAGGAGCGGCGGTCGGCCGCTTCGTCGTACACCATGCCGCCCGCGCGGTCGTTGGCGTGCGGGTTGGTGAAGGAATGCCGGGTGTTGCCGTAGGCGTGGAGCTGCCAGTCCGCGCCGGCGGCGGTGAGCTCCCTGGCGATGGCGAGCACGTCTTCCGGCGGCCCCATGGGGTCGTCATATCCATGGAGCACGAGGATCTTCGCGCCGATCTTGCCTTGCGGCAGGCCGGTCGGCTTGAGGAGGCCGTGCAGGCTGACGACGCCGCGCACGTCCGCGCCGCTTCGGGCCAGATCCAACACACACATCCCGCCGAAGCAGAATCCAATCGCGCCGACGCGGCGCGCGTCGACCTGCGGCAGCTCCTTCACGGCGGTGAGCGCCGCGGTGATGCGGCGGGCGAGCAGGGCACGGTCCTGGACGAACGGGGTGATGAGCGCCGAGCATTCCGCGTTGGTCGTGCCCCGCTTGCCTTTGCCGAACATGTCGAGCGCGAACGTCGCGAACCCGTGCCAGGCGAGGCGCCGCGCCTTGCGTTCCACGAAGTCGCCCCGTCCGCCCCACTCGTGCCCGATCAGCACGGCCGGCAGCGGGCCCGGACGCGAGTCGTCGTGGCAGAAAAAGCCTTCGAGAAGGGTCGAGCCGTCGCGGTACTCGATCAATCGCTCGCGAATCGCCATGGTCGCTCCTCTGGGGTGATGCCTCGGATGGGCGCGCAGAGGGGATTCTAGCAAGCCGGCGCGTGCGGGTCCCCGCGTGAGCGGGGACGAGGGGCCGGGGAATGGGACCGCGCGTGCGGTTGATCGTGGCCCGGGGCATGTTACCCTTGCGCTCGAAGCCAAGAACGAGAGCCGCCCAGACATGATTCCAGCAGCCGAGGCGCTCACGCGCCTCAAAGAAGGCAACCGCCGCTTCGTCGAGCGGGTGCGCAATCGCGAGGCGCTGCTCGGCGCTGCGACACGGCTCGAGCTCACTCAGACCCAGGAGCCCTTCGCAATCGTCCTCGGATGCTCCGATGCGCGCGTGCCGGCGGAGATCGTCTTCGACCAGGGCCTGGGTGATCTTTTCGTCATCCGCATCGCCGGCAACATC
>JAGWPE010000211.1 GCA_028870635.1 Gammaproteobacteria bacterium | reverse complement strand
TCATCGCCCAGATCGATCGCGGTGACCCGGCATCCGAGAACCTCCGCGAGCACCTGTGCCTCCCCGCCGTCACCGCAGCCCACCACCAGGATGGAGTTGATGCGGCATCCGGGGAATCGCTCACGGGCGATGGCGGCGAAGGCGAGAGTCTTGTCCGTGGTCAGCATGGCAGCCGCTTCGGCACGTTCACCGCCCGTTACCTCTGTTGTATTGGCTTCTCAAGCGCTCAGCCCGAATTCCCGGTGCCAGATCTCGAGAGTCAGGAGGGACCAGAGGAGCTTCTCGTGGTTCTGCCGTCCCGCCGTGTGCTCATCGAGATAACCGCGCAGCGCCTGCGGACGATAGTAGTCGCGGGTCCGCGAATCCGGCCCCAGCAGGTGATCGGTCAGATAGCCGCGCATGCTGCCGCGGAACCATTCGTTCACCGGCACCCGGAAGCCGATCTTCGGCCGCTCGAGGATCGCCGCCGGCAACACCCGCCGCATCCCCTCGCGCAGGATCCGCTTGGTGGTGAGTCCGCGCACGCGCCACTCATCCGGCAGGGCCGAAACGAAGGCGGCGAGCTGATGATCCATGAAGGGCATGCGCGCCTCGAGGGAGGCGGCCATGGTCATGCGGTCGCCGCGCTCGAGCAGGTTGTCGGGAAGCCAGCTCGTCTGGTCGAAATAGAGGATGCCGCGCAGCGCCGATTTGCCGCGGAAGGAGTCGAGCCACGCCGCCGGCTTGTGGTTGACGGCGGGCGGCGCGAGGCGCGTCAGCCGCGACCGCTCGGCGCAGGAGAGCGCGCCGAACCAGCGCGGCAGGCGCTCGCTCCGGTCGGCGAGCGCGAGGTTGGCGACGGCCGTCTTGGCGCGCCGAAAGCGGTACGGCAGCGACCGGCAGAGCGGCTCGATCAGGCCGCGGCGCACCGCCGCCGGCAACAGCTGGTAAGTTCCGGCATAGCGCTCGAAGACATGCTTGGGATAACCGCCGAGAAACTCATCCGCCCCCTCCCCCGTGAGGACCATCTTCACCGTCCGTCGCGCCTCGCGCGAGAGCAGATAGATCGGGATGTCGGACGGCTCCGCCACCGGGGCGTCGCGATAGCGCACCAGCGCCGGCAGATGCTCCATCAGATGGTCCTGCGAGACCGTGAGCTCATGATGATCCGTGTGGAACTGGGTGGCGATCGTGCGCGCATAGGCGAGCTCGCTGTAGGCGGACTCCGTGAATCCCACCGAGAACGTCTTCACGGGCAGATCCGAGTGCCGCGACATCATCGCCACCACCGCCGAGGAATCGATGCCGCCTGAGAGAAATGCCCCGAACGGCACGTCCGAAATCATGCGGACCCGCACGGCCTCATCGAGCTGCTCCAGGAAGCCTGCCACCGGATCCCCCGCGGGCTCCTTGCCGGGCGAGGGCGCGCCGTCATCCGGCGCGAAGTACGGTATCTCCGTCACCACGCCGCGCTCGCATACCGCGTAGCTGCCCGGCATGAGCTTGCGGATACCCTCGAGCAGAGTGGCCGGCGCCGGCACGTAGCGATAGGCGAAATAATCCCAGAGGGCCCCGTGATCGACGCGCCGCGGCACGCCGGGAAACGCGAGGATCGCCTTGATCTCGGACGCGAAGAGCAAGAGGCCCTGCGCTTCGTAGAGGAACAGGGGCTTCTTGCCGTAGCGGTCGCGGGCCAGCAGCAGGCGCTCCTTCCCGGCATCCCAGAGCGCGAAGGCGAACATGCCCCTGAAGCGCGTGACGCACGCCGGGCCCCATTCCTCGTACGCATGCACGATCGTCTCGGTGTCTGACCGGGTGCGAAACACATGCCCCTTCCCGATCAGCTCAGCGCGCAGCCCCGGGAAGTTGTAGATCTCCCCGTTGAAGACGATCTGCACCGAGCCGTCCTCGTTGGCCATCGGCTGGTGCCCGGTCGAGAGGTCGATGATGGAGAGCCGCCGGTGCGCGAGGCCCACGCGGCGCTCGCCGTCGCGCGTTGCGGCCTCGAAGAAGCCCTCATCATCCGGGCCGCGGTGCGCGAGCGCCGCAGCCATGCCGCGCAGCCCCGCGCCGAGCTCGGAGCGCTCTTCGGCTGCAAGATAGCCTGCTATTCCGCACATTGTGTCTTGGGAGTGGTGAGGCGCACGAAGCTGAGCAAGGGGGATACCCGAGCGGGGCCGGCAGCCCGGCGGCTCACGGCCAAGCTTGATGACGTCGAGCGACGCGCCTGTCTGTCATCCGCGACGAGCTCTTTCTCTTGTCCATTCATGCATTTAGTTAAATCGCTTCGCTGAAGCAAAAGCCGCCTGTCTGCATCAGCAGACGAATGGTGCGCAGAGCCGGTCTGTCACGCTCACGCTCACGCGACCTCGTGCGCCGTGACTACGTGCTTTCCGGCATATACGGCCCTCTGGCACACCCGTTGCACCAGCTCAGGCGCGCTGCCTCGCAATGCAGCGCGAAGGGCACAACCCGTCGAAAGGCGGGCGTCGCAAAACTTCCGGTCTAACGGCGCGAAGCCTACGACAGCGGGGTTGCCGGGGCGGTCTGAGCATTGTGCGCGTGAGCGCGCAGCGCAAGAAGGCATCCTCGTGAAGAAACAGCCGCGCTGCGGCTGCAGGCTTCGAGCAATCTCCCGAGCTGTGGACTCGCCCGCCAGGCCGGCAATGGGTCGCACAGTTCGGGGGAAGCATGACGAACGCCAAACGGGGGCGCGGGTCGCGCCATGGGTTTTATCTTTGTGCCGTCGCAGCGCTGGGATTCGCACTCTCGGGCTGTGGCGGCGGCGCCTCGGGAGCCGCGGGCAGCGCAGCCACCTCGCAGGCCGCCACCACCGGCGCGGGCAGCGGCACGGGACTCGGCAGCAGCACCGGACTGGGCGCCAGCACTCCGCCGACAGCCAGCACGGGCGTCACGATCAACTGGCAGCCGCCTACGGAAAACACGGATGGCTCCGCGCTGACGAACCTCGCCGGCTACGACATCCATTACGGCACCAAGTCCGGCAACTACACGCAGACGGTCTCCGTCTCCAACCCCGGCGTCGCTACGTACGTGGTGGACAACCTCTCGCCCGGCACCTATTACTTTGCTGTCGCGGCGGTCAACGCCTCAGGCACGGAGAGCTCGCTCTCCTCCGAGGTCACGGCGACAGTCAACTGACCGCCGCCGGCCGTCGGTCGGCGACGACAAGTTGTTTCGCTTGCGAAATCATCAATTTAGTCAGATCGGCGCGATGCCC
>JAGWPE010000210.1 GCA_028870635.1 Gammaproteobacteria bacterium | reverse complement strand
TGGACTCGAAGTGCACGCCGAGCTCGCTCAGGATGTCCTCGGCATCGGAGAGGACGTCCATCAGGTGAGAAATCGGCGCGCCCTGATAGCCGCCGACGTAGGCCACGCCGGATTGCAGCAGCGCCTTGGTGACGGCGAGGATGCCCTCGCCGCGGAACTCCGCGCCCGCGCCGAGCCGCAGCGATTTGACCTCTTTGGCGAACGAGCGCTCGGCCATGGACTCTATATATTAACCGCGCTCATACCGGAACGAGCGCCAGTACGCGCAACGGGCTCCCCGAGCCGTTCACGATCTTGAGCGGCGGGGCGATCACCACCGCGCCGGTGGGCGGCAGCTGATCGAGATTGGTGAGGCTCGCGAGGCCAAAGCGGTTCGAGCCGTGCATCAGCGTATGGCAGGGAAACATCGGCTCGAAGGTCGCTGCCTGGCCGGCATCGGTGCCGACCGTCTCCACGCCGACGCCGAGAATGTCGCGCTCGCGCGCGAGGAACGGAACGCATTGCGGATGGAAGCCCGGAGTATGCGGTCCATCCTTGCCGATATTGAGGAACTCCTTGGCGGTGCGGCGCTGTGACCAGTCGGTGCGGACCAGCACCCAGGCGTGCGCGGGAATGCGCCCGTGCCGCCGCTCCCAGTCCTCGACCACCGCCTGGGTGAGCAGGAAGTCGGGGTTCCCGGCCACCTCCTGCGATATATCGATCACGCAGGCCGGGCCGATGAACCTGTCGACCGGGATGTTGTGGGTGGCATTGTTCGGGTAGTCCTTGCCGGTAACCCAGTGCACCGGGGCATCGAAGTGCGTGCCGGTGTGCTCCCCGCAGGCGATATTGTTCCAATACCAGGCCGGCCCGCGCTCGTCATATCGGGAGATCTCCTCGAGCGAGAAGCTCTTGGAAGGGGCGAACTGCGGCGGCAGCTGGATCGTGGGCGTCGCGGGCTCGAGCGGCACGGTGAGATCGACGACGCGGATGCCGCCGCCGACGATGCCGCTCACCAGACGGGCGAGAATGTCCGACTGCGAGGCACTGGCCGATGTCATGGTCTGAATCCCCCAAAAGCAGCAGGTACCACTATGATACTTGACATCTCAAGTATCTCGCAATATAACACAGCCTCGATGCAAGCGATACAGGTATAGGCGGGCGCCGCCATGAAGCGAATCGTCTGCCTGGGCGGCGGCCCCGCGGGCCTTTACACCGCCATCCTGCTGCGCAAGGCGCTCCCGGCGGCGAGCATCGAGGTCTACGAGCGCAACCGGCCCGACGACACCTTCGGCTGGGGCGTCGTCTTCTCCGACCAGACGATGGAGAATTTCCGCGTCGCGGATGGGAGCTCGCACGCGGCCATCGTCGGCAGCTTCCACCACTGGGACGACATCGACATCCACTTCCGCGGCCGGCGGTTCGTGAGCGGCGGCCACGGATTCTGCGGCATCGGCCGCAAGCAGCTGCTGCGGATCCTGCAGGAGCGCGCAACGCAGCTCGGGGTCCGGCAGTTCTTCGAGCGGGAAGTGAACTCGGAAGCCGGGCTCGAGGACGCGGATCTCATCGTGGCGGCTGACGGCGCCAACAGCAAGACCCGCCAGCGCCACGAGGCCATGTTCGAGCCGGAGCTCGACCGGCGCAAGTGCCGCTACATCTGGCTGGGGACCACGCAACCGTTCGAGGCATTCACCTTCGCGTTCGAGCGCACCGAGCACGGCTGGTTCCAGATCCACGCCTACCAGTTCAGCCGCGATCTCTCGACCGTCATCGTCGAGACGCGCGAGGAGACCTGGCAGGCGCATGGACTCGACCGCCTCGACACCGCAGGCTCCATCGCTTTCTGCGAGCGGCTCTTCGCGAGCTATCTCGGCGGCCATGCGCTGCAGAGCAACGCCAACCACCTGCGCGGCTCCGCCTGGCTCAACTTCAATCGCGTCCACTGCCGGCGCTGGCACGACGGCAAGGTGGTGCTGATCGGCGATGCGGCCCATACGGCTCATTTCTCGATCGGCTCAGGCACCAAGCTCGCCATGGAGGATGCGATCTCTCTCACGCGCCATCTCGGCGCCGCCCCGGACCTCGGCTCCGCGCTCGCGGCCTACCATGCGGAGCGCAGCCTCGAGGTGTTGAAGCTGCAGAGCGCGGCGCGCAACCGCATGGAGTGGTTCGAGAACGTCGAGCGCTATACCCATCTGCCGCCGGAGCAGTTCGCCTACAGCCTGCTCACCGGCAGCCAGCGCATCGGGCACGAGAACCTCAAGGTGCGGGATGCGAAATTCGTCGAGAGCTACGAAAGCTGGCTCGCCCGCCGCAGCGGCGTGAGCGACGGGCGCCCGCCGATGTTCCTGCCCTTGAAGCTGCGAGGTCTCACGCTCGCCAACCGTGTCGTCGTCTCTCCGATGGCGCAGTATTGTGCGACGGACGGGCTGCCCGATGACTGGCACCTCGTGCACTATGGTCACCGGGCCCTCGGCGGCGCAGGCCTCCTCTACACGGAAATGACCTGCGTATCGCCGGAAGGCCGCATCTCGCCCGGATGCACCGGACTGTGGAACGAGGCGCAGCGGGACGCCTGGCGCCGCATCGTCGAATTCGTGCACGCGCGCACGCCCGCGAAGATCTGTCTGCAGCTTGGGCACTCGGGGCGCAAAGGCTCGACACAACTCGGCTGGGAGGACATGGATCACCCGCTCCCCGCCGGCAACTGGCCGATCCTCGCCCCCTCCCCGCTTCCGTACCTGCCCGGGGTCAGTCAGACCCCGATCGAGATGAGCCGGGAGCAGATGGGCGAAGTCATGGCGCAATTCGTGCGCGCCACGCAGCTCGGCTCGCAGGCCGGCTTCGACATGCTCGAGCTGCACATGGCTCACGGATACCTCCTGGCTTCCTTCCTCTCGCCGCTCACCAACCGCCGCGACGACGACTACGGCGGCGATGTGCAGGGCCGCCTGCGCTTCCCGCTCGAAGTGCTGCGCGCGGTGCGAGCGCAGTGGCCCGGGGACAAGCCGCTTTCCGTGCGCATCTCCGCGACCGATTGGGCCGAAGGCGGCCTCTGCGATGCGGACCTCCTCATCATCGTGCGCGCCTTTCGCGAAGCGGGGATCGATCTCATCGATGTCTCCACCGGACAGACGGTCCCCTGGCAGAAGCCCGTCTACGGCCGCATGTGGCAAACCCCGTTTGCCGACAAGGTGCGCAACGAGATCGGTATCGCGACCATGGCCGTCGGCAACATCTACGAGCCCGACCACGTCAACTCCATCATCGCCTCGGGCCGCGCCGACCTCTGCGCCCTGGCGCGCCCGCATCTCGCCAACCCCGCCTGGACGCTCGAGGCCGCCGCGCGCCTCGGTTACGCCGGGCAGTGGTGGCCGAAGCAATATCTCTCCGGCCGGCAGCAGCTCGAGCGCAACTTGCAGCGTGCCGCCCAGATGCAGGCGAGCGCCGCCGCTCCCGCGAAACCAGCGAGCGAGATCAATGAGTGACAGCACTGCGGCGCCGGCGAGCCGGCATGCATTCGTCACCGGCGCCAGCCGCGGCATCGGCGCCAGCATCGCCGCCGCGCTCGCCGCCGAAGGCGCAAAGGTCTCGCTGGTGGGGCGCGATGCCGCCCGGCTGGCGGAAGTGGCCGCCGGGCTCGGTGGCGCGAACCGTGCGATCCCGATAGTGGCCGATGTCACCGACACCGCCGCCGTAAAGGAAGCCTTCGCCGCCGCGCGCCGGCAATTCGGGCCGGTGCACATCCTGGTGAACAACGCCGGCCAGGCCGCCGCGGCCACGTTCGCCAATACGGATGAGGCGCTGTGGAACAGAATCATCGGCGTGAATCTGACTGGCACTTACCTCTGCACGCGGGAAGCCGTGCCCGACATGCTGCAGGCCGGCTTCGGACGGGTCGTCAACATCGCGAGCATCGCCGGCCTCAGAGGCGCGGCTTACATCTCGGCTTATGCGACCTCCAAGCACGCGGTGATCGGCTTCACGCGCTCGCTGGCCTTGGAGTATGCGACGCGCAACATCACCGTCAATGCGGTGTGCCCGGGGTACACCGACACCGAGATCGTGAAGCGGGCGGTCGATAACATCATGAGGAAGACCGGCCGCAGCGAGAGCGAAGCGATGGCCACTCTCACCGCCACCAATCCGCAGGGGCGCCTCATCGCCCCCGCGGAAGTGAGCAATGCCGTCCTCTGGCTCTGCCGCCCGGGGACCGAGAGCGTGACCGGCCAGAGCATCGTGATCGCCGGCGGCGAGGTGACGACCTGATGCCACGCGAGAAGACTGCCTTGAAGGCGCTCACCACGGCGCTCGATGCGGAGACGCGGGTGCACGACGATCACCATGTGTCGCTGCGCCTGTGGCTGCGGCTCCTCTCCTGCACCAACCAGATCGAGAGCAGGGTGCGCCAGAGCCTGCAATCGAGCTTCAACACCACCCTGCCGCGCTTCGATCTGATGGCGCAGCTCGAGCGCGCCCCGCGGGGCCTGAAGATGAGCGAGCTCTCCCAGCGCATGATGGTGACCGGGGGCAACGTGACTGGCATCACGGACGGCCTGGAGAAGGAAGGCCTGGTCGTGCGCGAGGTCGATTCAGCCGATCGGCGCGTCTACCGCGTCAAGCTCACTGCCGAGGGCGAGCGTCAGTTCCGCCGCATGGCCGCCGAGCACGAGAGCTGGGTCATCGACCTGTTCGGCACCTTGTCGCCGCGGCAGAAGAAGCAACTGATGGAGCTCCTGGGTGAGCTCAAGGAGCACCTCGCTCCATGACCGCAAAGCCATCGTTCGATGCCGCGGCTTACTCGCCGCAACATTTCAAGTGGCGCCTGCAGGAGCGGGTCGGTGTCATCACACTGGACCGCCCGGAGCGCAAGAACCCATTGACATTCGACTCGTACGCGGAGCTGCGAGACCTCTTCCGCGCACTGACTGCGGCGCCCGGGGTTCGCGCGCTCGTCATCACCGGCGCCGGAGGCAACTTCTGCTCGGGGGGCGACGTACACGAGATCATCGGACCGCTGACGCAGCGGACCGCCGAGGGGCTCCTCGAATTCACGCGGATGACCGGCGATGTGGTGAAGGCCATGCGCGCCTGCCCGCAGCCGATCGTCGCGGCCGTTGACGGGGTATGCGCCGGCGCCGGGGCCATTCTTGCGATGGTCTCGGATTTTCGGCTGGGCACACCGCGCGCCAAGACGGCGTTCCTCTTCACGCGGGTGGGGCTCGCCGGATGTGACATGGGCGCCTGCTCGATCCTCCCCCGGATCATCGGCCAGGGGCGCGCCGCGGAGCTCCTCTACACCGGCCGCAGCATGACGGCCGAGGAAGGACTCGCGTGGGGCTTCTTCAATCGACTCACCGCCCCGGAGTCGGTGCTGGCCGAGGCGATATCGCTGGCCGCGCAGATCGCGCAAGGCCCGACCTTCGCGCATGCGATGACCAAGAAGATGCTGCATGCCGAGTGGCATCTGCCGATAGATGCGGCCATCGATGCCGAAGCCGAAGCGCAGGCCATATGCATGCAGACGGAAGACTTCCGCCGAGCGTACCGCGCCTTCACCGCGAAGCAACAGCCGCGGTTCGAGGGAGACTGACCCTTGGCGTCACTGCGCAGCTTCCTCGACTGGCCGTTCTTCGACGAGAGCCACCGCGAGCTCGCCGGCCGCTTGCGCGATTGGGCGGCCGCGCACCTGATCGGGCCCCCGGCGAGCGAGGATCGGGAATCCGTCGATAACGCCTGCCGTCAGCTCGTGCGCGATCTCGGGCGCGCGGGCTGGACCCGATACTGCGCGCCCGGCGGAGGCATCGGGAACGGTGCGGCAACCGCAGGCCCCACCGGGTTCGATGTACGAGCCTTGGCCTTGATCCGCGAGACACTGGCTCACCACGACGCGCTGGCCGATTTCGCGTTCGCGATGCAGGGCCTCGGGAGCGGTGCGATCTCACTTGCAGGCTCGCCGCAGATGCGGGCGCGCTATCTCCCACGCGTCGCTGCGGGAGAGGCGATTGCGGCCTTCGCACTATCGGAGCCCGAGGCCGGCTCCGATGTCGCCGCCCTTCGATGTCGGGCCGCGCGAACTCCTGACGGGTACGAGCTGGAGGGCGAGAAGACCTGGATATCGAACGGTGGAATTGCAGATTTTTACTGCGTATTTGCGCGAACGACCGGTCCGGACTTGCGGCCCGATGGCACCACCTCCGCGGACGGAATCACGGCATTCGTCGTGGACGCGGCAACACCGGGGCTGTCCATCTCGCGCCGGATCGATACGATCTCACCGCATCCGCTTGCGGCTCTTACGTTTCACGAATGCCGGGTGCCGCTGACTCAGCGACTCGGCGCCGAGGGTGAGGGCTTCAAGATCGCGATGCGCACGCTCGACGTGTTCCGGGCTTCGGTGGCCGGCGCAGCTGTCGGCTTCGCGCAACGTGCGCTGAATGAAGCTCTCGCGCACGCGGCGGCGAGGAAGCTATTCGGCAAGTCGCTCGCGGACTTTCAACTCACCCAAGCCGCGCTTGCCGACATGGCTACCGGGATCGATGCCGCGCGCCTGCTGACCTATCGCGCGGCATGGCTGCGCGATCGCGGTGAGCGGGCGACGGCGGAAGTCGCCATGGCGAAAATGACGGCCACGGAGACGGCGCAGCAGGTCATAGACCGCGCCGTGCAGTTGTTCGGCGGCCGTGGAGTCGCGCGCGGCGAGGCCGTCGAGCGCCTGTATCGGGACATTCGCGCGCTGCGCATCTACGAAGGGGCGACTGAAGTGCAGAAGCTGATCATCGGCCGCGAGCTCATTCGGCACCCCGCGGAGCAGCGAAGTTGAGCCTGCCGGCAATCCTGCAGCCCGAAGGATGGCTGCGGCCGTCGGGATACAGTAACGGCGTGCTGGCGCACGGACGTCAGGTGTTCATCGCCGGCCAGGTGGGCTGGAACCCGCACAGCGGCAAGTTCGAGAGCGCGCAGCTGGTCGACCAGGTTGCTCAGGCCCTGAGGAACGTGCTCGCCGTGCTGGCCGCCGCGGACGGCCGCCCCGAGCACATCGCGCGCATGACCTGGTATCTCACCAGCCGGGCCGAGTACGTCGCCCATCTCCGGGAGATCGGCGCGGCCTATCGTGCGGTGATGGGCAAGCACTTCCCGGCGATGACCGCCGTGGAGGTGAGCGCCCTCGTCGAGGCGCAGGCCAAAGTCGAAATTGAGGCGACGGCGGTCATCCCTTAATCTAGGCGCCGGATCCGGGCTCCTGCCCGGCCCGGCGCGTCTGGGGCAAAAAGCGCGGTTTTTGCCCCAGACTCGGCCACCTGCGGCGGCCGGGCACGTCCCTGTGCCTGAGGTGCCACCGACGTCGGCTCACCCGCAACATCATTTACAGCAATCGCGAGTTGTCATGGCCCTAAATCCGGTCGATCTTTACGATGTCACGGGCGCGCTCACGGAAGAAGAGCGCATGGTGCAGGAGTCCGTCGGGCGCCTGGTCGACGACAAGGTGCTGCCCGTCATCCAGAAGTGCTTCGAGGAGCACCGCTTCCCGCGAGAGCTCATTCCCGAGCTCGCGGGTCTCGGCCTCCTCGGCTCGTCACTGAAGGGCTACGGCTGCGCGGGCCTCAACGCGATCAGCTACGGCCTCATCTGCCAGGAGCTCGAGCGCGGAGACTCCGGAATCCGCAGCTTCGTCTCGGTGCAATCCTCGCTCTGCATGTATCCGATCCACGCGTTCGGGTCGCAGGAGCAGAAGCAGAAGTACCTGCCGGGCATGGCCCGCGGAGAGCTCATCGGCTGCTTCGGGCTCACCGAGCCGCACGGCGGCTCCGACCCGGCCAACATGAAGACGCATGCGAAGCGGCGCGGCAAGGATTGGGTGCTGAATGGCTCCAAGATGTGGATCACCAATGGCGCCATCGCCGACCTCGCCGTCGTATGGGCGATGACCGAGGAAGGAATCCGCGGCTTCATCGTCGAGAAAGGCACGCCGGGGTTCGCTGCGCCGGAGATCGAGCGTAAGTTCTCGTTACGCGCCTCGGTCACCTCCGCGCTCTTCTTCGACAACGTCGTGGTGCCTGATGGCAACGCGCTGCCGGGAGTCGTGGGCCTGAAAGGCCCCCTATCCTGCCTGACACAGGCGCGTTACGGGATCGCGTGGGGCGTCATCGGGGCGGCGCAGGCATGCCTCGCTCAGCTCCTGGATTACTCCAAGACCCGCATCCTCTTCGGACGTCCGCTCGCGCAGAATCAGGCCATCCAGATCCGTCTCGCCGACATGGCCCGGCGCATCACGACCGCGCAGCTGCTCGCCCTGCAGCTCGGCCGCCTCAAGGATCAGGGCAAGATGCAGCCGCCGCACGTGTCACTCGCCAAGTGGAACAACTGCCGCATGGCCCTCGATATCGCGCGCGACTGCCGGGACATGCTGGGCGGCGCCGGCATCAGCGCCGAGTACGTCCCGGTGCGTCACATGTTGAACCTCGAGAGCGTCATCACTTACGAGGGCACTGAGACCATCCACGAGCTCACGCTCGGCCGCGAGCTGACGGGGCTCAACGCCTTCTAGGATCGATCAGGGCAGCTTCCGATCGCGCCCGGCCACCGCCGCACGGAGCCGCGCCAGGTCCTCATGCCGGGTTGCAATGTCGGGGCGGTCCGCGGCCACCCGCAGGTCCCGCAGCACCTCGAGCGAGCGCAGCAGGACCGGCAGCGGCGGCCCGCTCGCGGTGAGACCCTGCGACTGCCCCTCGCCGAGCCTCGCGGCGGGCTGCTCGATGAAGCGCTTCACCAGCTCATCGTGGTGCTGCGCCGCTGTCTGCCCGAAGAGGTCGCAGAGCTCCAGAAAGGCGCGTGCGTTCCGCTGGAACCAATCGGCGTCTCGATGCGAGTCGAGGAGCTCCAGCAGCTCATCCAACAGGCTCTTGCGGGCCATGCAGTCCTTGAGGCGCGCCTGATCGGCCGGCAACATGAAGAGCATCTTGTCGACGAGGAGCTGGCCGTAGTACGGGTCGCTCGCACGGCAGAGCCCGAGCAGCAGATCGAGCTCGTTGATGCCCGAGAAGTCCCCGGCGTTGGCGCCGCGGTACTCCTGCCGGCCGACGCGATAGGGCTTGTAGTAGGGGCGCACGGAATGGAAGAATCGCTCGACGTCGAGGTGCTCCATCAGCCGGCGGTTGACCCGGATCACCTCGTACAGCGACTGCTTTGCAGCCTCGAACATCACGTCCGCGACGGGGCTCGATACTCCAAGGTGCACGATGCTCGTGAGCGCATCCGCCGCGCGCTGCAGCGAGAGAATTCCACGCGTATTCTCGTCGATGAAGAGAAACTCGTCCGTGAGGGACGTGAAGCTCTTGCGCAGTCCCGCACGGGCCCTGTTGTAGATCGTCAGATGCGCTGTCGCGAATCTCGGCGCCATCCCGAGCGAGGCGCCGCAGTGAACGGCAAGTGACGAGGCCTCCGGAAAGGGCGAACGCTCCTCGCGCGCGGGATTCGTGAGCTCGTGCCTTCTCAAGGCACCCAGGTACATGCCGACGTTGCCCAGAACGCCGAATGCGCTATCGAATCCTTCGCCGGTGTTGCCTTCGGCGTGCAAGGCGGTGACGTACGTGTGACCTTCATCACGCAATGCGTGCTTGATCCTGTCGCCGACCCCGATCACGCGCGATCGGTCGCCCTGCGCGAAATAGAGTTCCTCCAGCTCGGTGTTCATTTGCACGAACGACGTGCGAATCCAATGCTCGAAGGCTTCCGCATTGTTGCTCATGGGCGGGGACGGACCCGTGGGGTTGTTCTCGATTGTCGCCCCATGCTACCGGGCATGCCCGAGAACATTGTCCTCCCGGATGCCGGGCCGCCCCTGCGCCGCAGAACGTTGGTCTGCCCTCCCGCGCCTTCGCGAAACGGGGCCCTCCTATACCACTTTGACGAGCGCCAGGATGATCAGGATCGCCCCGATCACGACCAGCAGATGAATGGCGCCGAACGTGACCTTCACCGCAAGCCACAGCACCAGCCAGGCGATGATGAACACGATTCCAAGCAGCGAGAGGACCGCATTCATCGAGAGTACCCCTGATCCTGCAATAGCTCTCCAGGAAAGCTTCCGGTGCCGGATCGGTTCCGGAGCTCTCTGCGGTTGCAGGCATGGCCGCGGCGGCTGCAGCCGCCGCTCATCCAGTATTCATGAAGCGTTGCAGCTGCATGGACAGGAGCCCCGCGCGCTTTCTACTCTGCGCGCATGCGAGAGCTGCACGACGTGAAGAAGCTGGATGACCGCTTCGGTCAGTTCCTGGTGCGCGTGAAATGTCCGGCCTGCGGGGCCTCACGCGACATCGCTGCCGAGGCGCTGGCGCGTCTCGTCGGCTGGTCGATGACTCTCGAGAGCCTGGCGCCGCGGCTGCGCTGCTCGAAGTGCGGCGCGAAGGGCGCCGCGACGGCGACCCCCGTCGGCCTGCCGCGGCCGCGGGGGTTCACCAGCAATCCCCACTGAGCGCAGTTGGCTCCGAGACTAGCCTTCAGCGTGACGGGTCGCCTCGAAGAGGAACCACACCCGCCTCTCCGTCTCATCGATCCAGTTCTCGAGCAGGCTCGCGCTGGCCACATCGCCGAGCTCATCACACACCCCGTGCAGCTCTCTCATGTATACGGCGAGCTGCCTGTTGTCTTCCCGCAGCTCGGCCAGCATGTCCCTCGGAGTGACGAAGCTCGCATCATTGTCCTTCAGGCGCTGCAGCTTCGCTATTTGCCCTATCGACTTGAGCGAGGGACCACCGATCTTCCGCGCCCGCTCGGCGATGGGATCCGTCATCTCGTAGACCTGCGTAGCCTGTTCATCCAACAGCAGGTGCCAGTCGCGAAAGTGCGGCCCCGACATGTGCCAGTGGAAATTCTTCGTCTTGAGATAAAGAGCGAAGGTGTCGGCGAGCAGCGTGGTGAGACCGGGAGGGATGTCGCGGACCGCCTCCTTTGAAAGGCCCGACGGCGTATCGAGGGTGGCAGTCTTCTTGGCTTCGTTGACCATCGCAGGGCTCCTTTCGGATTCGTGGGCTGGACGCGGCGTCCGCGGCGAGCGCGGACTGGATCATCATATCCCCGCGAGGGGCCTCAGACGAGCTTCGCGTCCAGGGTGATCTGCGCCTGCAGGAGCTTCGACACCGGGCAGTTCTTCTCCGCATCGCCCGCCAACCGGGCGAAGGACTCCGCATCGATATTCGGCACCTTGGCGCGCAGCGTGAGGGCGGACCTGCTGATCTTGAACCCCTGCCCCTCAGGCTCGAGCGTGACCGCGGCCTCGGTGGCGAGCTCGGTGGGCGAATGTCCCGCGCGCTCGAGCTGGAAGGCGAGCGCCATGGTGAAGCAGCCGGCGTGAGCGGCCGCGATCAGCTCCTCGGGATTCGTGCCCTTCTCATTCTCGAATCGCGTCTTGAACGAGTACGGCGTGCCCGACAGGACACCGGAATCGCTCGACAGCTCGCCTTTGCCGGCGCGGCCGGTGCCGCGCCAGACTGCTCTGGCTTTACGGATCATGGGCGCTCTCCTCTTCCAGGACCGACGGGACGAAAACTATTCTCATATTACTACGGGCCGATTACGTCCGCGTCCGCAGATCCGTCTGCGAATCTCCCGACATCGCGCGTAACTCCTCGACACCACCTTCGGAAGCGCCATGCACGTCGGCGGAAAATAGCTCATTCGCAGCATTTCTGGCGAATTACGACCGTACCGTGCATTTGTGCACAACCGTGCAGCTTTCTGACATTCCCTGCAACTCATTGCCGCGACAAGCTGGCTTTACCTGACCGGATGCCCGCCGAGCCGAGCTCGCGATACACCGCCCTATGTCCGGCGCCTTCCATTACGAGGCAAGCAGCTCTCGCAGCGAGGCGGCCGTCGCTTCCGCGGCCGGTCCCACGATGACGTGTACGCAATCAGCCGCCGCGACTGCAACGCCGCGCATGCCGAGCTTGCGGATCGCCGCACTATCGATCGCACCGGAGCTCGCCACTGCGATCCGCAGGCGCGAAGAGGCCGGCTCCACACCGCGCACGTTTGCTCGGCCGCCCAGCGCGGCAAGCAATCCCTGCATGACTTCCTTTGCCGGTGCCGGGGCGGCCGGACCCGGAGTCGCCTCGGATTGCGATGGGCGTGGCGGCATGCCGCATGATACCGGCGCCGGCGGGCTCTCCCTTGGCATCGATGCCATGGCCTCGCGGATATCGCTTGCGATCTGATCCGCCGTCGGACCAACGACCACCTGCAGAGCGGTAGCTGACGGCTTCACCACGCCCCGCGCACCCAGGCGCTTCAGCGCCTCGATGTCGACCGTCTGCTGAGTCTTGACTATCAACCGCAAGCGTGTCGTACAGGCGGTCACCGACTCGAGGTTGCCGGCGCCTCCGAGAGCCGTGATGTACGCCCGTGCGCAATCGGCAGGACCGGCGGCCGACGCCGCGGCAGCCGCCACCGGTGCGCTCGCATCTGCGTTCTCCCGCCCCGGCGTCTTCAGATCGAACCTGACGATGGCGAAGCGGAATATGCCGTAGTACAGCCCGAAATACGCGGCCCCCACCGGCAGCAGCAACAGCGGATGAGTGGCGAATTTGTAGTTGAGCACGTAATCAAAGAGGCCCGCCGAAAAGCCGAAGCCGAGCCGCACATCGAGCGCCTTCATGATCATGAAGGCGAAGCCGGTGAGCAGCGCATGCACGGCGTAGAGCGACGGCGCGAGGAACATGAACGAGAATTCGACGGGCTCGGTCACGCCGGTGAGGAAGGAGGTCAGAGCGATGGAGGCGAGCAGGCCCGCGACCGCACGCCGCCGCTCGGGCAGCGCCGTGTGGTACATCGCCAGGCAGGCCGCCGGCAGCCCAAACATCATGACCGGAAAAAATCCCGCCATGAACTCGCCCGCGGCGGGGTCCCCCGCGAAGAATCGATTGAGATCGCCCGTGTGGCCGTGGTAGCTGCCCAACACGAACCACGCAATGCTGTTGATGACGTGATGCAGCCCCGTGACGATCAGGATGCGATTGAGCACCCCGTAGCCGAAAAGTCCCCACGGTCCCGCGGCCAGCACCGCGCGGCTGAGCGCATCCATGCCGAGCTCGAGCCGCTGCCATTCGAGGCCGAAGGCGGCGGCAAGAGCGAGCGCCGCGACACCGCTCAGGATGGGCACGAAGCGCCTGCCTCCGAAGAAGGCGAGATAAGCCGGCAGATTGATCCGATGGAAGCGGTTGTAGAGCGCGCCGCCCAGCAGGCCGCAGAGAATGCCGGCCGGGACGGTGAGTGTCTTCAGCTCGTTCTGCTTGAATGCCTCGATCGCCAGAGCCTGCGCCTGCCCGGTCAGCGCCGTCAGAGCCGCGGGTGGCGTGATGAAGACCTGTGCGCCCTGGGTGGTGACGAGATACGCGACCACGGCCGCGAGTCCCGCGGCTCCGTGATTCTCGCGCGCGAGTCCGATCGCGACGCCGACTGCGAAGAGCAGGCCGAGATTGTCGAAGACCGCCTGTCCCGCGGCGCCGAGGACGGGCAGGTTCAGCAGGTCGGGCTGACCGAAGCGCAGCAAGAGGGCGGCGACCGGCAGGACCGCGATCGGCAGCATCAGCGCGCCGCCGATTCTCTGCAGTTGGGCGAAGAGTTGCTTCATGGCTGTAGGGGGTACCGCTGTCAACTACCGGGCGATGCCGGCACACCCTGCCGCCCGGCCCATTCGGCGGCGAGCTTGCGTACCGCTTGCGCGGACTCCTGCCGCAGCGCCTGGCGCGCGGCGCGGGCGCAATCCTGCACCGTCAACCCGCGGACGAGGGCCTTCAAACGAGGAATTACCGACGGCACGGCCGAGAGCTCATGTACTCCGAGCCCGATGAGGAAGGGCGCCGCCGCCGGGTCGGATGCCAGTCCGCCGCAAACCGCCACCGTGCGCTTGCACGCCTGCGCCGCTTCCGCCGTGCGCGCAATCAGCCGCAGCACCGCCGGATGCAGCCCATCGAGACGCGCCGCAAGCTCGGGATGTCCCCGGTCCATGGCGAGCGTGTACTGGGTGAGGTCGTTGGTGCCGATCGAGAGGAAATCGGCTTCCTCCGCAATGGAATCCGCCATCAGTGCCGAAGCCGGCGTCTCGATCATGACACCGACCTCGATCGGCTCTCGCCGGCCGATCTGCTCGCGCGCCTGCTCGATCATTGCGCGTACCGAGCGAATCTCGGCCACGTCGGTGATCATTGGCAGGAGGATGCGGCACTGGCCATAAGGCCGCACCCCCAGAATGGCGCGCAGCTGCTGGCACAGCAGGTCGGGCCGCCAGAGGCTCGTGCGCACTCCCCGCAGCCCGAGCGCCGGATTCTCCTCGCCGGGCAGCGGCAGATACGGTATCGGCTTGTCGCCGCCGATGTCGAGAGTGCGAATGGTCAGCGGCTTGCCGGCCAACGCCTCGGCGAGCCGTTGATATTCGGCATGCTGCTCGGCCTCGCTCGGGGGCGTCTCGCGCTCGAGGAACAGGAATTCCGTCCGCAGCAAGCCGCAGCCCTCAGCGCCGTTGCGCGCGGCCGTCTGCGCCTCCGTGAGCGATCCGACGTTGGCAAACACCTCGATGCGGCTGCCGTCAGCCGTGTAGCAGTCCTGTTGCGCGGCTTCGCGCTCCGCCGCACGCCGCGAGGATTGCAGCTCGAGCTGGCGGCGGATCGCGGCCAGGCGCTCCGTGCCGGGATCGACGTGCAGCTGGCCGACATCAGCGTCGAGCAGCAGTGGTGTCCCGTCGGCAATCCGCCGCAGCACGGGGCCAAGGGCGACCAGAGCCGGTATGCCCGCCGCCGCGGCCAGGATCGAGACGTGTGAGGTTGCCCCGCCCGCCGCAAGAGCAATGCCCGCGAGCCGCGTGGCATCGAGGGCAACGAGCTGTGACGGCAGCAGCTCCTCGGCGAGCAGGATGGCATCCGGCGGCAACTCCTGGATACCGGCACCGGCATCACCGCTCAACGAGAGCAACACCTGCCTTTCCAGGTCGAGGAGATCATCCGCGCGCTCCGCCATCCGCGGATCTTCGAGCGCGCGCAGGGCCGCGATGCTGCCGCGTATCGCCTGCCGCCACGAATGCGCGGCGCTTGCGCCCTCGGCCACGAGCGCCAGCGCCTCCTCGATGAGCCCTGGGTCATCGAGCAGCTCGAGATGCGCTTCGGCGATCTCACGCGCTGTACCGGAAGCCGACGCGTGCGCCGCCCGCAAGCGTATCCGGACCTGGGCTCTGGCGCGGTCCAGCCGCGATGTCTCGTGCGCAACTCCGGCGCCGACGGGTGCCACTTCGATCTCACGGACCGTGAGCCGCACCGCTTGCCCTACCGCCATCCCGCGGCTGGCAATGACGCCGGGCAGCACTGCATCGGCGCGCGCTTCGATGCCGACACTTGCCGTCGCTGCCATGAAGTGCCGAGCGGATCGCGCGAGCGGGGAGCGCTGCGCCGCCCGCGGGGAGCTGCTCCCCTGGTGTGCGCCGGCCAGGAGCGCCGCGACTGCTTCGATGGCGGTTCCCGCATCGCCGCCCGACGCGCTCAGCTCCACTTCATCCCCATTGCGAGCGCCGAGCTTCATCAGCGCCACCGTACTGTGTGCATTGGCTGAGCGGCCCTGCACAGTGAGTCTGACCTCGGCCGCAAGTCCCTTGAGCGCGGCTGCGATCTGCGCAGCCGGCCGGGCGTGGATGCCGTGCTCCAGCGCGATCCGCACCCGCCGGACTCGTGCTTGCCCGATCTTCCCGGGCGCCGAGCCGCAACCCGGCTCGCCTGCGCCGCCGCGCCTGCTCGCTTCCTCGGTCCGGGCAATCTCCATGAAAAGGTCGCCCACCGCGATCTCGCGGTTGCCGCTGCTGCGCACGACCGTGAATCCGCACCCGTCCACGAGGAGGATCGGAGTCAGCAAACTCTTCGCGCGCCGGGCGATGAGATCCAGATCGAAGGTGATGAGCCGCTCGCCCGCCGCCACTCGCCGGCCCGGCTGCACGTGCGCTTCAAAGCCCTCGCCTGCGAGCCCCACCGTATCGATGCCGACGTGCATGAGGATCTCGGCGCCGATGTCGCTGCGCAAGGTGACTGCGTGCCTCGAGTCCGGGAGGGCAACGATCTCCCCGTCGCAGGGCGCATGCAGCGTGACGCCGGTTGGATCGACCGCGAGCCCATCGCCCATCATCCTGCCGGCGAAGACAGGGTCCGGAATCTCATCGAGCGGCGTACCCCAGCCCGCAAGCGGCGACAGCAGAACGAGACGGCTCTGCGGCTCAGTGGGATGCATGTTCCGGCGAGCCTTGCGCCAGATGGGAGACGAGCGCATTCAACAGACAGTTCCCCGGATCATCCTCACCCAGCACCCATATCATCACTCCGCGAAGGCGCTGGCTGCGCGCGAAGTCTGCTTTGATGCCGAGCGACATAGGATCGTCGTAGGTGAAGAAGACGTGCTGCCTGGCGTTGTATAACCAAGGCGCCTGCGCTGTGGCGCTCCAGTGGCGGACCCAGTCCGCGCCGGTCAGGAACTGCGAGCGGATCGTCTTCCAGGGCGTCTCGTCATATCCGCCGGCGTACTTCGAGTACAGCCCAGCACCCTGAGGGGACACCCCGGTGAACCCGCGTCCATAGAAGGCAACGCCCAGCATGATCTTCGCCGCGGGAACACCCTGAGACTCGTAATAGCTCACCGCGCCCGTCAGATTGTCTCGGGAGCGCTGCCGCGCCGGCGCCCGATCGCGCGGGTCCGCCGCCAGCGGCGCATTGAAGCCGCTGAAGGGGCTGAAGATGTTGTTCATGTCATAGGTCATGACGTTCAGCCAGTCCGCCGAGCGCGCGAGGGCCGAGAGATCATAGCTGTCGCTGACGGAATAGGCGCCGCCCCGCTGCCAGGTCCCGGCCGGCGTGGCCACGGTGAGCAGGTAATGCCGATGACGCCTGCCGCCGAGCGCATCCAGCCGGCGGCGAAACTCCCGCACCAGCGCGGTCGCATCGGCGCGGTCGACGGGACGCGACCGATTCATCCCGCCGCGGACCGGAAACTCCCAGTCGAGATCGATTCCATCGAACCCCTCCCCCAGCAGAAATGCCTGAACGCAGCTTGCGGCGAACCTGCTGCGGGACCGCTCGGTGAGGGCGATATCGGAGTATTGGGGCGCCGCATCCCAGCCGCCTATCGATACGATCAGGCGCAAGCCCGGATGCTGCTGGCG
>JAGWPE010000209.1 GCA_028870635.1 Gammaproteobacteria bacterium | reverse complement strand
TACCGGCGCGCGGCGCAGATCAGGCCGGGCTACGGCGATGCGTACTGGAGCCTCGCCAACCTCAAGACCTATCGCTTCAGCGACGAGGAGCTCGCAGCGATGCGCGCCGCCGAAGCCGCGCCGCGCACCGCCCTGGAGGATCGCTTCCACCTTTGCTTCGCGCTCGGCAAGGGGCTGGAGGACCGGGGGGAATACGCGGAATCGTTCTCGTATTACGAGCGAGGCAACGCCCTCAAGAAGGGCGAATGCCGTTACCGCCCGGAGTTCATCGAGCGCAACACCCGGCTGCAGATCGAGGTCTGCACTCCGGAGCTCTTCGCCGCGCGCCGCGGCTGGGGTGCCTCGAGCGATGCACCGATCTTCATCGTGGGTCTGCCGCGGGCGGGCTCCACGCTGATCGAGCAGATCCTGGCCTCGCATTCCCGCGTCGAAGGGACGATGGAGCTGTCCGACATTGCCCGTCTCGCCCAGAGCCTGCAGGATCGCAGGACCGCAGGAGACAGGCCGCGCTACCCGGGCGTGCTCGCCGAGCTGCCCGCGGAGGACCTCAGGCGCTTCGGCGAGCGCTATCTCACCGACACGCTGCTCTACCGCTCCGGCAAGCCGCGCTTCATCGACAAGATGCCGAACAACTTCCGGCACATCGGCCTGATGCACCTCATCCTGCCCAACGCGAGGATCATCGACGCGCGCCGCGGGGCGATGGCCTGCTGCTTCAGCAACTTCAAGCAGCTCTTCGCCTCGGGGCAGCAGTTCACTTACTCCTTCGAGGACATCGCCCGCTATTACCGCACCTATGTCGAGCTGATGGCGCACTGGGACCGGGTGCTGCCGGGAAAGGTCCTGCGCGTGCAGCACGAGGAGCTGGTCGCCGACTTCGAGCCGCAGGTGCGCCGAATCCTCGATTTCTGCGGACTCGACTTCGAGCCCGGCTGTCTCGAGTTCCACAAGACCTCCCGCCGCGTGCACACGGCGAGCTCCGAGCAGGTGCGCCGGCCCATCAACACCGAAGGTCTCGAGCAATGGCGGCACTTCGAGCCCTGGCTCGGGCCGCTGGCGCAAGCGCTCGGAGATCTTGCGGGGGACCGATCATGACGGAGCCTCCGACTACGCCGACAACTCCTACAGCGCCAGCAGCGCCAGCAGCGCCGCCGCGCCGTCGCGAGCGCGGGCGCGCCGCGCGCTCGACGGGCGCCTCGCTCGCGCCCATTCCTCGTCTCACCAACCGCTGGCCGCCGCTCGAGATCCTGACCGTCGAGCAGGTGGAGCGCATCGTGCTCGCCGCT
The DNA here is from genome assembly GCA_028870635.1 of Gammaproteobacteria bacterium. GTDB lineage: Bacteria > Pseudomonadota > Gammaproteobacteria > Steroidobacterales > Steroidobacteraceae > 13-2-20CM-66-19. Next base: position 1,989 of record JAGWPE010000209.1, on the reverse strand, counting down.
TTCAGGGTGCTGGAGGAAGCGGGCCTGGAGATCCGCAGCGCGGCGGCCCGCGAAGTCTATCGCCGCGCCGGCGCGCTCGTGGACGAGGACTCCCAGCTGGTCCGCATCGGGCGCGACATCGTCGCGGCGCATCTTCAGCACGCGCCGGCGAGCTTCGTGCTCCACGCCCGTAATCGTGAGCGGGATCTGCACGTGGGCGGGGATGTGGTCAACTTCGGCCCCGTGACGGGCGCGCCGCACATCAATGATCGGGTGCACGGCCGGCGCTACGGGGACATCGAGGCCTTCCGGAACATTCTGCGGCTCATTCACTCGCTCGGCGTGCTGCACTGGCAGGGCGGGATCGTGGTGGAGCCGGTCGACCTGCCGGTTGCCGTGCGGCATCTCGCCATTTACCAGGCTCACATCGAGTACTCCGACATCGTGTGGGCCGCGCGCGGCATCGGCGGCGTGCAGGCGCAGGATGCGATCGCAATGTCGGCCATCGAGCACGGCTGCACTGTCGAAGATCTCGCCTCGCGCCCGACGCTCATGACGGTTACGAACGTGAATTCCCCGCGGCGGGTCGACGAGGAGATCCTCGACAACATCATGATCATGGCCCGCGCCGGGCAATGTGTGGTCATCACTCCATTCACGCTCATGGGCGCGATGGCTCCGGTGACGCTCGCCGGAGCGCTCGTGCAGCAGACCGCCGAGGCGCTCGGGATCGTGACGCTCTGCCAGATGCTGCGGCCTGGCACGCCCTGCGTCCTGGGAGGGTTCACCTCGAACGTCGATATGCGAACGGGCTCGCCTGCGTTCGGCACGCCGGAGTACGTGCACGCCGTGATCGCCGCTGCACAGATCGGCCGGCGGCTGAAGCTTCCCGTACGAACGAGCGCCGTGAATTCATCACCGGTCGTGGATGCCCAATCCACCTACGAGACGGCGTTCTCGCTGCAGGCGGCGATCCTCAGCCACAGCCACCTCGTGAATCATGCGGCCGGCTGGCTCGAAGGGGGCCTGTCGGCCTCGCTCGAGAAGATCATCGTCGACGCCGAGCTTCTGCGGAACTGGGCCGAGATGCTCAAGCCCGTGAGCTTCGACGATGACGACCTCGCCGTGGAGGCCATCAAGGCCGTGGCGGCGGGCGGGCATTTCTTCGGCGAGCCGCACACGCTCGCGCGGTACCAGTCGGCGTTCTATCGGCCCCTGCTGTCCGACTGGTCCAACTTCGAGAGCTGGACGGAGGCCGGCGCGCGCAACGCGAGCGAGCGCGCGACCGGAATCTGGCAGAAGCTGCTCGCCGAGTACGTGCCGCCGCCGCTCGATCCAGCCGTCAGGGAGGCGATCGCGGACTACGTGGCGCGCAGAACCCGTGAGCTGAGCGCGAATGGCTGACTACGCCTCGGCCTGACCGCCCGGACCCGCTGCGGCCGCCTCGATGAGCTCCTGGATTACGAACGCGCGCATGTATGCGGTGACCCCGGACGTCGAGTCCGCGTGGCGCCGGCTTCTCGAGCGAATAGCCGAGGAAGCGGACGTACCGCTCGAGTACCTGCCGTATCCCGCCCCGCAGCCGCTCGAGCAGCTCTGGTCGCGGCCCGACCTCGGCGCCGTGCTCATGTGCGGCTATCCCATTGCGCTGCAGCTCGCTCCGGTGCAGCCGATCGCAGCGCCGATCCCAAGTGCGCCGTGGGCTCACGGCCGAGCGGTCTATCGAACGGATCTCATCGTTAGGGAGGATGCGCCATACGGGCAGTTGGAGGATACGTTCGGCGGGCGTGCCGGCTGGACAGTTGCCCATTCGCACTCCGGCTTCAATGCGCTCCGTCACCATCTGCTCGAGTACCGCACTCCGCAGCGCCGGAAGCTGTACCGTGAGATGGCGGGCAACCTCGTAACCGCGCGCAACGTGCTCGATGCAGTGCGCGAGCGGCGCATCGACGTAGGGCCGCTGGATGCCTACTGGCACATGCTGATCGCGCGGCATGCGCCGCAGCTCTG
>JAGWPE010000014.1 GCA_028870635.1 Gammaproteobacteria bacterium | reverse complement strand
GAGAAGGCGACCCGCAAGGAGTATCCCGAAGGCATTGCGCCCCATGGCACCGACGCGCTGCGCTTCACGTTCGCGGCGCTCGCCTCCCCCAGCCGCGACATCCGCTTCGATCTTGCGCGCGTGGCAGGCTACCGCAACTTCTGCAACAAGCTGTGGAACGCCGCCCGCTTCGTCACCATGAGCGCCGGCGCGCAGTCCGGGGAACCGCCGACGTCCGTTGCCGCCGCTGAAGCCGAGCTCTCCGTCGCCGATCGTTGGATCCGCTCGCGCTTCGGACGTGCCTTGGAGACGGTCGAGAAGTCCCTCGCCGACTACCGTTTCGATTACGCCGCGGCGGCTCTGTACGAGTTCACCTGGTACGAGTTCTGCGACTGGTACCTCGAGCTCACCAAGCCCGTCCTGCAGTCGGACTCCTCCTCCCCCGCGGCACGCGCCGGCACCCGCCGCACCCTGCTCGAGACACTCGAGGCGCTGCAGCGCGCCCTGCACCCCATCATGCCCTTCATCACGGAGGAAATCTGGCAGCGCGTCGCCCCGCTGGCCGGCCGCTCCGGCCCCACGGTGATGCTGGCGCCCTATCCGCAACACGCCGATTTTCCAAGCGACGAGGGCAGCGAGCGCGAGGTCGGCTGGCTGCAGTCGTTCATCCTCGCGGTCCGCCAGATCCGCGGCGAGATGAACATCAGTCCCTCGCGCCGCATCCCTCTCCTCTACCGCAACGCCTGCGCGCACGACCTCGAGCTCATCCAGCGCCACCACGCGTGGCTCGAGCGCCTCGCAGGTATCGAGCCGGCGCGCGCGCTCGCCCCGAACGAGCCCGTGCCCCCCGCGGCGACCGCTCTCGTCGGCGATCTCACTCTCCTCGTCCCCATGGCCGGCCTGATCGACGCCGCCGCGGAAGCCGAGCGCCTGAGCAAGCTCCTGGCCCGCGCGCAATCCGACCTCGAGAAGGCCGGCGCCCGCCTGTCCAACGACAACTTCGTCCGTAATGCCCCCGAGCCCGTCGTCGCCACCGAGCGGCAGCGCCTCGCCGATTTCGAGCAAGCCGTTGCACGCCTCGCGAGCCAACTCGAGCGCGTGCAGGATCTGCTCGGACAAGGGACCGTATGAGCGCCGTCGCGACGCAGGACCGCGAGGAGGCGGCCCTGCAGCGCGCGCTCGCGGCCCTGGAGTCGGTCGTACTCGGCAAGCCGCGCCAGCTGCGGCTCTGTCTGGCCTGCCTGCTGGCGCGCGGCCACCTGCTCATCGAGGACGTCCCCGGTGTTGGCAAGACCACACTCGCGCACGCGCTTGCTCAGGTGCTCGGACTCGCCTGGCAACGGGTGCAATTCACCAGCGATCTGCTGCCGGCCGACATCATCGGCGTGTCGATCTTCGATCGCGCCACCCAGCAGTTCAAGTTCCGCCAGGGACCGATCTTCACGCAACTGCTGCTTGCGGATGAGGTCAACCGCGCGAGCCCGCGCACCCAGAGCGCCTTGCTCGAAGCCATGGAGGAGCGTCAGGTCAGCGTGGACCTGACCACTTATCGCCTCGCCGAGCCGTTCTTCGTGGTGGCCACGCAAAATCCCCATGAGCAGCTCGGCACGTTCGCGTTGCCGGAATCGCAGCTCGACAGGTTTCTGATGCGGGTGACGCTGGGTTACCCCGATGCCGCCCACGAGCGGGAGCTGCTCAGAACCGGGGACCGGCGCGACCTCATCCCGGGCCTCGAGCCGGCTCTCGGACCGGAGGCGGTGATTCGCGCCCAACACGTGGTGCGCGCGACTCACGTATCGGAGCCTTTGCTCGATTACGCGCAGCGGCTCATCGCCAGAACGCGCGATCGCTCGGATCTGAAGCTCGGACTGTCACCGCGGGCGGGACAGGGACTGATCCGCTGCGCGCAGGCCTGGGCACGTCTCGCCGGACGCTCGGCGGTGCTGCCCGAGGACGTGCAGGCAGTGCTTCCGGCGGTAGTCGCTCACCGGCTCGAGCGCCGCGAGGCGGATGGGTACGGGCCTCCCGGCTCTGCGGCACGCGCGGATGTGGCAGAGGAGCTGATCAGGATGGTGCCGGTTCCGTTGTAGATGAAGCGCCGCGTCCCAGGGTGATGGCAGCACTTGCGAATCTCCGAGGACGCCTGCGGCAGAGCGCCGCCGAGTGGGCACGGCGCCGCCAGGGACCCGACGAACTACCGCTGACGCTCGCGCGGCGTCGTCTCTACATCCTGCCCACACGCGCCGGAATCGCCTTCGGAGCACTGGTGCTGACCATGCTGTTCGCGGGGCTGAACTATGCCAACAGCCTGGCGCTGCTGCTCGCATTCCTGCTCGCCGGCTTCGCATTCGTCGCCATGCACGAGTGTCACCGCAATCTCCTCGGCCTGTCGCTGCTCGAGGCCGCGGCGGCGCCGCTCTTCGCCGGCTCAGCCGGCACCGTGCGCCTGACGCTCGAGAATCCAGCAGCGCGCCTCTCGCGTTATCGCGTGCAGACCGGCGTGGCGGACGAAGCCGCGGTTGCGCTGGATCTGCCTGCCGGCGGCCGCGGACAGGTCGAGCTGCCGATCCGCGCGCAGAGACGAGGCTTGCAGCGAATCGACCGGCTGCGAGTCAGCACCTCGCATCCGTTCGGCCTCTTTCGGGCCTGGACCTGGGTTCACGCGCCCCTCGTGGTGATCGTCTATCCGCGGGCCGCGGGCTCGTTGCCCTTGCCGGCCGACAGCGGCATCAGCGCCGGCGCATGGCCGCGCGGTGCGGGCGGAGCCGAGGAGTGGTTCGGGCTGCGCCCGTTCCGCGACGGCGACTCGCCGCGCCAGGTGGCCTGGAAGGCGTATGCGCGCGAGGCGCCCCTGCTCGTCAAGGAGTACAGCTGCGCGGGCACGCCGCTGCGCATGCTCTCCTTGGACGCTGCCCGGCAACCCGACATCGAGTCGCGCCTCGCGCAGCTCGCGCGCTGGATCGTGGACGCCGAGGCGGCAGGCGACCGGTATGGGCTCGAGCTGCCGGGCGAGCGCATCGCGGCGCACCGCGGACCCGATCATCGGCACCGGTGCCTGTCGGCGCTCGCGCTCTACGGCTCGCCGCCGATGAGCTCTGCGCGATGAGCGCTGCCCGCGCCAGTGAGGCGACACCCCGCCGGCCCTTGCTGTGGGTCTGCGCGGCAATCGCGGCCGCTCTTCTGTTGCATGCGGTCCAAGTCCCCCCGTGGATCACGCTGGCCGCCCTGGCGCTGGTCGGCTGGCGGCTGGCGGGACTGCTCGGTGCCGTGCCGCTGCCGGGCGGCATCGTGCGCGTCGCGCTGGGCCTGGTGCTCGTGGCGGCGGTGTTCGTGCGCTTCCACACATTGAACGGCCTCGTTCCCGGTACGGCGATGCTCATGTTGATGGCGGGGATCAAGCTGCTCGAGACCGGCAGCCGGCGCGATCTGTACGTCGCGATCGGTGCAGCGCTGTTCCTCCTTCTGGCGGCATGTCTCTACGGACAAGGCCTCGCGTGGGTGCCGCTCTACGGGGCCGAGGCGCTGTTGTGCTGCTCGGCGCTCGCCGTTGTGGCCTATGCGCCCGCAGCGCAGGAGCAAATGGCCTCGGCGGCGGCGGGCCTGGGGACGCGGGAGGTCATTGCACTCGCGGGCCGCACGCTGCTCTACTCCATACCGCTCGCCATCCTGCTGTTTCTCTTCTTTCCGCGCCTGCCGGGCCACCTCTGGGCGGTGGCGATCGCAGATGACGCCGTCACCGGGCTCGGCGATACGATGACTCCGGGCAGCATCACCCGCCTGACGGCCTCCTATGCCACAGCCTTCAGAGTGCGCTTCGACGGCGCGCCGCCGCCGCCGGGTGAGCGCTACTGGCGCGGTCCGGTGCTGCACGAGTTCGACGGCGCCACCTGGCAAGCAGGGCGGTACGCGCGCAGCCAATCACAACGGCTCGAGTGCCTCTCCACGCCATACCGGTACCGCGTTTACCTCGAGCCGACGACCCGGCACTGGTGGCTCGCGCTCGACACCGTGATGGGCTCACCGAGCCCGAGCGTGCGTTACACCGGCGACTTCCAGCTCATCGCCGCCCAACCGGTATCCCGGCCGCTCGATTACAGGGCGATCTCCTGCGCGAACGCGCGCTCGGCGGCGCCGCTCGCCGCCGCGGCCCGGGTCGACGACACGCAGCTTCCCCCGGGGCACAATCCCCGCACGCTCGCCCTGGCCCTGCAACTGCGCCGTCGCGCCGGCTCGGACGCGGCCTTCGTGCAGGCGGTGCTCGCATTCCTGCGCACCGGAGGATTCTCGTACTCGCTCACTCCGCCCCCGCTCGGCCCGAATCCGGTCGACGACTTTCTATTCCGCACGCGCGCCGGCTTCTGCGGTCACTACGCCTCAGCCTTCGCCGACATGATGAGAGCCGGAGGCGTTCCGGCGCGAGTGGTCACCGGTTACCTCGGCGGCCAATGGAATCCCTATGACGGCACGCTCATCGTGCACCAATCGGATGCACACGCGTGGGCGGAGGTCTGGCTCGACGGCCGCGGCTGGACACGGGTAGACCCCACCGCGGTAGTCGCGCCGGAGAGGCTCTACCGCGGGATCCTCGACCTGCTGCCGGACGCAGTCTCCGTCCCGGAGCGGCTCGTGCACGCCTGGCCCTGGCTCGACGCCGCCCTCGAGCGCTGGGAGGCGCTCAACGGCTGGTGGAACGAGCGTGTCGTGGGCTTCGATTACCGCTCCCAACTCGACCTGCTGGGCGACCTCGGCTTTCGCTCCCCCGAGCTGCGCGATGCAGGCTGGGCATTCGCGGTGGTGTTGCTCGCCTGGCTCACCTGGGTCTCGTGGCAGCTCGGCAAGCCTGTCGGCGGCAGCCCGCCTCCCGATCGCCTCGGACGCGCCTACTCCCGGCTGTGCCGCAAGCTCGCGCGGACAGGCCTGCCGCGCGCGCCATATCAGGGACCGCTCGCGTACGCCCAACTCATCATCCGACACCGCCCCGATCTCACCGCCCGCGTGCGCCCGTTGCTCGAGCAGTACGCCGAGCTGCGCTACGGACCGCCCCCGCTCCCTGTGGATGACCGAAAGCTCCGGACGTTCGAGCGCGCGGTGGCGCGGCTTTCCGTCAGATCGAGTGCTCCCTCGTCTCGCGGAAGGTGATGTCGGGCCACCTCTCCATCGTGAGCTGCAGATTCACTCTCGTAGGCGCCAGGTAGACCAATGCGCCGGCATGGTCGACCGCCAGGTTGTCGTGAGCCCGGGCACGAAATTCCTCCAGCTTCCTGCCATCCGCCGCATCGATCCACCGCGCCGTGTGCACGCTCACCGGCTCGAACACGCATTGCACGCCATACTCGTCCTGCAGCCTGAATGCGACCACCTCGAACTGCAGCTGCCCCACGGCCCCGAGGATCAGATCGTTGTTGCGCACCGGCTTGAACAGCTGCGTGGCCCCCTCCTCGCAAAGCTGCGACAGCCCCTTCTGCAGCGCCTTCATCCGCAACGGATCCTTGAGCACCGCCCGCCGGAAGAGCTCCGGCGCGAAGTTGGGAACTCCCGTGAAGGCCAGCTTCTCCCCCTCCGTGAACGTATCGCCGATGTTGATCGTGCCGTGGTTGTGAAGCCCGATGATGTCGCCCGCGAACGCCTCCTCCGCATGCTCCCGCTCCGCCGCCATGAACGTGAGCGCATCCGCGACCCGCACCTCCTTGCCGAGCCGCGAGTGATAGAGCCGCATTCCCCGCGTGTACTTGCCCGAGCACAGCCGCAGGAACGCGATCCGGTCGCGGTGTCCGGGATCCATGTTGGCCTGGATCTTGAACACGAACCCCGACAGCGCCTGCTCGAGCGGCTGCACCTGCCGCTCCCGCGCGGCGCGCGGCCGCGGACCCGGCGCGTGCGCGGCGAACGCCGCGAGGAGCTCCTCCACGCCGAAGTTGCTGATGGCCGAGCCGAAGAACACCGGCGTCTGCCGGCCGGCGAGGTAGGCGTTGGGATCGAATACGGCCGTCGCGCCCCTGACGAGCTCGATCTCCTCGACGACCGCCTCCAGCCGCTCTCCCAGGAACTCGCGCGCCGCATCGCTGCGCAATCCCTGGATCACCTGATTCTCACCGACCCGGCCGCGCTCGCCCGCCAGATACACGTAGATACGGTCCTCCAGCAGGTGATAGATGCCGCGCAGGTCCCTGCCCATCCCGATCGGCCAGGTGACGGGCGCCGTGGCGATTCCCAGCACCTTCTCGATCTCATCGAGCAGCTCGATCGGCGGCCGCCCCTCCCGGTCGAGCTTGTTGATGAAAGTCATGATCGGCGTGTCGCGCAGCCGGCAGACCTCCATCAGCTTGATGGTCCGCTCCTCCACGCCCTTCGCGCAGTCGATGACCATCAGCGCCGAGTCCACGGCCGTCAGCGTCCGGTAGGTATCCTCCGAGAAATCCTCGTGACCCGGCGTGTCCAGCAGGTTGACGATGCGGTCCCGGTAGGGAAACTGCATCACCGAGGAAGTCACCGAGATCCCGCGCTGCTGCTCGAGGCGCATCCAGTCGGAGGTGGCGTGGCGCGCCGCCTTGCGGCCCTTCACGGTGCCTGCCATCTGGATGGCGCCGCCGAAGAGCAGCAGTTTCTCGGTGAGTGTCGTCTTGCCGGCGTCGGGATGCGAGATGATCGCAAACGTCCGCCGCCGATTTATCTCGGCAGTCAGGTCAGTCATGGATCGGATCGTCAGATCGGGTTGCGGGGGGCGCGGCGTCCGCGCAGGGTGAGTCGCAGCACAGCGGCATCCTCCCTGCCGCCCACCGCCTGGTAGTAGCCGCGGCGCATGCCGACCTGCTCGAAGCCGATGGCCTGGTACAGGCGGATGGCCGCCGTGTTGGATGGCCGCACCTCGAGAAAGGCCTCGCTCATGCCGGCGGCGGCGCCGCGCTCGAGCAGATATGCCAGCATGCGCCGGCCGAGCCCGCGGCAGCGATAGGCGTCCGCGACGCAAAGGTTCAGCACGTGTGCCTCGCCGGCACCGACGCTCATGACGCCGTAGCCGATGACGTGACCGTCGAGCGTAAGTACGCGGCAGATATATCCGACCCGCAGGCAGTCGCGGAAGATGCCCTCGCTCCATGGAAACTGGTACGAGGCACGCTCGACCGCGAAGACGTCGGCCACGTCCGCCTCCGTCATGGGGCGGATGCCGATCTCCGGGGCGGCATCGAGCAGCTCAGGAGCGATGGCCATCTTCGGATACGCCTGCGGTCAGTTCCCGGAATACGCTACGTGCGAACTTCAAGTCCTCCCACGCCTTGCGCTTGTCCGCCGGGTTGCGCAGGAGATAGGCGGGATGATACGTCACCACGAGCGGCGTGTTCAGCTCGCCAAAGCGGTGCACCCGGCCGCGCAGACGGCTCAAGGACTCCTCCGTCCCCAGCAGGTTCTGGGCCGCGATCCGGCCCACCGCGAGAAGGAGGCGCGGGCGCACCAGATCGATCTGGCGCTGCAGGTAGGGCAGGCAGGCGGCGACCTCCTCCGGGCGCGGATCGCGGTTGTTCGGCGGCCGGCTCTTGAGCACGTTGGCGATGTAGACGTTCTGCGCACGGCTGAGGCCGATCGCACGCAGCATCGCATCGAGCAGCTGTCCGGCACGCCCGACGAAAGGCTCGCCTCGCCGGTCCTCCTCAGCCCCGGGCGCCTCCCCGATCACCATCCATTCGGCCCGGGGGTTGCCCACCCCGACCACGCCCTGAGTACGGGTGGCGTGCAGGCCGCATCGGGTGCACCGCAGCACCTCCTCCCGGAGCGCTTCCCATGCGCCGCCGCTCGCCGCCGCGGGGACTTCGGTCGCCACGGCCGGCTCGGCTGCGGCCCGCGCCCCCGGCTCGACGGCGATGCCGCGTCGCGGCACCCAGACGTCGATGCCGAGGGTCTGCAGGTATTCGGCGCGACGCGCGCGGTCCATCAGGCGGGTGCGCGCCGATGGCGGCGCAGGCGGCGGAACAGCCAGATGACCGGTGCCGAGACCGCATACGTGCCGAAGATCGCGAGCAGCAATGTCGGGGGATCGGTGGCGTTCAGGACCACTGCGATCAGGACCACGATGAGCACCACCAGCAGCAGGGAGACGAAGCGAACGCGCCGGTCGAGGTTGAACTGCTTGAAGCTCGGATAGCCGAACCGGCTGACCATGAGGGCCCCGGCGACCGCGGTCACCGTGAAGGCGGCGATGAGGCCCGGGAGACCGGGCTCGTGCCACCGACTGGAGGCCCACACGAAGCCGGCCACTATGGCGGCAGCGGATGGGCTCGGCAGCCCCTCGAAGTAGCGCTTGTCTGCCGTCGGGGCACGCGCATTGAAGCGCGCGAGCCGCAACGCCGCCGCCACGGCATAGAAAAAACACGCCAGCCAGCCGAACCGTCCCCATTCGTGGCCGAACTCCGCGATCCGCACGACGCCCCATTGATACGCGACGATCGCCGGGGCGAGACCGAAGGAGACCATGTCCGCGAGGCTGTCGTACTCCTTGCCGAAGGCGCTCTCCGTGCGGGTCAAGCGTGCGATCCTTCCATCCAGCGTATCGAAGATCATCGCCACGAATACGCCCATGCCCGCGGGCGCGAAGTGCTTGTCGATCGCGGCGACGATGGCATAGAACCCCGAAAGGAGGCATCCGGTGGTCAGCAGGTTCGGCAGGAGGTAGATCCCCTTGCGCCGCGGCTTGACCTCGTTGTCGGTATCCGGCTCCACGCTGAGGGCACTCTCCGGGATCGGGCTCGGGCTCGGGGGCGTCAAGATTGGCTCGGCATTACAGGCGGAAGGGGGACGAATTTTAACAGGTGGTCTCCTGATAAGATGGGCGACTCTTCAACCCCCGCAAAAGACCCCGCACCGATGAGGCTCTCGCAGTACCCGATCAACACCGCCAGGGAAACGCCGGCCGAAGCTGAAGTGCTGAGCCATCAGCTGATGCTGCGGGCGGGGCTCATCCGCCGCGAGGCGGCAGGCCTCTACAGCTGGCTGCCCATTGGGCTGCGCACGCTGCGCAAGGCGGAGGCCATCATCCGCGAGGAGATGGACCGTGCGGGCGCCCTCGAGGTCATCATGCCGGTGTTCCAGCCGGCCGAGCTTTGGCAGGAATCCGGCCGCTGGACGGACTACGGCCCGGAGCTGCTGCGCTTCAAGGACCGCCACGAGCGCGATTTCGTGGCCGGGCCCACCCATGAGGAGGTCATCACGGACATCGTCCGCCGCGACATCAAGAGCTATCGCCAGCTCCCGGTGAACTTCTACCAGGTGCAGACGAAGTTCCGCGACGAGATCCGTCCGCGCTTTGGCGTCATGCGGGCGCGCGAGTTCATCATGAAGGACGCCTACTCCTTCCACGTCGATGCCGCCTCGCTGGAGCAGGGTTACCGCGCGATGCACGACGCCTACACCCGGATCTTCACCCGCATGGGGCTCGATTTTCGCGCCGTGCGGGCGGATTCCGGGCCGATCGGCGGCGATGTCTCGCAGGAATTCCATGTGCTCGCCGCCTCCGGGGAGGACGCCATCGTCTTCTCCGACGAGGACGACTACGCCGCGAACCTCGAGGCGGCCGCCGCGCTGGCGCCCAAGGAGCCGCGCCCCGCGCCGAAGGAGGCCATGGCCAAGGTTGCAACGCCCGGCGCGCGGACCATCGAGGAGCTCTCACGCATGCTCGAGGTGGAGCCGTCCCGCTGCGTGAAGACCCTGCTCGTGGAGGGCTCGGGGGAGGACGTGGTCGCGCTCGTTCTGCGCGGCGATCACGAGCTCAACGCCCTCAAGGCACAACGGCTGCCGGGCGTCGCAAGTCCGCTGCGCATGGCGGGCGCGGAGCGCATCGCGCGCGCCACCGGCGCCCAGGCCGGATTCATCGGCCCGGTGGGCCTGCGCTGCCGCGTCTATGCAGATCACAGCGCGTTGGCTCTGGCCGACTTCGTCTGCGGCGCCAACGAGAAGGACATGCACCTCACCGGCGTCAACTGGGACAGGGACATAGGCGATGTCACCGCCGCCGACATCCGCAATGTCCGCGAGGGGGATCCGAGCCCGAGCGGCCGCGGGCACCTCAAGATCGCTCGCGGCATCGAGGTCGGCCACATTTTCCAGCTGGGCCGCAAGTACAGCGAGCCGCTCAAGGCGACCGTGCTCGATGAGTCCGGCAAGGAAGTGACCCTGCTCATGGGCTGCTATGGCATCGGTGTGACGCGCGTCGTCGCCGCGGCCATCGAGCAGAACCACGATGAGCGCGGCATCATCTGGCCGGAGCCGCTGGCACCCTTCCAGGTGGTGCTCGTGCCGCTCAATCTGCAGAAGTCCGCCCGGGTACGCGAAGTTGCCGACCGCCTCTACAACGAGCTCACCGCCCGGGGCATCGAGGTGCTCTATGACGACCGCGATGCCCGGCCGGGAGTCAAATTCGCCGACGCGGAGCTCCTCGGCATTCCGCACCGGCTGGTCGTGGGCGACCGTGGCCTGGAAGCCGGCCGGCTGGAGTACCGCCACCGCCGGGACAGTGAGAGCACGGAGTTTCCGGTGGATGAGGCGATCGATTTCATCGAGGCCCGAATTCGTTGAGCGCCACCTGCGGCGGCGGGGCACTTCCCTGTGCCTGCATGTCGCGACGCTCGCAGCGTTGCTGCTCGGCGCGCAGGCGCGCGCCGACCAGCAGCGCGATCCGGCGCTCGGGCCCGTCGTCCAGCGCGCCATCTCGCAGGCGCAGTGCTTCGTGGACCGCTACGACGCCGCCGTCTGGTACACCCTGATGGAGCCGCGGCTGAAGCGGTTCGTGCGCAATCCCGCCGAGCGCCTTTCGATCCTGCAGCAGGTGTATTGCGAGACGCACCGGCCGGGCGAGTCCAAACTGCCGCCCGGGCTGGTGATGGCGGTGATGCAGGTGGAGAGCGACTTCAACCGCTGGGCGGTCTCGCCCGCCGGCGCCGTCGGCTTGATGCAGGTGATGCCCTACTGGCCGGTGCGGCTCGGGATGAAGGGCTACGAGCTCGTGCACGTCACGCCCAACATCAGGATGGGATGCGCCATTCTCAGGTTCTATCTGCGCTACACGCACAACGACGTGCGGCTCGCGCTGGAGAAATACAACGGCAGCGTGGGCCACCCG
>JAGWPE010000013.1 GCA_028870635.1 Gammaproteobacteria bacterium | reverse complement strand
GGCCGCTCCCTGGGCCGCGGGGTCCAATCCCGTAACAGCCGCGCGCTCGCGCGACGCGGCGGGATGCCGGCTTCGCGCCAAATGAACTCAGAGGACATTGCGCGGTTGATCCGCGCCGGCCTGCCCGGAGCCGACGTTCGGGTGCAGTCGGACGATGGCACTCACTTCCAGGCGCGCATCGTCGCCGAGCAGTTCGCCGGCAAGCGCGGCGTCGCCCGCCATCAGCTCGTCTACCAGACCCTCGGTGAGCGCATGGGCCGTGAGATCCACGCCCTTTCGATCGAGGCGCTGACGCCGGCCGAAGCCGGGCGGGAGTGACATGGACAAGCTGCAAATCCAGGGAGGCGCGCCTCTCGAGGGCGAGGTACGCATCTCCGGCGCCAAGAACGCGACCCTTCCCATCCTTGCCGGCGCGCTGCTCGCCGACGGACCGGTAACCGTCGGCAACGTTCCGCACCTGAAGGACGTCACCACGACCGTCGAGCTCCTGGGCGGCATGGGGGCCACGGTCACGATCGATGAGCGCATGCGCATCGAGGTCGACGGGACCACGGTGCGCGACTGCTTTGCGCCCTATGAGCTGGTCAAGACCATGCGGGCATCCATCCTCGTGCTCGGGCCGCTGGTCGCTCGCTACGGACGGGCCGATGTATCGCTGCCGGGCGGCTGCGCGATAGGCGCGCGGCCCGTCAACATTCACGTTGCCGGCCTGCAGGCGATGGGAGCCGATATCACGATCGAGGGAGGCTACATCCGGGCGCGTGCCGGCCGGCTGCGGGGCGCGCGTCTCGTGCTCGACACCGTTACGGTCACGGGCACGGAGAATCTGATGATGGCGGCGGCGCTCGCGGAGGGTGAGACCGTCATCGAGAACGCCGCCCGCGAGCCCGAGGTGGTCGATCTCGCTCAGTTCCTGATCTCGATGGGCGCCAGGATCCAGGGCGCGGGCACCGACAAGATCGTCGTGGAGGGTGTCGAGAGGTTGCGCGGCACTTCGTACGAGGTCCTGCCGGATCGCATCGAGAGCGGCACTTACCTCGTCGCCGGAGCCATCACGCGCGGCAACGTGCGGATCAAGAACACGCGTCCGGAGCACCTCGATGCGGTGCTCGTGAAGTTGGAGGAAGCAGGCGCCAGGGTCGGGGTGGGAGACACCTGGGTCGAGGTCGACATGCGCGGCCGGCGCCCTCGCGCCGTCGACGTGCGCACCGCGCCTTATCCGGCCTTCCCGACCGACATGCAGGCGCAATTCGCCGCGCTCAACACGGTGGCGGAGGGTGTTGGCACGATCATCGAGACCATCTTCGAGAATCGCTTCATGCACATGCTCGAGATGCGCCGCCTCGGCGCGGAGATCCGCCTCGAAGGCAACACGGCGATCATCCGCGGCGTCGAGCGCCTCACGGCCGCGCCGGTCATGGCCACCGACCTCAGGGCTTCCGCGAGTCTGGTGCTCGCCGGGCTCGTCGCCGAGGGCCGCACGGACGTCGAGCGGATCTATCACATCGATCGCGGCTACGAGGCGATTGAAGAGAAGCTCGCGCAGCTCGGCGCCCAGATCAAGCGCGTTCCGAATTAGTATGGGCTGATTGGCGCAAATCGCTCCCGGCGATTTGCGCGGCCAGCCTACTCACAGGGATTCATCTCGCGACCCAGGGAGCGGCCCTGGGCCGCTCAATCGTTTGCTTTCGGGCGTAGGATAATTCCGACTGCGGGCCAGGAATGGGGCGCGTAGACTTGCGGCAGACGTTGGAGGTTCCTATGCGAATCGGAATGGTGGGGCTCGGGCGCATGGGCGCCAACATGGTGCGCCGGCTCATCCGAGGCGGACACGAGTGTGTCGCGTACGATCGGTCCCGGGAGGCGGTGCAGACGGTCGCCGCGGACGGCGCCGTCGGCGCCAATTCGCTTGCGGAGCTCGTCCGCGCCCTCACCCCGCCGCGCGCTGTGTGGATCATGGTGCCCGCCGCCCTGGTCGACAGCGTGATTGCCGAGCTGCGGCCGCTGCTGGCCTCCGGCGATGTCCTGATCGATGGCGGCAACTCCCACTACCAGGACGACATCCGCCGGGCCGAAGCGCTGCGTCCCGCGGGGCTGCACTACGTCGATGCCGGTACCAGCGGCGGCGTGCTCGGTCTAGAGCAGGGCTACTGCCTGATGATTGGCGCCGAGCCGGCCGTCTTCAGCGCTCTCGAGCCGGTTTTCGCGACTCTCTCTCCCGGCGGACGGCAGCCGCAGGCGAGCGGCAAGAGTGGTGCCCGTGCCACGGCCGAGATGGGGTATCTGCACTGCGGTCCGAACGGCGCCGGACACTTCGTGAAGATGGTGCACAACGGCATCGAGTACGGGGTCATGGCGGCCTATGCCGAGGGCTTGAACCTTCTCCAACATGCCGACGCCGGACTGAAGCGCGAGGAGGCGGATGCCGAGACCGCGCCGCTTTCCAACCCCCGGCTCTTCCAGTACAGGCTCGACATGGCCGCCGTCGCCGAGGTCTGGCGGCACGGCAGCATCATTTCCTCGCGCCTGCTCGATCTGACTGCCGAGGCGCTGGCGGCCGACCCGGTGCTGGGCGGGTTCGGGGGGCGTGTATCGGACTCGGGTGAGGGTCGCTGGACGGTTCAGGCGGCAGTAGAGATCGGCGTGCCCGCTCATGTACTTTCCGCCGCGCTTTATTCGCGCTTCGAATCGCGAGGGCGCGCGGACTTCGCCGACAAGCTGCTTTCGGCGATGCGGCTCGGCTTCGGCGGCCATCTCGAGAAAAAATCGCAGGAGTCGCCCTCATGAAGCAGAACGACCGCGTAATCCAGGCACACGGATGTGCCCCGCCGCCGCGGGTGGCGGAGCTTTGGGCAAAAACCACGCTTTTTGCCCAAAGCAGCGCTGGGCCGGGCAGGAGCCCGGATCCAGCGCTTCAAACGAGGCGGCACTGAATGGAGCGGCGAGACAGCGACACCCTGGTGCTCTTCGGGGCCACCGGCGACCTCTGCTACCGGAAGATATTTCCGTCCCTCTACAACCTGGTCCGGCGGGGCTTGCTCCACGTGCCGGTGATCGGCGTGGCTCGGGCGGGATGGAACCTGGAGCAGCTTGCCGGCCGCGTGCGCGACAGCATCAAGACCTTCGTTTCCTCACCGGATGCGGAGGCTGTCTCGCGCCTGGTGAGCCTCCTGCGCTATCACGACGGCGATTACCAGGACCGGGAGACGTTCGTCGCACTTCGCAAGGCGCTCGGGGACTCGCAGCGGCCGCTCTATTACCTGGCGATCCCGCCGAGCATGTTTCCGGTGGTGATCGATCACCTGGGCAGCTCCGGATCGGCCCGAGGCGCACGCGTGGTCGTCGAGAAGCCGTTCGGGCGCGATCTCGCCTCGGCGCAGGCTCTCAACCAGGTGCTGCATAAGCAATTCTCGGAGAGCTGCATCTTCCGCATCGATCACTTCCTCGGCAAGGAGGCGGTGCAGAACCTCCTCTACTTCCGCTTCGCCAACTCCTTCCTCGAGCCGATCTGGAACCGCAACTACGTCGCCAGCGTGCAGATCACGATGGCGGAGACGCTCGGCGTCGCGGGGCGCGGCAAGTTCTACGAGGAGACCGGAGCCATCCGCGATGTGATGCAGAACCACCTGCTGCAGATCCTGGCGCTGCTGACTCTCGAGCCGCCGGTGAACTCGGAGGGCGAGTCGCTGCGCGACGAGAAGGTGAAAGTCCTGAAAGCGGTGCGGCCGGTGAGGCCGGACGGCGTCGTCCGCGGGCAGTTCGCCACCTACCGGCAGGAACAGGGCGTGGCGCCCGATTCCAAGGTGGAGACGTACGCGGCGATGCGGCTCGAGATGGATTCCTGGCGCTGGAGCGGCGTGCCGTTCTATCTGCGCTCCGGCAAGTGCCTGCCGGTCACCGCCACGGAGGTGGTCGTCGATCTGAAATCTCCCCCGGCGCGCGTGTTCGGCGAGCTGGGCCCGGAATATCCCAACTTCGTGCGGTTCCGCGTGGGGCCGGACGTGGCGATCGCGTTGGGCGCGCACGCGAAGAAGGCAGGGCCGGCCATGCAGGGGCGCGAGGTGGAGCTCTTCGTCGCGCAGCACGAGGCGGACGCGATGGACGCCTACGAGCGGCTGATCAGCCTGGCGTTGATCGGCGATACCGCGCATTTCGCGCGGCAGGACGAGGTGGAAGCGGCATGGGCGATAGTGGACCCGGTGTTGGGTACGGGGGACATGCCCTATGAATACACCTGCGGAACCTGGGGACCGAAGGAATCGGAGCGGCTGCTGGCCGGCTCGTGCAGCTGGCACAACCCGGGCGCCGAGCCGCAGGGATGGACCCGGTCCTGCGCGCCCTCGCACCTGCCGATGGGGCAATTCGCTCCCTAGAATCGGCGCGGGCGGCTACGCGGTTGGCTGGACACCGCAGCGGTAGACCCGCTCTGCGCCCGGATCGAGTCGGACCGCATCGGCGCATTCCGGCCTGTTGAAGGCGTTGGCCATGAACTCCATCGGCTCCAAAGCGATCGAGCGCCGCGCCTCGTGCTGGAGCGTGTCGCCCGTGAAGGCGTGCATCACGCCGCGTTCCTGCCAGACCGTCATGCCGAATCCGGTCGTCGGGTCGATGAGCCGCGTGCGGGTGCGGCCGTCCGTGTCGGCGGCGAGATCGGCGTAGCCCTGATCGAGAATGCTGCCGCCAATCAGGCGTGAGCGCCGGAAATCGAGCGCCGGAGCATCATTCAACGGCACATGGGCAGCATCGCCGGGCAGCGCGATCAGATCGGCGCCGGTGCGGATGAGCGCTCGCGCGGGTATCTGCAGCATCCACTCGTCCGCTGCACCATCGCTGACGCGAAAGTACGGATGCCAGCCGAAGAAGCAAGGGGCTGCCTCCTCGCCGGCGTTGCGCATGCGCGCCTCGAGGGAGAGGCCGCCGCCATCCAGGGTGAAGCCCACGAAAACGTCGATGGCAAACGGGTAGCCCGGCACACCGCGGATGGATGTGCTCAGAGTGGCCCGGGCGGAGCCGCTGTCCGCGGTAAGATCCGCGAGGGCGAAGGCGGCATCGCGTACGAAGCCGTGGCGGGACTCCCGCGGTCCGGGCGCCGCTCCGGGCTGCAGATCGTACTCGCGGCCATCGAAGCGATAGCGTGCACCGGCGATGCGTCCGGCGAAGGGCACCATGATGGCGAAGCGCGATCCCGGGCGCGCCCTGATTTCGGCGGCATCGCGGTACCCTGCCGCGATGTCGAACGACCGGCCGCCGCGCGGGACTTCGAAGGCGATGAGCGTGGCTCCGTGGCATGCGATCCGCACGCGCCGGCCGGAATCGTCCTGAAGCGCGACGATCGGCTGGTCACCCAAGGACGAGCGCTCTACCGTGTATCTCATTTACCCGCCGGCGGCGCGAGCTCCGAGTCTCGCTCGATCCATAGCTCCACGCGTGGACAGCCGGCGACCGCGCGCAGCGCGATGCTGCCCGGATCCTGCCGGATGAATGCAGCGATGGCGTCATGCTTCCCCGCGCCGGCCACCACGAACAACGGCTCGGCTGCGCTCGCCAGGAAGTCCGGGGTTACGCTGATGCCCTGCATGCCGTCCGGCCGTTGGACGGCGATGGCGAGGCGGCCGCGGGACTGTTGCAGGTGCTCGGGGCGAAAGAGAGAGGCCGTGTGCCCGTCGGGTCCGATCCCGAGCAGGGCAAGGCCGATGCCGGCGCCGGCATCCAACAGGGTGCGCAGGCAGCTCTCGTAGTCGCGCGCGGCATCTTCGAGGGGGAGCTCGGTCCTGACGCGCAGCACCTGACTTTCCGGAAGGCCGAGGGCATCGATCAGGGGGCGGGTCGAGTGGTAGTTGCTGGCGTCGGCGTCGGCCGGGACGTAGCGGTCGTCGGAAAAAATGATCGTGAGCTCATCGCCATGCGGCGGCCGGCGGCGGGCAACTTCGCGATAGGCAGGGAGCGGCGTGTGGCCGCCCGAGAGCATGATGACGGGAGGACCGCCCCCCGAGCCCGTTGCGGTGGCACGAATCGCGCGCTCGAGGCGGTCGGCGAGCGCAGTGTCGAGCTCCGAGCGGGTGGGGAAGCGGCGAACGTCGATTTTCAAAACGGTCATCCTCGGTTCGATTGGGGCATTGCCAGTGGCCATCCGTGGCGGCAGGCCCTCCGGCCCGGCCCTCCACGGCCGGGCGTTCGGGCGGATCGAGCACACGTTGAGTGTGCTCGATGAAGCCACCGCTCTCACCCAGCGGCGGTGCGCGGCCGCTCCCCGACCTGCACTTTCACGTCGAACTGGCTGTTGCCCCGTTGATCGTGAAGCATGAGCGTTGAGCCGGGCTTGCTGCTTGCGATGCGGGCGCGGGCCTGCTCGGCGGAGGTGACCGGCACGCCGTCGATGGAGAGCAGCAGATCTCCCGGCTTCAGCCCGGCCTGCTGGCCGGGGCTTCCCACGTAGAGATTGGCTACGACGACGCCGCCATGGGCCAGCCCGAGCTGCTGCGCCTGGGTATCGGAGATGTCCTCGGGCACTATCCCGATCCAGCCGCGGATGACGCGTCCGTATTCGATGATGTCGTGCAGCACGCCGCGGACCATGTCGACGGGGATCGCAAAACCGATGCCCTCCACTCCCAGACTCTTGGCGACTATGGCGGTATTGATGCCGACCAGCGCGCCGCTGGAATCGACCAGCGCCCCGCCGGAGTTGCCGAAATTGATCGGCGCGTCGGTCTGGATGAAATCCTCGAACGTCGTGATTCCGAGCTGGCCGCGGGCCGTCGCACTGACGATGCCGTGAGTGACGGTCTGAGAGAGGCCCAGAGGATCGCCGATGGCGAGGACGATGTCGCCCACCCGAAGCTGATCGGATTGCCCGAAGGTGATGACCGGCAGATTCGACAGATCGATCTTGAGCACGGCGAGATCGGTATCCGGGTCCACGCCGACCACCTGCGGGTTCGCGACCCGCCCGTCCGCGAGCTGGATGCGGATGGCCCCGGCGTTCGCAATCACGTGGTAGTTCGTCACTATGTGGCCGCTCTCATCGACGATGACGCCCGAACCCAGGCTGCGCTCGATGCGCTGCCTGTATTGCGGCAGGACGTTGCCGAAGATCTCGCCGAGCGGCGAGGGATCGATGCGCTCCGTGACCAGGCGGGCGGTGTATATGTTGACTACGGCGGGGGCTGCGCGCTGCACCGCCGACGCATATGTGAGGCGTTCTGGCCCGCGGGCGGCGGGTGCGTTCGCAGCGGGTGCCGGAACGGAGGGCGGCG
>JAGWPE010000012.1 GCA_028870635.1 Gammaproteobacteria bacterium | reverse complement strand
CTCACCGCGAACTGCACGTTCGAGCCGCCGGTGTCGACGCCGATCTTGCGCAGCACGGCGATCGAGGCGTCGCGCATGCGCTGGTATTCCTTGTCGGTGAGGGTCAGTGCCGGAGCGATGGTGATCGAATCGCCGGTGTGCACCCCCATCGGATCGAGATTCTCGATGGAGCAGACGATGATGCAGTTGTCCTTGTGGTCGCGCACCACCTCCATCTCGAACTCTTTCCAGCCGATCACCGACTCCTCGAGCAGCACCTCGGAAGTCGGCGATGCGTCGAGCCCGCGCGCCGCGATGTCCTCGAGCTCCTCGCGGTTGTAGGCGATCCCGCCGCCGCTTCCGCCCAGCGTGAAGGACGGGCGGATCACGACCGGGTAGCCGATCTGCGCGGCGACGCTCAACGCCTCATCGAGGCTGCGCGCGATCTGCGAGTGCGGGGTCTCGAGGCCGATCTCCCGCATGGCATTGCGGAAGAGCTCGCGGTCCTCCGCCATGTCGATCGCGGCCCTGGAGGCGGCGATGAGCTCGACACCGTGCTTCTCCAGCACGCCCTCACGGACCAGGTCGAGTGCGGTATTGAGCGCAGTCTGGCCGCCCATGGTCGGCAGAAGCGCATCGGGACGCTCCTTCTCGATGATGCGCGCCACGGTGCGCCAGTTGACCGGCTCGATGTAGATGGCATCGGCTGTCCCTGGGTCGGTCATGATCGTCGCGGGATTGGAGTTGACCAGGATGACCCGGTATCCCTCTTCCCGCAGCGCCTTGCAGGCCTGGGCGCCGGAATAGTCGAACTCGCACGCCTGGCCGATGATGATCGGGCCGGCGCCGATGATGAGGATGCTCTGTATGTCTGTTCGCTTGGGCACGGAAATCCTGTCGGGACGTGTCAGCGCGTGCCGGCCTGCCGGCGCGCCTGCTCCTCCGCCAGGCGGAGCTGCGTCTGCAGCCGCCGCAGCATCAGATGATTGAAGCGCTCGAAGAGCGGCTTCAGGTCGTGCGGACCCGGGCTCGCCTCCGGGTGCCCCTGAAAGCCGAATGCCGGCCGATCCTTGAAGACGAGGCCCTGGAGCGAGCCGTCGAAGAGCGAGCGGTGCGTGGCGCGCACGTTGGCGGGCAGCGTCGTCTCATCGACCGCGAAGCCGTGATTCTGGCTGGTGATGAACACCCGCCCGGAATCCAGGTCCTGAACCGGATGATTGGCGCCATGATGGCCGAACTTCATCTTCATGGTGCGCGCGCCGCAGGCGAGTCCGAGGATCTGGTGTCCGAGGCAGATGCCGAACACCGGAATGTCAGTCTCGAGGAACCTGCGGGTCGCGTTGATGGCGTAGTCACACGGCTCGGGATCACCCGGGCCGTTGGAGAGGAAGATGCCGTCGGGAGCGAGCGCCAGCGCCTCATCCGCGCTGGTCTGCGCCGGCACGACCGTCATGCGGCAGCCGAAATCGGACAACAGGCGCAGGATGTTGCGCTTGATGCCGAAGTCATAGGCCACTACGTGCAGCCGCTGATGCGAGCGGATGGGCGCGCGCGCGCTCTCGGGCCACACGCTTCCCTCGTTCCACTGGAAGCTGCGCTTGGTGCTGACGACCTTGGCCAGATCCATCCCCTTCAAGCCCGGAAACTTGCGGGCGGCCTTGATCGCCGCGGCGGTGTCCACCTGCTCGCCCGTCATGATGCAGCCGGACTGCGCGCCGGTCTCACGCAGGATGCGTGTCAGGCGCCGCGTGTCGATGCCTGCGATGGCCACGACGCGTCCGTGCTCCAGGAACTCGCCCAGCGACTCGTTGGCGCGCCAGTTGCTCGCCCTCGGCGGCAGATCGCGGATGATGAGACCGGCCGCGTAGATCTGAGCGGACTCGAGGTCCTCGGGCGTGGCCCCGGTGTTGCCGATGTGCGGACAGGTGAGCGTGACGATCTGGCGGGCGTAGGACGGGTCGGTGAGGATCTCCTGATACCCCGTCAATGCGGTGTTGAAAACGACTTCGCCCGTGGTGTTGCCCTTGGCACCAATCGACTGGCCGCGGAAGATGGTGCCATCCGCCAGTGCCAGTACAGCGGGTTGACTCACTTCAAAAACACCTCGTTGACTTGCGATTCATCCATCCACAGCCCGAAAGCGATCGAGTGAGCGGCCCCGGGGCCGCGGGATTTAACCCGCTCACATTGCGCGCTCGCGCAAAGCGCCGCCAGGCGACTTTGCGCCCGTGCACAAATCGCCCATATACAAAGCGGGAGGGTTCTCTCGAACGCCTCCCGCCTTGCATGGACTAATCCGTACACGGATTACCGGGAAATTTTACTTTCCGGGCGCCTGGGTGTCCATGGAAAATTCCTCGGCCGCGTCCCTGTAAAACCCCGCAGACAATCATCCAAGTGACTGATCTGCATGGACAATATCACGCATTCCATAACGGCCGGGCGGCTGACTCAGGAGCCACTGCGCCGCCCTGAGCGCCCCCCGCGCAAAGATGGCCCGATCGCCCGCCCGGTGACTCAGGCGCAGCTCCTCTCCAGGGCCTGCGAAGAGCACCGTGTGCTCGCCGACGATGTCGCCCCCGCGGATGACCGCGAACCCGATCTCCCCCTGCGGCCGCTGACCGCTCCGCACGGCCGAAGCCGCCGAAACTGCTTGTGCAGGCCCAATGCCCCGCCCCTCGCCAGCGGCCCGGGCGAGCGCCAGGGCGGTCCCGGACGGTGCATCCCGCTTCATCCGGTGATGCGCCTCGATGATCTCGACATCAAATTCCCGCGGCAGCGTCCGGGCCGCCCTGCGGACGAGCTCCGCCAGCAGCGCCACCCCGAGGCTGGTGTTGGGTGCGATGAGCAGCGGAATGTCGCCCGCGGCGGCATCGAGCTCCGCTTCGCTCACCTCGGCCCCGAAGCCGGTGGTTCCGATGAGCAGCGGCTTGCCCGCCGCGCGGCACGCGGCGATGTTGGCGCGAGTCGCACGCGGCTGCGAGAAATCGATCGCGACGTCCGCCTGCGCGAGGGCGGCGGGCAGATCACTCGTGAGCTCGACGCCGAGCGGCTCGATGCCGGCGAGCACGCCGGCATCGCGACCCAGACTGGCGCTGCCTGCCGAAGCCACCACCCCGGTGATTCGCAGCGCCGGGAACTCGCATGCCATGCGCACGAGCGCCTGGCCCATGCGGCCGCTCGCCCCCACGATGACAGCGCGCGCGCTCGTCACGGCCGCGGGCCTCAGGCGCCCGAGAAGAAGCGCTTCACGCCTTCCAGGAATCCCTTCTCGCGCGGCGCGTGGCGGTGCCGGTCCTGCTGCAGCGACTCATCGAGCTTGCGGACCAATTCCCGCTGCTCCGCGGACAGATGGACGGG
>JAGWPE010000208.1 GCA_028870635.1 Gammaproteobacteria bacterium | reverse complement strand
GGGATCCCGAAGTTTCCCGCCATGCTCCGGGATGGGGCCGTTACCGCGACCTCGGCCGCCTTCCCGCGGAACATCGGCTCTATCAGGATGAGGCGCTCAAGAAGCCGGTCGCCATCACCAGGAATGGCGCGCCGTTCGGAACTCCGACCTCGACCCGAGCTAAACGCCTGTAAGCCGAGGGGCTTCCCGGAGCCGCATGCGGGACCTTGTAATCCGCTACGCCTATCTCTGGAGGCGCGCGTACGATGAGGGACAGAGAAAGGGCAGCGGGGACCGCCGTCCGTGCGCGATCGTTCTGTCGATCGTACAACGGGCGGGAAGTGGTGTACTGCTGATCGCACACAAGGGCCTCTCTGACTTGTGGCACGGAACTGTCAATCATTGGTGCGTCTGACGGCTTTTTGGAGGTCGCATACATGACCGCGGACCTTGTCGAGCAGCCCGCGCAGAGCCAGTCCAAGACCGCGCGCGCGCTTTCCCTTCTCTCTGGTCTCCTGGTGTGTCTCCTTGGCATCAGCGTATTCATCGGCTGGCTGCTTTCTTCGGCCGACATGACACGCATTCGGCCACGCTGGCCGGCGATGGCGCCGATCACTACCCTCGCGTTCGCACTCGGCGGCGCCGCGCTTTTCGGTCTCGCCGTCCTCGATCGGCGCTCGAAATTGAGGTTGGCCGGCGTCGGCACGGCCGGCATCGTCCTGGCGTTGGGTGGTCTTCTCAAGCTCATCGACGCCGGCTCCGGATTGCACGTGCTTGCCGATGATCTCTGGTTCACGGACGCCGCGGGCAGGGTGGCGCTCTTTACCGCGCTGAGCTTCGTGCTGCTGGGCAGCTGCATCGCGCTCGAAGCCTCGGGTACACGCCTATTCCTCGGCCTTTTTCAGGGGTTCGCGCTGACCACCGTGCTGCTCGGCTGGCTCGGGCTGTCGCGTTACCTCTACGGCGCACTGGCGCTGCCGCCGGATGTGCCTTATGCGGACATGGCCCTGCATACCGCCGTCGGTATCATGCTCTTCGCCTTCGGCGTCCTCTGCACGCGAACGGATGGCGGCCTGACCGGTTTGATCGTCGCCGACAGCACCGGCGGGATGCTCGCGCGCCGCTTGCTGCCGCCCGCCGTACTTGTGCCCTTCGCCATTGGCTGGCTCGGGCTCAAAGCGCAGGAGCGCGGCTGGCTGGATACCGCAGAGAGCATTTCCGCCTTCGCACTGTGGAACGTGATCATATTCGGTGCCGCCGTGTGGATCACCGCGCATCTCGTGCACCGCACCGATATCCGACGTCGCTACGCGGAGCGGTCCACCAGGAAGCATCTCGAGCATCTCGCCACCGTGATCCAGAACGAGCCCGAGTGCGTAAAGCTCGTCGACGCCGACGGGCGACTCCTCGAGATGAATCCGGCCGGACTCGCCATGCTCGAAGTGTCCTCCTTGACCGAAGCGCAGCGTTCGCGCCTCGCCGACTACCTCTTGCCGCAGTACCGAGCCGCCTTCGGCGCCCTGCATCATGAGGTCATGACGGGAGGGTCGGGCACGGTCGAGTTCGAGAT
>JAGWPE010000207.1 GCA_028870635.1 Gammaproteobacteria bacterium | reverse complement strand
TCCTGCTCGAGACCAACTTCGTCGCGGACGCGGTCAACCTGCCGCTCATCACCGCCAAGGAGCGCGGCGCCGGCGGCGGGCACATCCGCTTCAACATGGCGAAGGGATCCATGAACAGCCACATCTCCCAATTCCCGGTGGCGACGTACAAGAAGGCCCACTGCCACGGGCCCGGCGCACACGTGATCGTGCTGCACGGCGAGGGCTACACCCTCATGTGGCCCCAGGACGATGAGCCCAAGCGCTACGAATGGCAGGAAGGCACGATGATCGTTCCGCCGAACATGTGGTTCCACCAGCACTTCAACACCGGCACCACTCCCGGCAGGTATCTCGCCTTCAAGCACGAGGGAGTCGCGATCCGCAATGCGCAGGGCGTGCCGAAGGCCTGGATCAGCCGGCGCCTCGGCGGCGATCAGATCGACTACGCGGACGAAGAGCCCGTCATTCGCCAGATGTTCAGCGAAGCGCTGCGCAAGAGCGGCATGATGCCGCGGATGGATGACGCTTACCGGAACGAGCTCGCCGAGCTGCCACCGCCGCGTCATGGCAGCTGAGGCCAGCCCCGCGGTCGAAGCAAGTGCCGTGGTCCGGCCCTCAGTCGGCCTGCCGCGGCTGCTGGCCGCCTTCGTTCGCCTCGGGACGGTGACGTTCGGCGGCGGCCTGCAGTCCTGGATCCATCGTGAGATCGTGGATCGGCTCGGCTGGGTCGATGAGGATACTTTCCTTTCGGGGATGACCGTCGCGCGGGTCGTGCCGGGCGCCAACGGGGTCAACGTGGCGCTCTACGTCGGTTTCAAGCTGCGCGGGGCCGTCGGCGCCGCCGCTGCCGTGCTCGGCATGATCGTGCCCGCTTTCTGCGTGATTCTCTGCCTCGGCTATCTCTATCGCAGGTTCGGTCATCTCGCCGAGGTGCACTTCGTGCTTGCCGGACTCGCGGCCGCCGGTGTCGGCGCCACGCTCACCATGGGCATCAAGGTAGGACGGCGTCTGCCGCGCGATTTCGCCACTTCACTGACCGCCGCGGCGGTTTTCGCTCTCGTGGGCGTGCTGCGGCTGCCGATGATTCCCGTGGTGCTCGGTCTGATACCGATCAGCGTTGGCCTGGCGCTCCTGCAGGAAAGAAGGCCACGGCATGGGTCGTAGCCTGCTCGCGCTGCTTCTGGTCTTTTCCCCGCTTTCGATCCTGTCGATCGGCGGCGGCCAGGCGACGATCCCGGAGATGCAGCACCAGGCCGTGGTGGTTCACGGTTGGCTGAGCAACAGCCAGTTCGCGGATCTTTTCGCCCTATCGCGCGCCGCGCCGGGACCGAGCTCGCTCATCGCGGCGCTGATCGGATGGCAGGTCTTCGGCTTCTGGGGCGCCGTGGCGGCTACGCTCGGAATCTTCCTGCCGTCCTCCCTCCTGATGTACGCGGTGGGCGCATGGTGGCATCGGCGCGCGGACTCGCCGATCCGCCGCGCGCTCGAGCGGGGGCTTGCGCCCATCGCCGTCGGCCTCGTGTTCGCCGGCGCCGTGACGGTCCTCAGGGCCGCTGACGCCGGAGCCCTCGCCCTCGCGACGGCCGCCGCGGTATGCCTGGTGCAGAGCACGACGAGGATCAGCACCCATGCCACCGTGGGCGCCGTTGCCTCGGTCTATCTCCTTCTCTTCTATATCCGCTGAACCCAGCCAGAGAGTACACGACGATGGAAAAAGTTCTTGCCTCGGTGAAGACCGGCGCCGGCAAGTTGGAGCTGCGCGAATTCCCGATGCCCCAGCTCGACGAAGAGAGCGCCCTCATGAAGATGGCTGTGGCGGGCATCTGCGGCACCGATGTGAAGATGTTCAAGCAGCCGCTCGCGGGCGGCCCCGTGATCATGGGCCACGAGAACATCGGCTACATCGCCAAGGCGGGGCGCAAGTTCACGGAGCGCAAGGGCGTGAAGGAAGGCGACCTGGTCTTCGTCGAGCATTACGTCCCCTGCTGCAAGTGCGAGTGGTGTCATCTCGGGGAATATCGCCACTGCAGCGCGACCGACTGGCGCGGCAACCCCGACAGCCGGCGCTACGGCTACACGACTTCCGACAACCCGTACCACCTCTGGGGCGGCTTCGCGCAGTACACCTATCTCCCCTGGAACGCGGTGGTCCACAAAGTACCGGCGGGCGTCACGCCGGAGCTCGCCGGAATCGTCACCCCGATGTCGAACGGCATCGAGTGGGCGCTGTTCGATTGCCGCGTGGGCTACGGCTCCCGGGTGCTCATTCAAGGTCCGGGGCAACAGGGTCTTTCCCAGGTCGTGGCCTGCAAGCAGGCCGGGGCCGATCTCATCATCATCACCGGCACGAGCAAGGATGCCAGGCGGCTGGAGGTCGCCAGGACGCTCGGCGCGGATCACGCCATCGACGTGCAGAAGGAGGATGCCCTGAGCCGCATCATGGAGATCACCGCCGGCCAGGGTGTGGATGTGGTGCTCGACTGCGCCGCGGGCGCGGGCACGGCGCCCTTGCTGCTCGGGGTCGAGGCGATGAAGCGCAAGGGCGGCACTCTGCTGGTCCAGGGAGAGATGGCGGAATTCCCGGGCTTCCCGCTCGGCAAGGTGACGGTGAAATACATCACCATCAAGAGCGCGCGCGGCCATAGCTTCAAGGCCTGCGAGCTGGCGCTGCAGCAGCTCGCCTCGCACCGCTTCCCGCTGGAGCTGGTGACGACGCACACGTTCGGATTGAAGGACGCCGAGTACGCCATCAAGTCGGTGGGTAACGAAGGCGCGAAGGACGTCATCCACGTTTCCCTGCTGCCGTGGCAGTGAGTAGAGCCCGCGGGCGCTGCTTGAGGTAGCATCGTCACATCCATCTTTCCTGCGGGGAGCAGGTGTCCGAGATCTTCATCCGGCGCAGGACGGCCACCGTCCTCATTGCCCTGGGACTGCTGTTCGTCGGACTCAATGCCTACTTTGCGCTGCCCGTAGCGCCTCTGCCGCAGATCGATTTTCCGACCATCCAGGTGGAGGCCAGACTCCCCGGGGCGAGCGCCGAGACGATGGCCACGTCGGTGGCGACGCCCCTCGAGCGGTCGCTGGCCAACATCCCCGGCGTGTCGGAGATGACCTCCTCGAGCTCCCTCGGCAGGACCCAGATCGTGCTGGTGTTCGATCTGAGCCGCCCCATCGATGCGGCCGCGCAGGACGTGCAGACGGCGATCAACAGCGCTTCGGGAGTGCTGCCCAAGAACCTGCCGACGCCCCCCACGTATCACAAGGAAAATCCCGCCGATTACACGGACCTCGAGCTCGCCCTCACCTCCGATACCCTGCCGCTCACGCAGGTCGACCGCTACGCCGAGGACTTCATCGCGCAGCAGATCTCGGAGATCCCCGGCGTGGGTCTGGTCGATTTTCACGGCGAGGAGCGGCCGGCGGTACGCATCCGTCTGAATCCGGACAAGTTGAGCTCGCTCGGCCTCACGCTCGAGGACGTGCGCAGCATGGTCGCGCAGCAAACGCTCAACGCCCCGAAGGGCAGCGTCTCCGGGCCGGCCCGCTCGGTGGTGCTGTCGGCAAGCGATCAGGTGCTCGATCCCGCAGGCTACCGCTCGATGGTGGTCGCCTACCGCAACGGCGCGCCCGTGCGCATCCGCGAGCTGGGCAGCGTGATCAGCGGACCGGAGGACGACAAGGAAGCCGCCTGGCTGCAGAAGCAGCAGGCCATCATCATCGACGTCCACAAGCAGCCCGGCTACAACGTAGTGGCCACGATCCAGAAGATCAAGGATGAGCTGCCGCGGCTCACCGCCCTCCTCCCCTCGACGGTGCATCTCGCGCTCGTCGGTGATCGCACGCAGACCATCGTCGCCGCCGTGCGCGACGTGCAGCTGACGATGCTGGTGACGATCTTCCTGGTCGTCCTGGTGATCTTCTTCTTCGTGCGCAACGCCTGGGCGACGATCATTCCGAGCATCTCCATTCCGCTGTCGCTTTTCGGCGCGTTCGCGGCCATGTACCTGCTTGGTTACAGCCTGGACAACGTCTCCCTGGTCGGAATGACCATCGCCGTCGGGTTCGTGGTCGACGATGCCATCGTCGTCATCGAGAACATCGTGCGCCACATCGACAGCGGCGAGTCGCGCCTGCAGGCGGCGATCACAGGCTCCCGCGAGGTCAGTTTCACCATCATCTCCATGACTCTCTCGCTCGTGGCGGTGTTCATCCCGGTGCTCTTCATGGGCGGCATCGTCGGGCGGCTGCTGCGCGAGTTCGCGGTCACCGTAGCGATCGTGGTGCTGATGTCGGGAGTCGTCTCCCTGACCATCACTCCGGCGCTCTGCGCATGGCTCGTGCGCGAGCGCGGCCCGGCGCAGCACGGGCGATTGTATCGCTGGTCCGAGCGGCGGTTCACCGCGCTGGCGGCGTTCTATGAGCGGACCCTCGATGTGGTATTGCGCCACCCGACAGGGACGCTGCTGACGACCCTGGCCGTGCTAGGGCTTTCGATCTTCCTCTACATCGTCGCTCCCAAGGGCTTCTTCCCGCAGGTGGACAGCGGGATTCTCGTCGGCACCGCGAAGGCGTCCCCTGACGTCTCGTTCGACGCAATGTCCGCTCACATGCAGGCCCTGGGGCGCATCGTAGGGGCCGACCCCGCGGTGAGCTCGGTCGTTTATTGGTGCGGCAGCGATCCCACGGTGAGCCAGGGGCGTTTCTTCGTCTACCTCAAACCCGCCGGAGAGCGCCCGAGCGCCGCCCGGGTCCAGGCGCGGCTCGAGCGCGAGATCGCCCGGGTGCCGGGGATCCGTCTCTTCCTGCAGATCCGTCAGGACATCACGGTCGGAGGACACCTCACGGCGGGTCTGTATCAGTACACTCTCCAGGATGGCAACATCGACGAGCTGGTGAAGTGGACCGGCTTGCTCGAGAGCCGTTTCCGCACACTTCCGGAGCTGCGCGGCGTGACCTCCGACACGCAGGCGTTCGCCACGCAAGCGACCGTGCAGATCAACCGCGATACCGCCGCGCGGCTCGGCGTCACCGCGCAGGCGATCGATGACACGCTTTACGATGCCTTCGGTCAGCGGCAGATCGCCACGCTCTTCACCGAGCTGAATCAATACCACGTCATCGAGGAGGTCTCACCGGGCTACGGGCTCTCGACGGACGATCTGCGGCACCTGTACGTGCGCTCCGCCACGACCGGAGCGCTCGTGCCGCTCAGCGTGGTCGCCGAGCTGAAGAGAGGGCTCGCTCCGATCACGATCAATCACCAGGGACTCTTTCCCGCCATCACGCTCTCCTTCAATCTCGCCCCCGGCTACAGCCTCGGGCAGGCGGTCGATGCGATCCGCGCCGTGGAGCGAGCCTCCGGCAAGCCCGCATCGCTCATCGGCTCGTTTCAGGGCACGGCACGCGCCTTTCAGGAGTCGTTGCGCAACCAGCCGCGGCTCATCTTCACCGCGCTGTTTGCGGTCTACATCGTGCTCGGCGTGCTGTATGAGAGCGCCATTCATCCGCTGACCATCATCTCCACCCTGCCCTCGGCCGGCGTCGGCGCGCTGCTCGCCCTCGAGCTCTGCGGGCAGGACCTGTCGATTATGGGCCTGATCGGAATCCTGCTCCTCATCGGCATCGTGAAGAAGAACGCGATCATGATGATCGATTTCGCCCTCTCCGCCG
>JAGWPE010000206.1 GCA_028870635.1 Gammaproteobacteria bacterium | reverse complement strand
TTCGCAAGCTCCAGGCGCTGCCGTGGCAGCAGTTGCTGGCTGCGGTCCAGGGGCTGCCGATGACCGCATTCTGGCCGGTGGCGGGAAACGACGTCTTGCCGGGCTGTCCGTTCATTCCGTCCGCGCCGGAAATCTCGGCCCACGTCCCGCTGATGGTCTCGAGATGTCTGGAAGACGCCGGTGCGTTCGGTACCCCCGAGTTCGACCTGACGGAAGCCGGGCTGCGGCGCTACGTGAGCTCGCTCGCGGCGGGGGAGGAGGACAGGATTCTCGCGCTCTACCGCCGGTACGCCCCGAACAAGTCACCGTTCCTCATCCGGGCGCAAATCGCCACCGACTCGACCATCGCGATCGGCGAGTACGCGCAGGCCGAGCGCAAGGCAACGCAGCCCGCAGCCGTATACGTTTATCAGTGGAACTGGGGATCGCCGGCTTATGACGGCAGGCTGGGCGCCATCCACCATATGGACGTGCCGGGAAGCTGGAACAACTGGCGATCCGCGCTCTACGGAGGCGCCGTTGCAGCGGCCCGCATGCTCTGCCTGCAGCTCAGCTCGTCCTTCATCGGATTTGCAAAGACCGGCAGACCAGACAACGAATACATTCCGCACTGGCCGACATTCGACGTGAATCGCCGCGCCACCATGATCTTCGATACCACCGTGCGGTTGGAGGATGATCCGCGAGGTGAGATCCGCAGGTTCTGGAGAGACTACCTGGCCGCCAACCCTGGGCACTCGCTCGTGCCGGGATAGGGTACACGCGGCACGATTGCGGCAACGTCGCGCCTGATAGCTGAAGGATCACGCGAGAGGGCGGCAGCAAGCGCGGAGATTGATGCCCGTCGCGCGGGTGTCGATCAAGAGGGGTCGCCGCCCGGGCGTGGCAGCTGTTGAAGTTGCAGGTGGAGGGCGCGGTGTCGGTGACCTGTCAGCGTCCCAATGACTTCAGCAGGTGCGCGAAAAGGGCCGGCTGACGCGGTTTGAGCTCCTTGCGCAGCGCCAGGTCCTCCGCGGCGCGACCGGCCGCGCGCGCCGAGACCCAGCGGTGAACGAGGCGATAGTGCTGCTCGGCCGGGCTGCTTCCGAGCGGCAGGTCAGCCGGAAGCTGGCGTGCGAGCATGGGTTCCTGCAGCAGCAGCCAGGCGGGAAACTCTTCCGGGGCGAGCGCATCCTCCGAGTCGAGAAGGCGCTGCCATAGCGAGTAGATCTCCGACCACCTGAGCTTCTCGACCGCTTCGCCGGCCTCGCTGGGAGTGTGCCAACACAACTCGCACCACGCCGACAGCGCTTCGGTCCGGCGGCGGCGCCGGAGCCGGCTTTCCACGAGCCTCAGGCCGAGGGGAGCGTGCCGCCGCCACTCGGGCTCCGCAAGCACGCTCGCCTCGGCTTCCTCCCAGGCCTGCGCCTGGATCCAGGCGTAGCTCGAGTGTAGCAGCGGTTGCGGCGGGGAATACGCTAGGGCGCGAGTCGCCTCGGCGAGATGCCGCCACAGCGGCAGAAGCAGTTCCCGGGCGCGCGCGCCGAGCAGGCGGCGCGCGGCGGGGCTGATCGCCGCGAGGAATTCCAACAGCTCGCGGGCTTCGGCGACCGGCTGGCGGAGCCGCCGCAAAGATTCGAGGAGGCGATCGAAAGTCGCGAGGTCGGGGTGGTTGGGCTCCTTGGCGTATAGCGCATCGAGCAGACGCGTCGCTTCGGTTGCATCCGCGCCGGCGAGTGCGCTCGCGATGCCGGTGGTGAGCGCGACCACCGGATTGTCGAAGAAGAGATCCATCTGCGGGGCGGACTGCGCCGGGACATAACGGCTGGCGAGCAACGCGGCGAGCCGCGCATCGTCGCTGATGCGGAGTGTTCCGCCGCCGGAGCCTCCTGCGTTGGCGGTATCGAGATCCTGGCGCTCCTCCTTCAGGCCGAGCGCGCGGGCATGGGCGGCGGACTGCGCGAGCTCCTCGCGAATCGACTCCCGACTGCCCATCAGCATCTCATCCAACACCCTGACCTCCCCGCGCCGCCAAGCCTCGTAGTCGGCGGGGAGCAGCCTGCCCGTCGCGAAGAGGAGCTCGAGCGGCGCGAAGGCGCCTTGCTCGAGCAGCAGTGCGTCGACTTGCGCCTGCAGCTCCGACGCGGGTCCGCTCATGGGGCGAGCAGCCGCTCGAGGTCCGTGGCGGTCAGCGAGAGCGGCGAGGCGCTCGCGCCGGCATAGAGGCCCGCGGCCAGTGCACGCTTTTGCTGCTGCAGCTCGATCATTCTTTCCTCCACGGTGTCCTGGGCGATCAGCTTGTACACGAAGACGGGCTTGCTCTGGCCGATGCGATGCGCGCGGTCGGTCGCCTGCGCTTCGGCCGCTGGATTCCACCACGGATCAAAGTGGATGACGGTATCGGCGGCGGTCAGGTTGAGCGCGGTGCCGCCCGCCTTGAGGCTGATGAGAAAAAGCGGTGCGTCGTGCGACTGGAAGCGCTCGATCTGGACGGCGCGCTCGCGGGTCTCGCCCGTCAGCAGGCAGTAGGGAATGGCGAGCTCCCGCGCCTTGGCCTCGATGAGACGCAGCATCGAGGTGAACTGCGAGAAGAGGAGGATCCGCCGTCCGTCCGCAACGAGCTCCGGCAGCGCCTCACCGAGCCAGTCGAGCTTGGCCGAGGGGATCTCGGCGCCGGTCTCGATGAGCCGTGGATCGCAGCAGGCCTGGCGGAGCTTCAGCAGTGCTTCGAGGATCGTGATCTGACTGCGCGCAATGCCGGATCGCTCGATGATTTCCCGGATGCGGCGGTGGGAGGCGAGGCGGATGGCGTCGTAGAAATCGCGTTGCCGCTCATCGAGCGCGATGGGCTCGAGCATCACGGATTTCGGCGGCAGCTCGGGCGCCACCGCATCCTTGGTGCGCCGCAGCAGAAAGGGCTTGAGCCGCAAGGTGAGCGCCTCGGCGCGCAGGCGATCGCCGTTCCTCTCGATCGGGGCCCGGTAGCGGCGCTGGAAGTCGCGCTCCCCACCGAAGAGATCCGGCTGCGCGAAAGCGAACAGCGACCAGAGGTCCCCCAGGTGATTCTCCAGCGGTGTTCCGGTGAGGCACAGCCGGTGCTCGGCGCGCAATGCGCACGCCGCCTGTGAGACCTTGGCGCGCGGGTTCTTGATCATCTGCGCCTCGTCGAGGATCACCACGGAGAAATCCTGTCGCAGCAGCGCATCCGCATCGAGCTGCAGCTGCGGATAGCCGGTGATCACGATATCGGCGCTGCCGATCTGCGCGAAGCGGGCGCGGCGCGCAGGACCGTGCAGGGTAAGCTCCCGCAGCGCCGGCGCGAGGCGCCGCACCTCCTGCCGCCAGTGGGCGAGCGCGCTCACCGGCGCGACGATGAGTGCGGGTTTGCGCATGCGCCCGGCGCGTTTCTCGTGCAAGAGATGCGCCAGCGCCTGCACCGTCTTGCCGAGCCCCATGTCATCGGCCAGGACTCCTCCCAGCCCGTGGCGCCGCAGGAACTGCAGCCAGCCTAGACCTTCGCGTTGATAGGGGCGAAGCTCGGCGGCGAATCCCTCCGGCTCCGCAAGCGGCTCAATCTGGGTGAATCCGTCGAGCTTCGCAAGCCAAGGAGCGAGTGTCGGATCCGCCGGTTGCAGCGTGGCGTCGAGCTCGCGACGCAGGAGTGCGAGCGGGTAGCTCTGGTTTCGCGGCAGCGACAGGCCTCCGGCATCGAGAGCATCCCGTTCGAAGAGCTCGACCAGCATCGAGGCGATGCGGCGGATGCGCCCCATGGCGATCGGGACGTAACGCCCATCCGCGAGTCGCAGCAGCCAATGCTCGCCGACCGCGACCGCGGATGGCTCGGTCTGCCCGATACCGGTCGTACCCGTGGCTGAGTTGCCCTCGAGCGAGCCTCGTAGGTACTCAGCGAGCGCCGGCAGCAGATTCACCGCCTCTCCGTCGACCATCACTCCGAGGCGCAGGTGAAACCAACTCTCGGTGCGGCCGCCGTCGAGCTCGCCGAACCAGCGCTCCGGGAGCGCGAGCCGATACGGAAATCCGTGCTCTGTCACGATCTCCCAGCCCGCCGCCGTCAGATGCGCGGCCGAATCCAGGAGAAAGCCGAGCCAGGCTTCTCGGCCCGCCGTGCGCGGCGGCAGTGCGGCCGCGAGCTGCGCGCTGAGCGCGCTTTCGGTCCCGTGGTCGCGTGGTATCTCGTAGACATCCGGCCCGGAGGTCTGCCGTACGACCGGCTGCCCCTCAGGCAGACGCCGACTGTCCACCGGCAGTCCGTTGTACACATACTGCAACCGCGCGAGGGGATCCGCCCCGAGGATCAGCCTGGCGCGCAGGCTCTCGAGCGGCTGGCGGCGCACTGGAAAGCTCGCCAAGCGCGGCAGTCCGCCGGCGTCGGGCTCGCTTGCGAGCTGTGCGTTTACCGTCGCGACCTCTTCCGGGGCCACTGGCCGGCATTCGTAGCGGCCGATGGCTTCCCGCGTACAGGGCAACTCCAGCAAGCCCCACTCGAGGCTTGCCGGATCGATGTAATGCGCAGGCTCCAGATAGAGCAGGGGATGTGCATCGCCGCCGGCGTGACAGACGAGGCGTTGCAAGCCGGCGTCGTCACTCCGCCATGAAAGATTTGCTCTGCGCGGCGAGCCCGCGCGCAACGCTTGCGATTGCAGCGTGCCCCAGAACGCCCGGCCGCTGCGCGTAACCTGCGCGAGGAGCGCCGCGCCCGCCGTCGACTCCAGCGTCCACGGGCCCTCGAGTCCAAAGCCTGCGAGCGCCAGGAGAATGCTCTGATCGGCGATGTCGATATAACGTGGGTATTCGCCGTGCATCTGCGCCGCACGGGGTACATATGGGACCGCAGTCGAGGCGGTCGCATCGAGACCAGGCCCCTGACGCACCCAGAGCGACAGCCGCAGCTCGCCGGACTCGCAGTCCAGGAGATAGCAGACCTGCTGCCTCTGCGCGGATGCCGCGTGCGGCTGGACGGGTGCGCTGCCGGTCCTCGCCGCAAGATCGAGCGCTCCAGGGTGGAGGTGCTCTCGGGAAGCTTGCCGCAGCGGCTGCTGCGACGCCATCGATACCGCGGCGACGTGGACGCATGCGCCGCGCTCGCCGCAGCTGCATTCGGCCCGATGTGGCCCATTTGTGGTCCGGCGGATGTAGACGCGGTAGGTCCCGGTCTTGTTTTCGGGGCACG
>JAGWPE010000205.1 GCA_028870635.1 Gammaproteobacteria bacterium | reverse complement strand
TGACAGGCAACTCAACGCCACCCCGAGCTTGCGCGTGATCGTCGTCGACATCGCCACGGCCCTCCCAAACGACGGTTCGCGGTAGTCTACTTCGTTAGTACGGTTTCGGGGGTCGCCGCCACGGTCCGCAGCCCGCTCGCAGGCGCGATACCACCGCATCCGGCCGTCGGGCTGTCGCAAAAGGCTTTAGGCTTGTGGCTTGCCTTCGAAGCCTCTAGGCTGGCCTGTTTCGGCCGCGGAAGGAGAAAGCCCATGCTGCGACGTCCACTAGGCAAGACCGGCATCACCGTCTCGGCGATCGGCCTCGGTTGCATGGGAATGTCCGAGTTCTATGGGCCGGGCAACGATCAGCAGTCGCTCGAGACGCTGGCGACGGCTCTGGACCAGGGCATCGATTTTCTCGATACCGCGGACATGTACGGCCTGGGGCACAACGAGGAGCTGCTCGGGCGATTTCTCAAGGGCCGGCGCGAGCGGGTGGTGCTCGCGACCAAGTTCGGCATCGTGCGCAACCGCGACAATCCCGCGGCGCGCCGCATCGACAACTCGCCGCAATACATCCGCCAGGCCTGCGACGCCTCACTGCGGCGGCTCGGAATCGACACGATCGACCTTTACTACATCCATCGCCGGGATCGATCCGTCGCCGTGGAGGATGCGGTCGGGGCCATGGTGGAGCTCGTGAAGGCCGGCAAGGTGCGCTATCTCGGACTGTCCGAGGTGACGCCGCAGACGCTGCGGCGTGCGCATGCCGTGTATCCCATCACCGCGATCCAGTCCGAATACTCGCTCTGGAGCCGCGAGCCCGAGCGCGAGATGCTCGCAACGTGCCGCGAGCTCGGCGTGACCTTCGTCGCCTACAGCCCGCTCGGCCGCGCGATCCTCACCGGCGCCGTGAAGAGCGAGGAGTCTTTCGCGCCGGGCGATTTCCGCCGCACCAACCCGCGATTCCAGGGGGAGGCCCTGCGCAAGAACCTCCGTCTCGTCGAGGGTCTCGCCGAGGTCGCGAAGAAGCGGGGTGCGAGCAGCGGACAGATCGCGCTGGCGTGGCTGCTCTCCAAGAACCCCGATGTCGTGCCGATTCCCGGCACCAAGCGGCCGCGTTACGTCAGCGAAAACGCCGCCGCCGCGGCGATCAGGCTGAGCTCGGAGGAGATTTCAGCCCTCGATGGGCTTTTCGATCCCGCTGCCGTGGCCGGCGACCGCTATGCTCCCGACCGCATGGGCAACATAGAGAAGGCTTGACGGGCGGCCCGGCCGCTCAGCGCGGCTGCGCGGCGGTGGCGCTCGGATGGAGCACGCCGGCGAGCATCGTGCGCGCTCCGTTCCAGATGATCTGAGTGCCGATGGCCAGCAGGATGAAAGCCGTCAGCCGGATCATGATGTTCGTTCCCGTGGTGCCGAGCCGGCGTACGAGGCGGTCCGCATAGCGGTAGCAGAGGTAGATCGCGAGGACCGTGATCAGCACGCCGACCACGTGGGCCAGGGTGGTGGTCAGCAGAGCCCGCAGACCTCGCGGCGGGTTGGCGCCCAGCGTGATGGCGACCGAAATCGATCCGGGACCGACGGTGAGCGGCATGGTGAGCGGATAGAACGCGCGTTGCGTGATGCTGTCGTGCGTGGGGCGCTTGTCCGATGCGGATACCGCCGGCGTGGTCGGACCGTTGAGGAGCGACCAGGCGAGCGCACATACGACGATCCCCCCGGCCACCTGCACGGCCGGAACGGAGACTCCGAAAAAATCGAGAACATAGGCGCCGATCAGGATGGATGCGAGCAGCAGCGCGAAGCTGTTGAGGGCGACGAGCTTCGCCATGCGCGCGCGCTCCGTCGTCGTCAGCTCCGAGGTCATGGCGAGATAGATGGGAGCTCCGGCGAACGGATCGATGATCGGCAGCAACGCCGCTACCGCGATGAATACGATGCCGGCGAAGTAGTGGATGCGTTCCAGCAGCATGCGAAGCCCTTCGGATCAGCGTGCCCAGTGCGCGCAGGCCAGCGCACCGGCCAAAATGGCAGGCATGCGGGGCGCCTCCTCGAACGACCGTCCGCAAGTGATCTTATACTAGCCGCTGCACGAGAGGGTAAGTCACATGCTTCTATACGTGCTTTACGCGTGCGTGCACCTCGATGCCGGCAAGCACGCTTCCCAAGCGGATTACGCCCGGTGCGTGGAGGCACAGGCATATTTTCACCTGGCGGAGTGCGAAGAGGAGCTTGCAAGAGCTGCCGGCCTCAGGCAACACGGCAAGCACCCGCAGAGTTGGCTCGAATGCCAGGAAACCAAAGCCGACTCGTGGATTCCTGCAGACGCGAGCGATCCGGGCAGCCGGTTGTACAAAGCGGACGCCGGCGTATCAGACGAGAATGCGCTGACCGCTCTGCTGGCGCCGCTCTCCCCGCGAGCGCGCGCGACCCTCCGGGCGGGTGGTCTCGAGCGGCCTTTTCAGAGCGCGTTTCAAGGCACGGGCAATCTGTCCTTCTTCGTGGTGGGAACCGGCGCCAGGTTGACCGTCTTTGCCGTGACTCATCTGGATGACTTCCAGTTCGCCGACATGACGGCCGATTTCTCCTCGGCCAGCGAGGGAATGGCGGCCGGAAAGGACCTGGATTTCGAGACCATGGCGGAGAATGCGGGCATCGAGCTGAGCTACCATACGAAGACATC
>JAGWPE010000204.1 GCA_028870635.1 Gammaproteobacteria bacterium | reverse complement strand
GTCCGGCCGGTCGATGGCCACGTGCCGATCGAAGCGGCCGGGCCTGAGAAGCGCCGGATCGAGGATTTCCGGCCGGTTGGTCGCGGCCAGAATGATGACGCCGCTCTGAGTATCGAACCCGTCCATCTGCACCAGGAGCTGATTGAGGGTCTGCTCCCGCTCGTCATTGGTGTTGAGGCCGGTCACACCGCGCGCTTTGCCGAGCGCATCCAGCTCATCGATGAAGATGATGCAGGGCGCAAGCTTCTGCGCCTGGGCGAACATGTCACGCACCCGTGCCGCGCCGACGCCGACGAACATCTCGACGAATTCCGAGCCGCTGATCGAGAGGAACGGCACTCCGGCCTCCCCCGCGACCGCCTTCGCGAGCAGCGTCTTGCCGGTGCCGGGGGCGCCCACGATGAGAATGCCCTTCGGGATTTTTCCGCCGAGCCTGCGGAAGTGCTCCGGATCGCGCAGGAACTGCACCACCTCCATGAGCTCCCCTTTGGCCTCGTCTATGCCGGCAACATCGGCGAAGCGTACTTTGGTCTTCGACTCGACATACACCTTTGCGCGGCTCTGGCCGACCCCCATCACGGTGCCCATGCTGCCGCCGGCGCCCTTGCGCAGCATGAGGTTCCAAACGACTACGATCACGACCGCCGGCAGCACCCAGGAAAGCAGAGTCCACAGCCACGCGCTCTGGGGAGCCGCCGAGTACCGCACGTGTGCCGCCTCGAGCCGCGCGAGGAGCTGCGGGTCGTTGACGGAACGGGTCTGCAGCTCGTGCAGGTCGGGACTGCCGGCGCCGGCCGGATGAGTTGGCCCCCGCGTCGCGGGAATCCCGCTGATCTGCTTGTATTCCGCCGGTGTCAACAACTTCTCGGCGCCCCTGAGATCGACCACGGCCTCGATCGTGTCCTGTCCGATGGTCACCTCCGTGACCTTGCCGGCGCCGAGCAACGCCTTGAATTCGCTGTAGGGGACCATCGCGAGCTGGGACTGCACGATAAACAATTCAAAAAACGTGAAGAGCAGGATGCCGGCAACGAGGTACCACAGGAAAGATGATTGCTTCTCGCCCATGCTGCAGATGCTGCCGGTGCCGATCGGGAAGATCGATACGTACAAGCCGCGCGGGCGCCGACAGAGGTGGGGCCCGTCCGTATAAGTAGCGATGACCCCCGAGGGCTAAAGCGCTAAACATCCAAGCATGATGCGCTCGCACATATTCACGGATCGTGCGGCGGCAGGCGTTGCGCTCGCGCGGGAGTTGCAGAGGCGGCTGCTGCGGCCCCCCTTGATCGTGCTCGCGCTCCCCCGCGGTGGGGTCGCCGTGGGTTACGAGGTCGCGCGCATACTGCACGCCCCGCTCGACGTCCTCGTCGTACGCAAGATTGGCATGCCAGGACAGCGGGAGCTCGCGATTGGCGCGATCGCCTCGGGTGGCGTTCTGGTGCATGAGCCAGCCATCGAGAAAGAGTTTCCCGATCTCGCCGGACGCTTTGACCGGCTCGTCGAGGAGGAGCGACGGGAGCTCGAGCGCCGGGAGAGGGTTTACCGTCCCGGCGGTACCCCGCTCGAGCTTCGCGGCAAATCGGTGATTCTGGTCGACGACGGGCTGGCGACAGGCTCTACGATGCTCGCTGCCATACGCGCCGCCCGCATAGCCGGCGCGGCTGCCATCATCGCCGCGGCTCCGATCGCTTCACCGGAGGCCGCCAGGATCGTTGGCCGGGAAGCGGATACGACGGTCTTGCTGCAAACTCCCGCTACGCTCTTCGCAATCGGCCAGTGGTACGGGGATTTCGAGCAGCTCGAGGATACGGAAGTCTGTCGGCTGCTGGATCTCAGCCGGCGCGATGCCGAGTGCTCCGCGGCAGAGAGACGCCCGCGTGAGCATCAATCCGATTCGGGCGCCTGATCCCGCGAAGGCGCCAGGCTCTGCAGCGAGGCGGCTCTCACCTCGGGCGGCCTGCCCTGTCCGTCCGGCCTGATGAGCACCCGAATTCCGGCCAGGCGCTCATACAGCTGCTGCCTGCGGCGCAGCGGTACCCACCCGTAGAGTAGCATCTCGGCCGGACGCCACAGGGCGAGCCACGCGAGGATGATGAGTCCCTCATCGAGAATCTGCGGAAGCGTCCCGAGAAGCCCCCCGAGCATGCTGCGCAGCCCCATGCTGAGCAGAAAGACAGCCACTCCAGCGAGGAGCGTCCATTGGCTGCTCCAGAGATGCTCGCGAACGGCCCGGCGCGCCGAGCTCGCCATACGGCCGTAGTAGTTCTCGAGCGCGGTTTGCAGATCCGTCAGCGACGTTTCACCGCCGTGCGCGTGCACGTGAAGACTCCAGGTCTGGGCGGACAGCCTCTCGCTGAATTCCTCCTCGATGAACTGGGCGGCCTCCCGATCGAGATCACGGTCCCAGAAGGGGGAGGGATCGAGGGAATTGAACAACTGCGACAGGTCGCGAACATGGATGTTGACGACCGCGGAGCTGGCGGCGCGGTGCCGGCGCCGATGACCGAGCCGGCCAAGCTGCTTGAGTGCCACGGAGTCTCCAGAGTCTCGGGATGGCGGCACAGTGAGCGCTACCATTCCCGCCCGAAATTCCCACGCGGAATTCCCGCCCGAAACGCCCACGGCCGAGCCCTTTATACGGGACATCGCCCGTGGGATAATCCGTAATCTCCGCAGTGACTGCCGCGGAGGCCACATGGAAGGCGCAGGGAGGTTGCCCTTGGCTCCGCCATCCGGCTGAATCAGAGCCCCGGGGGGAATCAGGTGATTTCTCTGACTTCGCTGACACTGCAAGGCCGCCCTTCCCGCTCCGCCGACCGTTGGCGCCTCTGGCCGGCGATGGCGCTCATCCTCGTGCCCTTCCTCGGGCTGATCACGCTGCAAGGCTATCAGGTGCTCAGCCGAACCCCGCGGACCGTGCTCAGCGAGCAGCTGGTCACGCACAGCTTCGAGGTCATCATCACGGCTCAGTCGCTGAGAAGCGCGTTGCAGGACGCCGAGCGTGATCAGCGCGGTTATCTGCTCACCGGTCGGCCCACGTACCTTAAGCCGTATGAGGCGGCCGTCCACAGGGCGCCAGCGCTCATCACGCGCCTCACCGAGCTGACCGCGGATGATCCGGAACAGGCGCAGCAGGTAGCCGGGCTCATCCCGACGATCGATGCAAAGCTGGGAGAGCTTCGGCGCACGCTCGACACCTATCGGACGGCGGGCTTTGCTGCGGTGAGGAGCATCGTGGAGACCAACGCCGGGCTCGATACCATGCAGTCGGTCGAGAACCGGATCGACAGGATCGTCCATACGGAGAGCAACCTGAGATCCGTTCGCCTGGCGGCGCTCGTCGCGGAGGAGCGTACTCTGCAGCGCATAGACATCGCGAGCGCGTTGCTCGTCCTCACCCTCATACTGGCCGGACTGGTCCTCGCAGTGCTCACCGCGCGCAAGAGCCGGCGCCTGCAGTGGGAGATTCAGCAGCGGGCGGAGGACGCCGCGCAGGCGAATCGACAGCTCGAGAAGCGCAACATCGAGCTCGCGCAGGCCGTCGAGCTCGCTCGCGCGGCCAAGGAGGAAGCCCGGCGAGCCGAGCAGGCCAAGGGGCGATTTCTTGCCACCGCGAGCCACGACCTTCGCCAGCCGCTGCAGGCGGTCTCACTGCTCAACGGCACGCTGCGGCGCATGGTGAGAGATCCGCAGATCATGGAAGCGCTCAGGCAGCAGGACGAGGCGATCGGCACCATGTCGCAGCTGCTCAATGCCCTGCTCGACATGAGCAAGCTCGAGGCAGGGGTCATCAAGCCGGAGCCGAGGGTCGTTCCCGTCTCGCGCATGCTCGCGGTCATGGAGCACGAGTTCCGCGGCATTGCCGCAAGCAGAGGCCTCGAGCTTCAGGTCGCCGCATGCGACGCCTACGTGCACACCGACCCTGCGCTCCTCGAGCAGATCCTGCGCAACCTGGTGTCGAACGCGATCAAATACACGCGCACCGGGCACGTGCAGGTGCGCGCCCTCGCGGATCCGCCGTGGGTCGACATCGAAGTGATCGACTCCGGCATCGGTATCGCGGAGGATCAGCTGCAGCTGATCGGCGAGGAGTTCTATCAGATAGGCGTGCCGAGCAACAGCACCCGCGAGGGCTACGGATTGGGCCTGAGCATAGTACGGCGGCTGCTCAAGCTGCTCGCGCTCGAGTTGCAAGTCAGATCCGAGGTCGGCAAGGGGTCGGTATTCCGCCTCCGGATCCGCCAGAGTGCCAAAGGGCCAGCCCTCGAGCAGCCGCAAATCGCCTCTGCCGCCGCGCACAATGGGCGCGCCGTCAACGCGAGCATTCTTCTCGTCGAAGACGATCCGGACGTCCGCAATGCCACCCGCATGCTCTTGAGCGCGGAAGGCTACGAAGTAATGACCGCCGCTTCCCTCGCGGAGGCGCTCGAGAGGCTCCGGGAGAGCCGCGGCGCCGACCTCCTGGTCACCGACTTTCACCTCGC
Source organism: Gammaproteobacteria bacterium (assembly GCA_028870635.1). Lineage (GTDB taxonomy): Bacteria > Pseudomonadota > Gammaproteobacteria > Steroidobacterales > Steroidobacteraceae > 13-2-20CM-66-19. The sequence goes on along the minus strand of JAGWPE010000204.1, from coordinate 1,405 downwards.
CGGCGAGACCGGCATCGAGGTCATCTCCCATCTGCGCGCGGAGCTGAGCGCGACCCTGAAGGCGGTTCTCATCACCGGCGACACCTCTTCGGCGGTAAAGGACCTCACGCATGACCCGAACCTGCGGATCGTGAGCAAGCCGGTCCAGGCGGAGGAGTTTCTCGGGCTCGTCCGCGACCTGTTCGCGACATGAGACACTCTGCGCCGCCGCGGCGCTGAGGCGAGCCAGGCTTCCGGTTCGCTTGGGGCCACGTAACATTTGATTACGACTGGCCCGGGGGTGTAACCTCAAAATCGGCCGACGGGGGTTTGGAACCCCGGGTTGGGGATCACCGGGAGGAGACACGGGGCGCGCATCTTGGGCCGCCAGGGCAATCGCTCCCAGGACACTGGCTGATATGTACACCATCCCAACGGAGCTCGCGCGCAGCGCGTTGGACGCGGCTCCCGACGCGATGATCATCATCGAGGGTACGGGCACGGTCTGCTTCGCCAACCGTCAGGTGTCGTCCCTCTTCGGATATGGACACGAGGAGATCATCGGCAGACCCGTCGAGCAGCTGATGCCGGAGCGCTTTCATGCGCGCCATGTCGAGCACCGCGAGCAGTACCGCGACAGTGTCAGAGCGCGGCCCATGGGAGCGGGCCTGCAGCTCTTCGGACGCCGCAAGGACGGCACCGAGTTTCCGGTCGAGATCAGCTTGAGCCCCATCGAGAACGAGCAGGGTACGCTCGTCGCGGCCGCCATTCGCGATGTGACCGCGCGCAAGCGGGCCGAAGAGGAGCTCATCCGCGCGCGCGAGACCGCCGACCGGGCACGAGAGGCCGCCGACGCAGCCCGAGAGCTCGCCAACGAGGCACGCGAGGCCGCAGACCGCGCCAACCAGGGCAAGAGCCGCTTCCTTGCGACCGCGAGCCACGACCTGCGCCAGCCTCTGCAAACGCTCGAGCTCCTCAACGGCTCGTTGCGCCGGCTGCCGAGCAGTGATGCCGTGGCGGAAGCGGTGACGCAACAGGGTATGGCGATCGCCGCCATGTCGCGCCTGCTCAACGCGCTGCTCGACATCAGCAAGCTCGAATCCGGCGCAATCAAGCCGGAGCCGGCCGATTTCGCGGTCGCTGCGATGTTCGAGGAGCTGCGCCGCGAATTCGCGGCGAGCGCCAGGGACAAGGGGTTGGAGTTTCGGATCAGTGCCGGCGAGGAAGTCGCGCACAGCGACCCGTCGCTGATCGGGCAGATCCTGAGAAATCTGGTATCGAACGCGATCAAGTATACGCAGCGCGGACTCATCGCCCTGCGCAGCGGCACCTCTCCCGAAGGCATGCTGCGTCTGGAAGTCCGCGATACCGGCATCGGCATCCCGACCGGGCAGATCGAATACATTTACGACGAGTTCTACCAGGT
>JAGWPE010000203.1 GCA_028870635.1 Gammaproteobacteria bacterium | reverse complement strand
CGCGGGGCCGTGGGTCCGGCCTGCGTGGACTTCGTAGCCGCGCACTCGCGCCTCTTCCATCTGCAGGCGTCCCGTCACATTGGACAGGCGCTTGCCGGGCAGCAGGACCGTGGTGAGCTCGAGCCATCCGAGGCCGGGGCATTCGCCGGCCGCGCCCTCGACTCCCTGCGGATCGGCGATCACTCTGCCCAGCATCTGCAGGCCGCCGCAGATGCCGAGGACCTTGCCGCCGTAGCGCAGGTGCCTCTCGAGGTATCCGGGCCAGCCGCGCGCGCGCAGCCACTCGAGGTCGGCGCGCACGGACTTGGAGCCCGGAAGGATGACGAGGTCGGCGGGCGGGGGCTGCGTCGCAGCGCCGATGTAGCGCAGGTCCACCTGCGGGTGGGCGGCAAGGGGCTCGAAGTCGGTGTGGTTGCTGATCCGCGGCAGGACCGGCACGACCACCCGCAGCGTCTCGGCCGATCCGGCGGCGGCCCGCGGCACCTCGCGGCTGATGCCGTCCTCAGCGTCGAGGTGCAGTCCGTGCAGGTAGGAAAGAACGCCCAGCACCGGCTTGCCGGTGTGCCGCTCGAGCCAATCCAGCCCCGGCTGCAGCAGCGACAGGTCGCCGCGGAAGCGGTTGATGACGAACCCCCGGATGCGGTTGCGCTCACTCTCGCTCAAGAGTGCCAGCGTGCCCACGATGTGGGCGAACACCCCGCCGCGGTCGATGTCGGCGATGAGCACGACCGGGCAGTCGACCGCCTCCGCGAATCCCATGTTGGCGATGTCGCCCTCCCGCAGGTTGATCTCGGCGGGAGAGCCGGCGCCCTCGATCACGACGTACTCGTACGCCGCGTGCAGCCTCCGATAGGAAGTCAGCACGGCCTCGCGCGCGCGGCGCTTGAACTCGTGATAGTCCCAGGCGCCCATTTCTCCGACGGCTCTTCCATGGATGATGACCTGACAGCGCTGATCGGTGCTCGGCTTGAGCAATACCGGGTTGAGGTCCGTCGTCGGCGGAATGCCGGCCGCCTGTGCCTGCAGCGCCTGGGCGCGGCCGAGCTCGCCTCCGTCGATCCCGACCGCGCTGTTGAGCGCCATGTTCTGCGGCTTGAACGGCGCGACATGCACGCCCCGCCGCCGCAGCACGCGGCAAAGGCCCGCCACGAGCGTGCTCTTGCCGGCATCCGACGTGGTGCCTTGCACCATCAGCGCGCGGGCGCTCACGATCTATCAGCCGCTCTTCGGGATCTCGAGGCCTCTTGCGACGGCAGGCCGCGCGAGGAACCTCTCCAGGGCCCGCATCACGTTGGGAAAGTCGGCCATGCCGACGAGCTCGCCCGCCTCATAGAAGCCGATGAGATTGCGCACCCAAGGGAACGTGGCGATGTCCGCGATCGTGTATTCCCCGCCGCAGATCCAGGGCTGCGCCTCGAGTTGTTTGTCGAGCACGCGCAGCAGCCGCTTCGCCTCGGCGGCGTAACGGTCCCGCGGGCGCTTGTCCTCGTAGTCCCTGCCGGCGAATTTGTTGAAGAACCCGACCTGGCCGAACATGGGACCGATGCCGCCCACCTGAAACATCAGCCACTGGATCGCCCGGTAGCGGTCCGCCGGATCGCGCGGCAGGAAGCGGCCGGTCTTCTCCGCGAGGTAGAGGAGGATCGCGCCTGACTCGAAAAGCGGCAGCGGCCGGCCGCCGGGGCCGTCGGGATCGAGGATCGCCGGAATCTTGTTGTTGGGATTGAGCGAGAGGAACTCCGGCGAGAGCTGCTCCTGCGCATCGAAGCTGACGAGATGCGGCTCGTACGGCAGTCCGGTTTCCTCCAGCATGATGGAGGCCTTGACGCCGTTCGGCGTCGGCAGGGAATAAAGTTGCAGGCGGTCGGCGAACCGCGGCGGCCATTTGCGGGTGATGGGGAACGCTAACAATCCGGACATGAGCGCTTTCATCCGATGCGCCGAAGCGGTGCGGCGATTGTCTCACACGCGGGTCAGGCCTGCTCGGCCCGGAGCGTTGCAGGAGCGGCGGCCGCGGCCGTCCGCAATCGTCCGCGGACCTGCGCGTGCAGTGTGTTATGTTATGATCGGTTCGTTTCGGCGATACCCGCATGGAGCGTCATCGAGGAAGTATCCGTATTGGGCACCGTGCGCCGGCCGCCGGTCCAGGCGGCCATGGCAGAGCGTTCCGGGGAACGGGGTGGTGCCCGGGGTAACCTCTCATCGGTCCCGAGGAGGATGCTCATATGGCGCAGTCTCTCGCTTCGCCCGCCGCCGAGGATGCCGTGAGGGAGGATCTTCCCGCCCTCTTGGCCGATGCCAATGCGCGCATTGCCGAGCTCGCGCTTGCCAACGCGCGTCTGCGCGAGGAGCTTCGGTCGTCCGAGGCGCTGTGCCGCGAGGCCGAGCGCGCCAGCCGCTCCAAGGACGATTTCATCGCCACCGTCAGCCACGAGCTGCGCGCGCCGCTCAATACGATCAGCCTCTGGTCGCGGATGCTGGCGCAGGGCGGTCTCTGCAGGGAGGATGTGCTGCAGGGAGCGAAGATCCTCGAGCGCTCGGCGCTCACGCAGCAGCAGCTCATCGACGACCTTCTCGATCTTGCACGCATCGCGCGCGGCCAGCTTCGCCTCGAGCTCGAGGACACCCCGATCACCGGGGCCGTGGAGGATGCGATCGCGCAGGCCATGCCTGGCGCTCGAGAGCGCCAGGTCGAGCTGGCGGCGGATCTGGGCGGTGGCGTCGAGCCGGTGCGCGCCGATCCGAACCGGATCCAACAGGTTGCCTGCAACCTGCTCGCCAACGCGGTCAAATTCACGCCCCCCGGCGGCCGTGTGGACGTGCGGCTGCATCGGGTGGGAGATCGCATGCAGCTGGAGGTCCATGACACGGGCATCGGCATCGATCCTGATTTCCTGCCGTTCGTCTTCGATCGCTTCCGCCAGGGGACGGTGGGCGCGGCGCGCCGCCACGGCGGCCTCGGTCTCGGGCTTGCAATCGCCAAGCAGCTCGTCGAGCTGCACTGCGGCACGATCCTCGCCGAGAGCCCAGGCCCCGGCCGGGGCGCCTCGTTCAGGGTGTGCCTGCCCCTCGGCAGACCCCCGGGCGAGGGCCGCTCCCTGACGAGTGACTGCGCTTAAAAGCCGGTGTGGTAGAGGTACGCAACGGCGCCCGCCGCGATGAGGCAGTAGATTCCAAAAAAGTGCCAGCGGCCGCTCTCCAGCCAGCGGCTGAGCCACTTGAGCGCCAGAAGGCCAGCGAGAAACGCGAACACCACTCCCACGAGGCTGGGCATGGCCGCGGGGGCCATCCCGGCGAGCTGATGGTGCTGTGACTGATAGAGGCGCCAGATCTCGCGCGCATCGGCGGGCGGCGTCAGCACGACGGCGAGAGCGAAGCTGAAATCCTCGGCGCTGCTGCGTGCGACACGCATCAGCAGGCCCGTCGAGATGGTGGCGCCGGAACGGGAGAAGCCGCGGAAGGGAATGCAGAGTCCCTGCAGCGCGCCGATCGAGGAATATTGCGCCGGGGTCAGCTCGTGGGCGGCGGGGGCATTGCGCCGGCGGTTCTCCACCAGGCCGGCTACGAGAATGAACACGCCGGCCACGGCCAGCGCGACGGCAATCAGGTCCAGACGGCTGAAGAGTTGCTCGACCCAGGCGTGCGCCTCGCGGCGCATGAGCACCTTCTCGATGAACTCGATGATGCCGCCGCCGACGATGCCGGTCAGCAGGGTGGCGACGATCAGCGCCGCCGCGAAGCGCTTGAACACGGGCCAGGAGCTGAAGAACGCGCGCCGCCAGCGCTCCCAGAAATAGACGATCACCGCGAGCATCGTGCCGGTATGCAGCATGACGAGCAGAAGCGTCATTTCCGGCGCCGAGGGATTCATTCCCAGCAACTTCTCCGCGACGATCACGTGCGCGGAGCTGGAGACGGGCAGAAGCTCCGCAAGCCCCTGAACGATCGCAAGGATGATGACGTGGACCATATTGGGCGGGGCCGCTCCCGGTGAGGTAAAGCCGCGCATTGTATGTTGATTGGCTCGAAGCCGCCCAGGGAGCGGATCAGGGAGCGGATCAGGGAACGGCCGAGGGAGCGGCCGAGGCAGCGGCCCGGGGCCGCTGGCTGATCCGCTTTCGCGGTGACCCGGTCGGCGGCGGCGCGCGCCCAAATCCGGTATCGTTGACGGTTTTATTACTGGTTGATTACTGGGGGTCGCCAATGACCGCAACCGATCGCCGATCGCAGGCGCCGCGGGCCGTGGGCCTTTCCGTCCTTCTCGCTGGCGCGGCGCTGGGGGCCGCGCTCCTCGCCCGCGGGCAGCCGGCGCAGGCGCAGGGCATCGCAGCCGCCGCGCAGGTGCCTTTCCCGCCGGGGCGCGCCGCCATGGGCGGGGTACCGGAGGTGCCACACTCTGCCTATTCGCAGCTTCGCTGGCGCCTGGTGGGCCCTTTCCGCGGCGGCTGGGCCACGATGGCGGCCGGTGTGCCAGCGAGCCCGGACACGTTCTATTTCGCCGGCGCGGGGGGCGGCATCTGGAAGACGGGTGATGCCGGCAGGACCTGGCGGTCGGTAGGAGATGGCCTGCCGCCAGCCATCGGGGCGTTGGCGGTCGCGCCGTCGGCCCCGGACACGATCTATGTGGGCACGGGCCAGGCGGCGCCGCGATATGACGCCGCGGCGGGCCACGGCGTCTTCAAGTCCACCGATGGCGGCAGGACCTGGCAGTCGCTCGGCCTGGCGGCGACCCGCGACATCGGCCGGATCTGGGTCGATCCACGCAACCCCGACGTGGTGGTGGTGGCTGCGCTCGGCCACCTCTTCGGCCCCAATCCGGCGCGCGGCATCTATCGCTCGACGGACGGCGGCAGGAGCTGGGTGCATGCGCTTGCGATCGACGATGACACCGGCGTCGTCGATCTCGCCGCGGACCCCTCCAACCCGAATCTGCTCTACGCGGCGGCCTGGCAGATGCGCGCTCGGCCCTGGCTGAGCTACTTCGAGCCGCTGGCCGGTCCCGGGAGCGCGATCTATCGCTCGAGCGACGGCGGGGCCACGTGGATGCGGCTGACCGGCAACGGCTGGCCGCAAGGCCCCCTCGGACGCATAGGGCTCGCTGTGACCCACACCGCGCAGGGCACACGCATCTACGCGACGGTGGCTTCGAAAACGGAGGGCGGCGTGTGGCGCTCCGATGACGGCGGGGATCACTGGCAGCGGGTGAATGCCGATGGGGATACTTTCGGGAACTGGTACTTCTCGCGCCTGACGGTGGACCCGCGCAATCCGGACGTCGTGTACTCGGCAGGCCAGTCGATCCGCCGCTCGAGCGACGGCGGCAAGACCTGGGCGATCATCAAGGGCGCACCGGGCGGTGACGACTATCACTTCCTGTGGATCAATCCCGAGCATCCGGATCATTGGATCACCGCCTCGGATCAGGGGGCGGTGGTCACCATCGATGACGGCAAAACCTGGAGCAGCTGGTACAACCAGCCGACGGGCCAGTTCTACCATCTCGCCGCCGACAATCGCTTCCCCTACTGGATCTACAGCGGCCAGCAGGACAGCGGCACGGTCGGTACCGCGAGCCGCAGCGACTATGGCGCGCTCACCTTCCGCGACTGGCATCCGGTCGGCGGAGACGAGCGCGATTACATGTTGCCGGACCCGGACAATCCCGATCTCGTGTTCGGCAGCGGCATGGGCGGCAGAGTGTCGCGTTACGACGGGAGCACCGGCCAGGTGGCGAACGTCACGCCGTGGCCGGTCAACACCTACGGCGCGCGCCCGACGGCGGTCAGGTACCGCTACGGCTGGGTGACTCCCCTCGCATTCACGCCCACCAAGCCCCGGGCGCTCCTGCTCGGCGCGCAGGTGCTCTTTCGCTCCACGGACGAAGGCAATCACTGGCAGGCCATCTCGCCGGATCTCACCGGTAAGCAGGCAAATGCCGCCGACTGCAACGGCAAGGTGGCCGGCGAGCAGGCGAGGGCGTGCGGGTATGGCGTCATCAGCGCCATCGCGCCATCGCCCAAGAGCGCGGATCTCATCTGGGTGGGCACCGACAGCGGGCTCATCCAGCTCACGCTTGACGGCGGTCAACATTGGCAGAACGTGACGCCGCCGGCATTGAAGCCCTGGGAGAAGGTGAGCTCGATCGATGCGTCGCCGCTGGATGCGGCGAGCGCGTACGCAGCAGTGGACGATCATCGGCAGGATGAGTTCCGCCCGCGCGTCTTGCGCACTCACGACTACGGCAAGACTTGGACGGAGGTCGACAGCGGATTACCGGCCGACGAGGTGGTTCCGGTCGTCCGCGCCGACACCGTACGCAGCGGCCTGTTGTATGCAGGCACGTCGGAAGGCGCCTACGTGTCGCTCGATGACGGTGATCACTGGCAGTCGCTGCAGCTCAACCTGCCCAAGGCCCAGGTCAATGACCTTCTGGTGCACGGCGACGACCTCATCGCCGCGACCCAGGGCCGGGCGATCTGGATCCTGGATGATGTGACACCGCTGCGCCAGCTTTCGGCCGCGGTGCTCGCGGCGCCGGCGCATCTCTTTGCCCCGGAGGTCGCCTGGCGAGTGCATCCCAACAACAACAAGGATACGCCGCTGCCGCCCGAGACCCCGGAGGGGCGTAACCCGCCGGCCGGCGCGGTGATCGACTACTGGCTGGGCAAGGGCACGCAGGGTGCGGTGACGCTCGAGGTCTACAGCTTCACCGGGCAGCTGGTGCGGCGCTTCTCCTCGGATGAGGCGCCGGGGCGCATTGAGGCGAACCGGTATTTCGGCGAGGAGTGGCTGCGGCCGGCCGAGCGTCTGTCGTCCGCGCCCGGCATGCACCGCTTCGTATGGAATCTGCGGTATGCACGTCCACAGGCGATCTCATACGACTACAGCATCGCGGCGGTGTTCGGCGAGGACACGCCGACCGCAGTGGACGGGCCGTTCGTACTGCCGGGCATCTACAGCATCGTGCTGACCGCCGGCGGCCAACAGTATCGGGCGCCGCTCATTGTGCAGCTGGATCCGCGGGTTCACACGAGCAGCGCCGATCTGCGCGCGCTGCTCACCTTCAGCCAGTCGCTGTGCGCCGCGCTCGAGCGTGCGGGCACCGCGTACCAGGGAGAGAAATCGGCGCACGATGAGCTGGAGGCATTGGCCCGGAGGCTGAATGCAACACACGGGGACCATGCGCTGCTTGGAGCGGTCGAGAAGCTCCGCGATGCGACGGCGGATCATGGCGGCGACACGGACCTGGGCGCCATCAGCGGGCGGATCAGCGGCCTCGAGGCCGACGCCGAGTCGGCAGATCTGGCGCCCACGCCCGCGGACTCGGAGGTGTTCGACCAGGAGTCGAAGGCGTTGGATCAGGCGGTGCGCGCCTGGCAGGAGGACCAGTCGGCGATCCGCAAGCTCAACGTCAGGCTGCGCCATGCCGGCGAGCCGCCGATCGCCTCGAGCCGAAGTCCGTAGTCCGTTGCTCGAAAGCAAGTGAGTAAGCGGCCGTTTCCCGCGGCCCCTCGTCGCCCGCAAGCGGGTCTCAGAGGGGCCGTTCCCTGGGCCGCGAGACCGAGGAAAGTCAGACGGCGCGGGCGCCGGGCCCGAAGGGCCGAGGCCCAGGATGGGTCGAGCAACGCGCCGCAGGCGACTTTGCGCCAATCAACTAATACGCGAAGTACGGGCCCGTGCCCCAGGCGGTGGCTGCGCCCGCGAACGCGATGTATACGTTGCGGCCGAGGAAGAACGGGAACCCGAAATCAAACGAGCACGCGGTGTCCTGAGTGCTCTGGCTCGTGCAGTCGGCCGGCTGCGAGCCGCTGCTCGCGCCGAGGTCGTTGAAAACGGTTCCCGAGTACTGGTTGAACAGCTTGTAGGCGTTGCCGATGGAGAAGCTCACCGTCGCCTGCGTGCCGTTCTGGCCCGAGGTGATCGCCTGCAGATTGAGCTCGGAGGCGGGGCAGAACCAGGTGTCCGGGGTGCTGGGCTTGTAACCCGGATAGCTGCTGCAGCTCTGGAGGGTGGGGATGGAGTTGTCGGCGAAGTAGTAGGCGTTCGAGCCGGTGTCGAAGTAGGAGAAAGGCAGGAACTGCTGCGTCCCTCCCTGGGGAGTGTAGGTGGTGGTGACATCCCCGTAGGCCGAGCTCGCCGTGAAGACGGTTTGTCCGCCCAGGGAATTGTTGCCCTCGGTGCCGATTCCGAATATCACGGTGCCGCTGATGGTGGTCGCGCCCTCGGTCGCCGCGGGGAGCTCGACGATCACGCCGTTGTTGTCCGTCTGGAAGAACACCACGGGATCGGTGACCTGGGCGCTCTCCGCCAGTGCGATCTCGGCACAGGGATTGGCGGGGGACCAGGTGCTCGCCGGGCATTCGTAGTAGAAGCCCGGATTGGCGCCGCCGCCGACGGGGGCGTTGCACCCGGGGCCGCAGTCCGCGGCGAATACGCCGAGGCCGATGATGCCGTT
>JAGWPE010000202.1 GCA_028870635.1 Gammaproteobacteria bacterium | reverse complement strand
GCCTTGATGAGCTCGAGCCCGGGCATGCCGGGCATGTTCCAGTCGGTGATGAGGAAATCGAAGCCGCCCGCCTGCAGCATCGGCAACGCCGTCTTGCCGTCATCCGCCTCGGAGACGTTCGGGTAGCCGAGGTCGTGCAGCAGGTTCTTGATGATGCGCCGCATGGTCGAGAAGTCATCGACCACCAGGAATTTCAGATCTTTGCTCACTGCCTGCCTCGTCTCGTTGCACTCGCGCCGGCCGCACCGTCGCGCCAATCCGCCAGCCGCGCCTTGAGCCGCACGAGCGCCTGCCCGTGCAGCTGACAGGCGCGCGATTCGGTCACCTTCAGCACCGCGCCGATCTCCTTGAGGTTCAGTCCCTCGCTGTAGTAGAGCGACATCACCAGCTTCTCCCGCTCCGGCAGCCCCTCGATCGCCTGCGCCAGCGCATGGAGGAATCCTTCCTCCGCGGTCTCCCTGAACGGGTCGGCCGCGCCCTCGGCCGTCGCCGCAGTCGTGTCGTCGAGCGCCGCCAGGCGGCAGCTCGCCGCGTCCTGCACGATGGCGTGATACTCCTCGAGCGGCACTCCGAGCCGCTCGGCAATCTCCGTATCGCGCGCATCGCGTCCGGTGCGCCGCTCGATCTCCTGCACCACCGCCGCCACGGCGCGCGCCTTGCGATGCACCGAGCGCGGCGCCCAGTCGAGCTTGCGCAGCGCATCGATCATGGCGCCGCGGATGCGGATGCCGGCATAGGTCTCGAAGCTCGCGCCGCGGTTCGGCGCGTAGTTCGAGGCCGCCTCCAGCAACCCCAGCATCCCGGCCTGCATCAGATCGTCCACCTCCACGGAGGGCGGCAGCCGGCCGACCAGGTGGTAGGCGATCCGCTTCACCAGCTCCGCGTGGCGCGTCACCAGCTCGCTTGCCTCGTCCGCGCCGCGCCGCATTCCGTAGGCACTCGCCGCGTTCATGGCACCACTTCCAGCCGTACCGCGTTCCGTCGCACCAGCCGCTCCACGAAGAACTCGATGTTCCCGCGGGGACCGGGCGGCACTGGCCATGTATCGGCCGCGGTCGCGAGTTTCTTGAACGCCCGCGCCGCGGGGCTCGCTGGATAAGCCTCCAGCACCGGGCGCTGCTCCCGCACGGAGCGGCGCAGGTACTCGTCCTCCGGAATCTCGCCGGCGAATTCCAGCACAACGTCGAGGAAGCGCGCCGTGACGCGCTCGAAGCGGCGGAAGAGCTCGGCGCCGGCGCCGGGCGCGCGGATCCGATTGGCGAGCACGCGGAATCGGCCGACGCCGTGATTGCGACTCAGGACCTTGACGAGCGCATAGGCGTCGGTTAGCGAGGCCGGCTCGTCGCAGATCACGATGAGAACGTGTTGGGACGCCTGTGAGAACTGCAGCACACCCTGGGCGATTCCCGCCGCGGTGTCCACGATCAGCACATCGAGGCGGGCGGCGAGAGCGCTGAAGGCGCGCACCAGGCCCAGGTGCTCCGCGCAGCCCATGCTGGCGAGGTCGGCGGCGCCCGAGGCCGCGGGCACGACATGAAATCCCTGCGGCGCCTCGATGATCACCTCATCCAGGGTGCGCTCCCCGGAGATCACGTGCGCGAGCGTGTAGCGCGGGGAGAGGCCGAGGAAGACATCGGCGTTCGCGAGCCCCAGGTCGCCATCGAGCAGCACCACACGCCGGTCCGCCGCGGCGAGCGCCGTGGCGAGATTCACCGACACGCTCGTCTTGCCGACACCCCCCTTGCCGCCGGTAACGGCGATCACCTGCACGGGCTGGCCGAGGGACTCGAGCTTGGAGTTGTTGATCAAACTGAGCTCAGGTCGTGGCATGTGACAGCCTTCCAAATCGTCGTCGCAGCAGATCTTCGTCGGCGGCCGCGCCGGTCGCCTTGGCGAGCCGCACGGCCTGGGATACGAGCTCCAGGGACCTCGCCGGCCGCAGGTCCTCGGGCACGCGCTGGCCGTCGCTCGTGTAGGAGAGCGGGACGCGCGCGCGGATGAGCACGGAGAGAGCGCCGCCGAGGCTCGCCGCCTCGTCGATCTTGGTGAGAAGGCACGAGGCCGGGTTGGCGGGCCGGAAGCGTTGCACCGCCTCCTCGAGCGCGCCTGCCTGCGTGCTGGCTGCGAGCACGAGCGCCGTCTCGAGCTTCGATGCGCAGTTGGCGAGCACCGAGAGGCGCACCCCGAGCTGCGCGTCGCGCAGGCTCGAGCCCGGCGTGTCGATCAGCACCAGCCGGTGCCGCTGCAGGCGCGTGAGCAGCTCCGGCAGGGCCTCGAAGCGCTCCGGTACGTGCACCGGCACGCCAAGCAGCTGTCCCAGGGCCTGCATCTGATCCTGCGCGCCGATACGCACGGTATCGGAAGCGACCAGCGCGAGGTCTCCCGGGCCATGCCGCAGTATCCAACGCACCGCGAGTTTCGCCAGCATGGTGGTCTTGCCGACGCCGGTGGCCCCGACGAAGGCGACACGCCCGCCGGTCTCCAGCCAGCGATCGCCCGTCACGAGCAAGTATTGCGACAGGCCCGCGATCGCGAACCGGCGGCCCTGCGTCAGGTCCACCCGCTCATCGAGCTGGCCGACGATGTGGTCGGCGAGGTCCTGTGCGATACCGATCTCGGTCAGCTCGCGCAGCAGCTCCGTATGCACGGGAGCGCGGCGCGTGCGGTCGCTCCAGGCGAGCTGCGCGAGCTGCGTCTCGAGCATGCGGCGCAGGCTCTGCAGCTCCTTGCCCATCGCCTCGGTGGGAGCCTCTGGCTGCGGCTCGAACAAAGGAGCGGCGGCGGCGGGAGCCGGCGCGGCGCGCTCGAGGGTGGGCGGCTGGGCAGCGAAAGCCCGCTCGGAAGCGGCGGGTGCCGGTGGGCGCTCCTCAGGGGCAGCCAGCGGAGCCGCCTTCTCCAGGCTGGCGGCATCGAAATCCACCGCCGCGGTGATCTCGACTCCCTGAGGTATGCGGCGCGAGGAAAGGATGACCGCCTCTTCGCCCAACTGCTCGCGGATCGAGCGCAGCGCCTGGCGCATGTCGGGTGCCGTATGTCGTACGATTTTCATATCTATCTACCCACCGCGGTGACGACGCGGACCTTGCGGTTGTCGGGAATCTCATTCCAGGCGAGGACGTAGAGGTTGGGCAGCGCCGCGCGCAGGAAGCGGGCCATCTGCGCGCGCAGCGGCGGCGGCACGAGGAGTACCGGCGCCTCGCCGGAGGCCTCCTGGCGCCGCGATGCCTCGGCGATGCGCTGTTGCAGCCGCTCCGCCAAGCCGGGCTCGAGGCCCGGGCTCGCGGCGGTGCCGGCGAGCGAGCCTGAGAGCAGCCGCTCGAGCTCCGGCTCGAAGGTGATGACGGGCAGCTCGGCGGCGATGCCGGCGATGTCCTGCACGATCTGCCGCCCCAGGGCGACGCGGACCTGCGCCAGGAGCACTGCTGGGTCCTGCGAGCGCGGCGCGTGCTCCGCCACCGTCTCGATGATGGTGCGGATGTTGCGGATGGGAATGCGCTCGGCGAGCAGGCTCTGCAGGACGCGCACCACGGCGGAGAGAGGCAGCACGCGCGGCACCAGATCCTCCACCAGCTTTGGAGCGCTCTTCGCGAGCGCGTTGAGCAGCTGCTGCACTTCCTCGTGGCCGAGGAGCTCGTTGGCGTGCGACTGGATGACGAAGGAGAGATGGGTGGCGATGACGGTGCTCGGATCGACCACGGTGTAGCCGAGCGCCTGCGCATGATCGCGGCTCGCCGCATCGATCCATACCGCTTCCATGCCGAAGGCCGGGTCGCGGGTGGCGATGCCCTGCAGCGGACCGAAGACGCGCCCCGCGTTGATCGCGAGCTCCTTGTCCGGATAGATGACACTCTCGCCGACCGGCACGCCGCTCAGGTTGATCCGATAGACGTTGGGAGCGAGGTCCAGGTTGTCGCGGATGTGCACGGCCGGGATCAGGAAGCCGAGCTCCTGCGAGAGCTTGCGCCGCACGCCGCGCACCCTGCCCAGGAGGTCGCCGCTCTGGCGCTTGTCCACGAGGGAGACGAGGCGATAGCCGACCTCCAGACCGACGAGATCGACCGGACGCACGTCCTCCCACGTGAGCTCGCGGGTTTCCGGCGCCGGCGCCGCGGGTTTCGGGGCCGCGGCGACGGCCGCGGCGGCCGTGCGCTTCTTGTTGATGAGGTACGCGGCCGCGCCGCAGAGCGCCGCGATCAGCAGGAAGGGGACGTTCGGCATTCCGGGAATGAGTCCCATGACGCCGAGCATGCCAGCGGCCACCCCGAGCGCCTTCGGGTTGCCGAAGAGCTGACGGCGCAGCTCCCCGCCCATGTCCTGCGACCGCGACATGCGGGTCACGATCAGCGCCACCGCAGTCGAGAGGAGGAGTGCCGGGATCTGCGCGACCAGGCCGTCGCCGATGGTGAGCAGGGTGTACGTATGGACCGCGTCCGTCACCGCCATGCCGTGACCGACCGTGCCGATCGCGAGGCCGCCGATGATGTTGATGAGGAGAATCAGGATGCCGGCAACGGCATCGCCGCGGACGAACTTGCTCGAGCCATCCATCGCGCCGTAGAAGTCCGCCTCCGCGCGGATCTCGGTGCGGCGGGTGCGCGCCTCTTCCTGCGTGATCAGCCCCGCGTTCAGATCGGCATCGATCGCCATCTGCTTGCCGGGCATGGCGTCCAACGTAAAGCGGGCGCTGACTTCGGAGATGCGTCCCGAGCCCTTGGTGACTACGACGAAGTTGATGATGGTGAGGATGATGAAGACCACCACGCCGACGGCGAAGTTGCCGCCGACCACGAACTCACCAAAGGACTCGATGACACGGCCCGCTGCCTGCGGGCCGCTGTACCCGTGAAGCAGGACCACGCGGGTCGAGGCGACGTTGAGAGCGAGGCGCAGCAATGTCGCGAGCAGGAGAACGGTCGGGAAGACGCCAAACTCGATCGGCCGCGAGACATAGAACACCGCCATCACGATGACTATCGAGAGGGCGATGTTGAAAGTGAAGAGCACATCGAGCGCCATCGGCGGCAGCGGCAGGATCACCATGGCGAGCACGGCGAGGACACCCGCCGGCACGCCGATTCCGGCGCGCAGCAGTTCCCGCCATGTCGGCAGGGTGGAGCTCGATGTCGTGGTGGCTGCGGTCATGGGTTAGTGGCGAGCGGCATCGATGGCCGGATCAATGGCCGGGGGCTCGGGCGGCCGCGCGCCTGAAGTGCGGGCAGCCTTGAGCTGGTAGATGTAGGTGAGGACCTGCGCGACGGCCACGTAGAGCGTCGCCGGAACCTCGCCGCCGATCTCGACGTTGTGATGGAGCGCGCGGGCAAGCGGCGGCGCCTCGAAAATGGGAACAGCATGCGCGGTCGCAACCTCGCGGATCCGGGCGGCGATGAGGTCCATGCCCTTGGCGACGACGAGCGGCGCGCGCATGCGGCTCTCGTCGTAACGCAGCGCCACGGCGAAGTGAGTGGGGTTGACGACCACGACATCCGCCTTGGGCACCTCCTGCATCATCCGGCGGCGGGCCATCTCCCGCTGCGTGCGCCGGATGCGGCTCTTCACTTCGGGCGCGCCTTCGCTCTCTTTCATCTCCTCGCGGATCTCCTCGCGCGTCATGCTGAGCTTCTTCGAGTGCTGCCAGAGCTGCCAGGGCACATCGACAGCCGCGATGAGCGCAAGCCCGGCGGAGACGGCGAGCAAGGCATCCGAGCTGAGACTGGCGGCCTGCGCGATCCCTGCGTGCAGCGGCGCGGCGCCGAGCGCGAGAAGCTGCGCCGACTGCTTGCGCAGCACCGCGACGGCGATGACGCCGACCACCAGGAACTTGGCGAACGCCTTGACGAGCTCGACGGCGCCCCGGGCGGAGAAGAACCGGCCGAAGCCGGCGATGGGGTCGAGCTTGGTGAAGTTGGGCGCCAGCGCTGCCGGGCTGAAATTCCAACCTCCGAGCGCGAGCGGCGCCACCAGCGCGGCGATCATCGTCAGCCCGAGGAGCGGCGCGCAGGCGATCAGGGCACGCAGCATCTGCGCGGAGGCGGTGGACAACGCGATGCCGGGGTCGAGAGCAGCGGCCGAGCTCGGCGAGAGACCGGTTCTCATGATGTCGTAGAGGCTCGCGCCGAGCGAGCCGCCGAAGAAATGGAGGCTTCCCGCCGTGACGAGCAGCACGGCGGCGGCGCTCAGCTCGGGCGAGCGCGGGACCTGGCCTTCCTCGCGCGCCTTCTCCAGGCGCTTGCCTGTCGGCTTTTCGTTCCGTTCCTGGTCGTTCTCGGCCACGGTATCAGGCTCCGCTCAGGTGGCGCAGGAAGGCCAGCGCGACTGCCAGCAGACGGATGAAACTCGTCTCGAGCGTCGGCAGCCCGACGATGATGACGATGAAACCGAAGACGAGCGCCACGGGCAGTCCAACGGAAAAGATGTTCAGCGTCGGAGCGGCCCGGCTGACGACGCCGAAGGCGAGGTTGGCGATGAGCAGCGCCGTGACCGCGGGCAGCGAAACGGCGAGCGCCCCCGAGAAGAGCTGGGAGCCCCAGGTCACCACGGACCAGAGGCCGGCGGGCCCCAAACCGGAGGTGCCGATGGGCAACGTCCGGAATCCGTCGATGAGTGTGCGGATGAGCGCGAGGTGCCCGTTGAGCACCAGAAAGATCAGGGTGACGAGGATGGAGTAGAGCTGTCCGAGCGCCGGCGTGCTGGCGCCATTGTTCGGATCCAGGTTGAAGGCGAGCGACAGGCCCATGCTGTTGGCGAGCACCTCGCCGCCGAGGGAGACCGCGTCGAAAAGGATCTGCAGACTGAACCCGAGTGCCGCGCCGATGATCACCTGCTGCACGGTGATGATGACGCCCGTCGCGGAGAGCGGGGTCACGTCGGGAATCGACACGAGTGGCGCGACCAGCAGCGCCACGGCGCCCGCAAGTATGACCCGCACGCGAACCGGCACCGTGACGGCGCCGAAGGCCGGGGCCACCATGAAGCAGGAGCCGATGCGCACGAACGGCCAGAAGAGCTCGGCGAGCCAGCCGTCCAATTCCTTCGAGGTGAGGGTGATCATGGCTGCGGGCGCTGCGTCAGTTGATGAGCCCCGGAATGCTCACGATGAGCTC
>JAGWPE010000201.1 GCA_028870635.1 Gammaproteobacteria bacterium | reverse complement strand
GGCGGGTTCTGGCACAACGGGCTCACGAGCGGCATCGGCAACGCGGTCTTCAACCGCCACGACGGCCTGACCGTGATCATCGACAACAATTATTCCGCGGCGACCGGCGGGCAGGACATCCCATCCTCCCGCTGGCCGAACGAGCACCGGCAGGGGAACAACTCGATCGTCAACGCCGTGCGTGGCGTCGGCGTGGAGTGGGTGCGGCACATCCGAACCTATGACATGGCGCAGACTCTGAAGGTCCTGCGCGAGGCGTTGACGACACAGTTCCGTGGTCCCAAGGTCATCGTCGCCGAGGGCGAGTGCCAGCTCAACCGCCAGCGGCGGGTCGGTCCGTTGATGAAGAAGGCGATCCACGAAGGCAAGCGCGTGGTGCGCGAGCGCTTCGGCGTCGACGCCGACACCTGCACCGGCGATCACTCCTGCATCCGCCTCTCCGGCTGTCCATCGCTCACCGTGAAGCCGAATCCGGACCCGTTGCGCACCGATCCCGTGGCCCACGTCGACAACAGCTGTGTCGGCTGCGGGGTGTGCGGCGAAGTCGCGCATGCGGCCGTGCTCTGTCCCTCCTTCTATCGGGCCGAGCTGGTCTACAACCCGTCCTGGCGAGACCGGCTGCTTGCCCGTGTGCGCGCCGCGGTGATCGGCGCCCTGCAGCGGCGCAGCGACCGTAAGCGCCTGCGCTTCGCTTTGTGACGCCAAGACCGATCAAGCTCTGCATCGCGGCGCTCGGCGGCCAGGGCGGCGGCGTGCTCGCCGAATGGCTCATCGAGATCGCCGAGGCCGAAGGCTACCTCGCGCAATCGACATCGGTGCCCGGTGTCGCGCAGCGCACGGGCGCGACGATCTATTATCTGGAATTCTTCCCGCGGGCCGAGGCGCAGCGGGCCGGACGCGAGCCGATCATGGCGCTCATGCCCGTCCCCGGGGATGTCGACTGTGTCGTCGGGTCCGAGCTCATCGAGGCAGGGCGGGCGATCCAGCGCGGCCTCGTGGATCGCGACAGAACCACTCTCATCGCCTCGTCCCACCGCTCCTACTCGATCGCGGAGAAGAGCGCGATGGGGCGGGGCGCCGCCGATGCCGAGGGACTCATCGAGCTCGCTCGCGGCCAGGCGAAACGGCTCATCCTGTTCGACATGGAGGCCGTTGCCGAGCAGCATCACAGCATCATCAGCTCCGTGCTGCTCGGGGCGCTCTGCGGCAGTGGTGTACTGCCCTTTGGCCGGCCGGCATTCGAGGCGGCGATCGGCAAGAGCGGCATCGCGGTCGCCACGAACCTCGCGGCTTTCTCCGATGCCTGCGAGCGGGCAGGCCGCGCTGACGCCGACGCAGCCGCCGGCGCGTGGCGCCCGGCGGCTGATTCGCCCGATCGGCCGCCTGATATCCCAGAGCAGGCGCGCTCGGCCCCCCTGCAGCCGCTCCTCGATCGGGTATGGCGGTTGCCGGAAGCGGTGCGCACGCTGGCGCTCGAGGGTGTGCGGCGCGCGATCGACTATCAGGATCCGGCCTATGCCGCCTCGTACCTGAGCCGTCTGGAGCGCATCAGTGCGCTCGATGCGGGCGGCGAAGAGCGGCCGCTCAGTGCCGCCGTCGCCAGGGGGCTCGCCCTCTGGATGACGTTCGAGGACACCATCCGTGTCGCGGACCTGAAGACCCGCGCCTCCCGATTCGCGCGGGTGCGGGCGGAAATCCGCGCAGCGCCGGAGCAGCTCTTCGGCATCACCGAATTCATGAAGCCGCGGGTGGCGGAGATCGCCGCAACCCTGCCCGCAGGGATGGGAGCCTGGGTGCTCGCCTCACCGCGCGTATCGCGCTGGCTCGGCCGCATGACGGGAGGCAGGCGGATACGCACCAGCACGGTGACCGGATTCCTCCTGCTGCATGCTCTCGCCGGGCTCAGGCGCTGGCGCCGGGGCACGCTGCGCTACGCCGAGGAGAACGCGCGGATCGAGGACTGGCTGGGCCGCATCGAGCGGCTTGCGCCGACGCACTACCGTCTTGCCGTCGAGCTGGCGCGGGCGCAGCGTCTCATCAAGGGCTACGGCGAGACGCACGAGCGGGGATGGAGGAGCTTCTCGGCACTGCTCTCCCGGCTGGATGCGCTCACCGCCCGCGCGGACGGGGCCGCGGTGATGGCCCGGTTGCACGAGGCCGCGCTGGCGGACGAAGAAGGCGTAGCGCTCGCGAAGGAGCTGGCCGGCCTGGCCGCATCCGCCGCGGCGGCTTGAACCGGGCACCGCGCGCTCGAATCCCTGGCCCCCGGGGCTCGGTGCATGCTAGAGTGGGATTTGCTTTAGGTGTCAACCAGTTGTGCGGCGGACCCCATGGCCACGAGAGTCACACAACTTCGCGTCCTGCAGGCGGCCCTCGAGCTCTTCAACGCCGAGGGCACCGCGGCCGTATCCGCGAGCCGCATTGCCGAGCGCTGCGGGATCAGCAAGGGAAACCTGCAATATCACTTTCCCAACAAGCGCGACGTCATCTTCGCCATCTTCCAACTCGCGATCGGCGAGATGAACGCCGGCTGGTATCGTGACCACCTCGAGCCGACGCTGCAGCACATGGCCGCCATGTTCGTGCGCCAGCTGCAGCTCATCGTGAAATACCGGTTCTTCTACCGCGAGCTGCCCGACCTGCTGCGCCAGGACCCGCTGCTGCGGCGCCGGTACGCCGAGAACCGCGAGCGGCGCCTCAAGGTCATCGAGCAGTTCATGCAGGCGCTCGCGGACCGAGGGCTGCTGCGCCTGCCGCACGACGCGCGCCGGCTCCGCTCGATCGTGGAGGTCACCTGGATCCTCTCGGAGAATTGGGTGAACTACATCGAGTATCAGGACCGAGAGATGGGCGCGGGGACCATCCTCGAAGGCTACGCGGCGATCCTCGAAGTGTTGCGGCCGTACCTCTGCGCGGATCCGCAGCGGATCACGGAGGAGTCCTCCTGCACCATAGAGCGCCTGGTGCCGCAGATTGCACCCGAGGCATGCAATGCCGCGATATCCATGATCCAAAGAGGTGCAGCCGAGCCCGCATTAGGCCAGCCAGCCTAAAGCGCCACTGTACAAAGTACCGGGGCGCTGGCGACATTACTCCCGGCTTACAACAGGGCCGCCCGCCGGGCGGCGACCCCCGGGGGCACGAATGATGAGAGCGAATGCACGTGGTCCGTTCGAGCGCTTGGCGAAGCCCGCGCTCGCGGCTGTCCTGGGCTCATGCCTCGCAATCACCGGGCACACGGTGGCTCTGGCGGGCGATGCGGCGCAAGCGTCCACCTCGAGCTCCGCGGCGGCGGCGGCGCCCGCCAGTGTCGCCCTGCAATCACTGCACGAGGTCGTGGTCACCGGCTCGCGCATCAAACAGCCGACGCTCACGGGCTCCGCCGCACTGCAGGTCATCAACAGCGGTGAGCTGAAAGCCGAAGGCACGCAGTCGATCGACGCCATGCTGGATACCCTGCCTTCGGTGCAGGGCAATTTCTCGCTGACCCAGACCTCGAATCCGGGCGGCGCCCGCGGCGTAGCCAACGTCGACCTGCGCGGCCTCGGGCCATCCCGCACGTTGACGCTGATCGACGGCAAGCGCGTAATGCCCGGCAGCCCGCTCGGCGGACCGGAGGCCGATCTCAACTTCATTCCGCAGGCTCTGGTCGAGCGCGTCGAAGTCCTGACCGGCGGCGCCTCCTCCGTGTATGGCTCGGATGCCGTGGCCGGCGTCGTCAACTTCATCATGAAGAAGGACTTCGACGGCTTCAGCGTCGATTCCCAGGGCAACGTCACCGGCGCCGGGGATGGCGCAAGCTACGACACGACGCTGACCTGGGGCAGCAATTTCCACGGGGGCAAGGGCAACGTCACTCTGTACGCGGGCTACAGCCACTTCAACGCGGTCACCGACGGGCAGCGTCCTTTCGGAGTCTACGCGCTCGCGACGCTTCCCAACGGACAGCCCGCCACGAGCAACGCGCAGTGCCAGGCCGTCTACGGGCCCGCGAGCATCGCCGCCTTCGACCGCTGCAGCGCGGGCTCTTCGGCCATCCCCAACGGCCGCTTCACCAGCGATGACCGCGCGGCGGCCCACCTCTCGGCCACGGGGATCGTGGATCCGGCCGGTACTGCGGCCATCCTTCCCGACAACGGCGCGCAATACAACTTCAACCCGCTCAACTACATGCGCCTGCCGGACGACCGCTATAACCTGGGCGGCTTCGCGCACCGCGAGCTGAGCCCTCACCTGGACATCTACGGCAGCGCGATGTTCATGCAGGACGAGAGCATCACGCAGGCCGCGCCCGATGCGATCATCAGTACCCTCAACATCAATTGCAGCAACCCGCTGCTCTCCTCGCAGGAGCAGACATGGCTCTGCACGGATGCGGGACTCAGCCCGGCGAGCCTCGCCAAGGTGGTGTTCTTCAAGCGCGCCGTCGAGGCGGGCAACCGCGAGGACGACATCCGGCACACCGACTACAGGATCGTGGCCGGCGCGAAGGGCGCCCTCGTCGACGATTTCTCATACGATGTCTCGGTTCAGCGGGGCGAGGCGAGGCTCGATGAGAGCTTCACCGGCGTGCTGTCACGAACCAACCTGCAGCAGGCGCTCCTCGCCACCGCCGGTCCCAATGGCAGCGTGGTCTGCGAGAACTCGGCCGGCGGTTGCGTGCCGGCGAACATCTTCCAGGTGGGGGCCCTGACGCCCGCTCAACTGAAATATCTCCAGATCACAGCGCAGCAGCAGGGCAGCACGGTCGAGAAGCTGGGGACGGCGAGCGTGACCGGCGATCTGACGCCGTACCACATCATCAGCCCCCTGGCGAAGGATGGTGTGGGTGTCGCGGCGGGTGCGGAATACCGTGAGGAGGCGTTGAATTTCCTTCCCGACCAGGAATACCAGAGCGGCGCGCTCGGCAGTCCGATGCCGCCGGTCTCGGGGCGCTTCAACGTGCGCGACTACTTCGGGGAGCTGCAGCTGCCGGTCATCGAGCAGAGGCCGTTCGCGCGTCTCCTGCAGCTCGACACCGCGTATCGGCTTTCGGATTACCAGATCGAGGGCCGTACCAGCAGCTTGTTGACGCACGCGTACAAGTTCGGCGTGAGGTACGCGCCGACGCAGGATGTGACGCTGCGCTGGAGCTGGAACCGTGCGGTTCGCGCGCCGGACATCAATGAGCTCTTCTTTCCGTCATCGGTCGGGGGCGTCACGGGCAGCGATCCGTGCTCCGGACCGATCGATCCTGCGACCGGAGTCGTCTCCGGCGGCGCGACGCTCGCCCAATGCGAGCGCAGCGGCGTGACGCCCGCGCAGTACGGCACCATCCAGCAGTGCCCCGCCGGCCTCTGCAACGGGCTGCAGGGCGGCAATCGCGACCTGCAGGCGGAGAAGGCGATCACCCGGCAGTTCGGCGTCGTGCTGACGCCGCGGTTCCTGCAGGGCTTCGCCGCAACGGTGGACTATTACGACATCACTATCTCCCAGGAGATCGGCACCGTCAGTTTCGGCACCCTGCTGACGGAGTGCATCACTCAGGGCCTCTTCTGCAGTGCCGTCCATCGCGGGAGCGCGGGGGATCTCTTCGGG
>JAGWPE010000200.1 GCA_028870635.1 Gammaproteobacteria bacterium | reverse complement strand
GCGGTCGATGAGTGCGGGGCGCCGATGGTCTCCATCCCCGGAGGCGAGCCGCTCATCCACAAGGAGATGCCGCAGATCGTCGCCGGGATCGTGGCGCGCAAGCGCTTCGTCTACCTCTGCACCAACGCGATCCTGCTCGCCAAGCACATCGACGAGTACCAGCCTTCGCCCTATCTCACCTTCTCCGTGCACCTCGACGGCAACCGCGAGCGGCACGACGAGTCGGTGTGTCAGGAAGGGGTATTCGACAAGGCGGTCGCTGCCATCAAGCTGGCGCGCTCCAGGGGATTCCGCTGTACGGTCAACTGCACGCTGTTCCAGAACGAGAAGCCGCAAGAGGTGGCTGACTTCTTCGACATGGCGCAGTCCCTCGGGGTGGAGGGGATCACCGTCTCTCCCGGCTACAGCTACCAGCATGCGCCGCGGCAGGACGTATTCCTCGGGCGCAGCGCCAGCAAGCAGCTCTTCCGGGAAATCTTCAAACGCGGCCGGGAGCGCGGCGCCCGCTGGCCGTTCAATCAGTCCTCGCTCTTCCTCGATTTCCTGGCGGGCAACCAGACCTATCAGTGCACGCCGTGGAGCAACCCAACCTACAACATCTTCGGCTGGCAGCGGCCCTGTTACCTGCTCACCGACGAGGGGTATGCCGAATCCTTCCGCTCCCTCATGGAGGAGACCGACTGGGAGCGCTACGGCGTCGGCCGAAACCGCAAGTGCGACAACTGCATGGCGCACTGCGGATTCGAGGGCACAGCAGTGGACGACACCTTCGCCCATCCGCTCAAGGCGCTCAAGGTGGCGCTGCGCGGTCCGCGGGTCGAGGGCCCCATGGCGCCGGAGCTGCCGTTCCTCTATGACGATCAGCCGCCCCCGCCGGTGGCGACGATTCCCGTCGCCGATATCAAGCGTGCGAGCCGCCACGAGGAAAGCCGGCGTGCCAGCCGTGCCTGACGCCTTCACAGGTCAGCTCGAGGCCTGGCGCTCGCGGATGGAGGCGGCGCTCGCGGCGCGGCTGCCGCGCGCCGATCAGACACCCGAGCGGCTGCACGCAGCGATGCGCTACAGCGTGCTCGGCGGCGGCAAACGGGTACGCCCCATCCTGCTCCTCGCCACGGCGCGTGCGCTCGGGCTCGCGGAGGAACAGGTGGAGGCAGCCGCCTGTGCGCTCGAGCTGGTGCACGTCTACTCCCTGGTGCATGATGATCTGCCCTCCATGGACGACGATGATCTGCGGCGGGGCCGGCCAACGTGCCACAAGGCGTACGATGAGGCGACGGCGCTGCTCGTGGGCGATGCCCTTCAATCCCTCGCGTTCGAGCTGCTCGCCCGCGACCCGGCTCTGCCGGCCGATCCGGCCGTGCGCGTGCGCCTGGTGGAGCTGCTCGCGCGCGCCGTCGGCAGTCTGGGCATGGCGGGTGGTCAGGCCATCGACCTCGAGGCCGAGGGCCGCAAGCTCGCCATTGGCCAGGTCGAGGAGATGCATTCCCTCAAGACCGGCGCGCTCATCCGCGCCAGCGTCATGATGGGGGCGGCCTGC
>JAGWPE010000199.1 GCA_028870635.1 Gammaproteobacteria bacterium | reverse complement strand
GTGCGCGCAGCGTATTCCAGCGGCTGGGCCGGCCATCGCCGTCCTCGAGCGCAAAGTGGATCTTCCCCGGATGCGTGTTCTCCAGGTGCCAGGTGCCGTCGGGCTGCCGCTTGGACCGCAGCAGGTCGACAGCCTCATCCATTCGAGGATCAGGCGGGTTGCCGGTAGAGCGGAAGTATTCCAGGGCGCGCAGTACGTCATAGTGCCAGCGGATCGGAAACGAGAACTGCAGCCACTTCGGGTCGACGACCTCGCCGGTGCTCTTGCGCCGGGTGAGCCTCCGCTCGAGGAGATACTCCTCCCCTCGGCGCCGGGCCGCGCTGCACTCCGCGCAGCCGCCGGTGGAGTGCTCGTAGGCCAGCAATCCCTCCAGCACGTTGATCGTGGTGTGAAAGGACGAGCGGATCGAGCCGTTCTCCGCCTCGCAGTTCCAGCCGCCATCCGCGAGTTGCTCGCTCAGCAGACGGGCTACGAGGCGGTCCTGCGGCTGGCCGAAGTAAAGTCCCAGCGTAACCGTCCTGCCGTTGATGCAAGGCTCGACCTCGCCATCGAAAAACGGCTGCCCGGCGTGCTCCCAGCGGCAGTTCTCTCTTACCGACTTCGCGGCGCTGCGCACCCGCTCGGCGCCCGGATCGATCCCGAGGTCGTGCAGCAGCTGCAGTGTTGGGAGTGTGGAGGTCCATGGCTGGCCTGGCCCCTCCGCGCGCCAGTTGGAGCTGCGCGCGGGGAAGCATGCCCCGCCCGCCCATTGGCCGTCTTCCCCCTGCAAGGCGAGGAGCCGTGCTCCCCAGCCCTCGGTCGCGACGCGTGCGCGCTCCGCTGCTACGACGTCATCCGGCGCATGGACGAGGTCGCGCAATACCTGCCAGCGGATGGCAGGGTCCGAGTCGAGCAGCCAGTCGAGTACCGTCATACGGCGAGTATAGCGGCAGGCTCGTAGACGCGGTGGCAGCGGCGACCGGCCTGTGGTTCTAAGCGCTACGGTGCAGCACGACACCACCGGCGACGAGCGCCACGCCTCCAACTTCCGCCGCTGTTGGCAGCTGATGCAGGACCACCGCGCCGATCAGGCTGGCCATGGCGGGAAGGAGTGAGAGCAGGAGTGCGAAGGTGGCCCGCGGCAGCCGTGCCATGGCGAGCTGGTCGCACACATATGGAATGACAGAGGAGCTGATGCCGACCCCAATGCCCGCAGCAAGAAGCAGAGGACTCACGAACGCGGGCAGGGCTTCTCGAATTCCGATGGGCAGAGCAGCCACCATTGCGATGAGCATCGCAAATCCCAGACGGTCGATTCCAGCGGCGCCGCCGTCGGCTGCGATCCGGTGGCCGAGGATGATGTAGAGGACGAAGAGACCGCAGTCGGCGAAGGCAAAAGCGAAGCCGAGCGGCTGACCGGCGAAGCGCACGTCGGTCAGCACATACACACCCGCCGCGGCCAGCGCGAGGGCGCCGAGGTTCCGCCCGGACCGCGCGCCGACAGCCGCCAGCCCTATGGGACCTATGAATTCGATGGCCCCTACCGTGCCGAGCGGCAGCCGGTCGATGGCCAGGTAGAAGCAGATGTTCATGAGCGCGAGCACGCTGCCGAGCATCAGCACATTCCGTCTCGCCGGAGCCGGAAGGGCATGGTAGTAGCGCCACGGCCGGCGCCAGGCCGCGAATATTGCGGCCGCGCTCGCGATTCGCAGCCATGCCACGCCGAGCGGCTCGACGTGCGCAAACAACAGAACCGCGAACGCCGGACCGAGGTAGTGGAACACGGCGCTGATCAGGAAATAGGCATGCGGCGGGATGCGGTTGACGGCAACGGAGTCGGCCGGCGATTTGCCGCTCTGGACGGCCGCAGGGAGTGGCGCGAGCTTCATGGCGGACGCATAATCGCAGCCAACCATCCTCATTTGAATGGCATTTTCAATGCCAATGGCAAAAAAGCCAGTCGATTTGAAGCAGAAGGCCGGAAAACGCCTTCAGATCTCACAACTGCTTCTGGACGCCCGCAACGTGCAGATCCTGTCCCTGCTGCAGGAGGATCCGCGCATGAGTGTCTCGGAGCTGGCGCGGCGCGTAGGGATGTCCGCCCCGGCCACGCGCGAGCGGATCCAACGCATGGAGGAAGCGGGCGTCATCCAGGGCTGCCGGCTCGAGATCAGTCCCGCCGCGTTGGGATATCCCATCGCCGCATTCGTTCGTGTCCGCCCGATGCCCGGCAAGCTGCCGAAGATCGCGGAGCTGGCAGCATCTCTGCCGCAGGTTATCGAATGCCACCGGATTACGGGTGAGGACTGCTTCATGCTGAAGGTCCGCCTCGATTCCCTGGACAACCTGGATGCCATCCTCGACCAGTTCCTGGCATACGGACAGACCACGACATCGATCGTGCAATCCACCCCGGTTCCTCCGCGGCAACTGCCG
>JAGWPE010000198.1 GCA_028870635.1 Gammaproteobacteria bacterium | reverse complement strand
TCGATCTCCTTGATGCGGCCCTCGATGAAGCCCTGCTGCTCGCGCGCGGCGTGATACTCCGCGTTCTCCGACAGGTCACCATGGCCGCGCGCTTCCGCGATGGCCTTGATGATGCTGGGGCGAGCCTCGGTCTTCAGCCGCTTGAGCTCGGCGCGCAGCGCCTCGGCGCCGCGCAAGGTCATGGGAGTCCGTTTCATGCGCTCAACCTCAACGCCTCGTTGTGCAGGTCCTGCAGGCGGTTCACTTCGACTTCATCCAGATGATCGAGCGCCTCGCACGTCGCGAGCCCCGCCGCGAGCGTCGTGTAATACGTCACGCGGTGGTGCACCGCCTCGCGGCGGATCGAGTTCGACTCGCGTATCGCGAGCTTGCCCTCGGTCGTGTTGACGATGAGATCGATCTCGTCGTTCTTGATCATGTCCACGATGTGCGGCCGGCCCTCGCGTACCTTGTTCACGCGGCGGCAGGCGATGCCGGCCTCCGTCAGCGCACGCGCCGTGCCTTCGGTCGCCACGACCTCGAATCCCCGCGCCATCAGGCGACGCGCGAGCTCCACCGCGCCCGGCTTGTCCCGGTCGCGCACGCTGATGAAGCACACGCCCTTCCTCGGCAGCGTCACGCCCGAGGCGGTCTGCGCCTTGGCATACGCCTCGCCGAAGGTGCGGCCGGTTCCCATCACCTCGCCCGTGGATTTCATCTCGGGGCCGAGAATGGGGTCGGACTCGGGGAACTTGACGAACGGAAACACCGCTTCCTTCACCGAATAATAGGGCGGCTCGCAGCCGGCGGTCACGCCCTGCTCGCTGAGCTTCCTGCCCGTCATCACCCGTGCGGCAATCTTCGCAAGCGGCAGGCCCGTCGCCTTGGAGACGAAGGGCACCGTGCGCGAGGCGCGGGGGTTGACCTCCAGAACGTAAATGACGCCGTTCTGGATGGCGAACTGGATGTTCATCAGCCCCACGACCGAGAGCGCCTTTGCCAGCTTGCGGGTCTGCTCGCGCAGGCTTTCCTGGATCTGCGCGCTGAGGCTGTTGGGCGGCAGGCAGCAGCCGGAGTCGCCGGAGTGCACGCCCGCCTGCTCGACGTGCTCCATGATGCCGCCGATCAGCACCTCCTCGCCGTCGCACACGGCGTCGACGTCGACCTCGATCGCGACATCGAGAAAGCGGTCCAGGAGCACCGGACTGTCGTTCGAGACCTGCACCGCGTGCCCCATGTAGGCGCGCAGATCCTCCTCGTTGAACACGATCTCCATCGCGCGCCCGCCGAGCACGTAGGACGGCCGCACCACGAGCGGAAAGCCGACTTCCCGCGCGAGCACAACTGCCTGGTCTTCCGTGCGGGCCGTCGCATTGGCGGGCTGCTTCAGGGCAAGCTTGCGCACCAGGGCCTGGAAGCGCTCGCGGTCCTCCGCGACGTCGATCGAGTCCGGCGAGGTGCCGATGATCGGCGCGCCCGCCTCCTCCAGCGCGCGCGAGAGCTTGAGCGGTGTCTGGCCGCCGAACTGCACGATCACGCCTTCGGGCTGCTCCTTCGCCAGGATCTCGAGCACGTCCTCGAGCGTCAGCGGCTCGAAATAGAGCCGATCGGACGTGTCGTAATCGGTCGAGACCGTCTCCGGGTTGCAGTTGACCATGATGGTCTCGAACCCGTCCTCGCGCAGACTCAACGCCGCGTGCACGCAGCAATAATCGAACTCGATGCCCTGGCCGATGCGGTTGGGTCCGCCGCCGAGGATCATGATCTTGCGGCGGCCGGTCGGCTGCGCTTCACATTCCTCCTCGTAGGTCGAGTACAGATACGCGGTCGAGGTCGCAAACTCCGCGGCGCAGGTGTCGACCCGCTTGTAGACGGGCCTGACGCCGAGGTCGTGGCGCTTGGAGCGCACCGCCTTCTCCGGAAGATCCAGCAGCCTGCCGAGCCGGCTGTCGGAGAAGCCCTTGCGCTTCAGCACCCGCAGCCGCTCGGCGCCGAGAGCGCCGAAGCCCTCGGCGGCGATTCGCTTCTCCTCCGCGATCAGATCCTCGATCTGGGCGAGGAACCACGGGTCGATGTGCGTGAGCTCCGAGATGCGCTCGAACGACCAGCCGGCGCGGAACGCATCGGCAGTGTAGAGCAGCCTGTTGGCTCCGGGAGCGCGCAGCTCGTAGGCGAGCTTCGCCTCACCATCCTCGTCGAGGGGCAGCTTCAGGATGGGCGAAAGGCCGTCGAGACCGGTCTCGAGCCCGCGCAGCGCCTTCTGCAGCGACTCCTGGAACGTGCGGCCGATGGCCATGACCTCGCCCACCGACTTCATCTGTGTCGTCAGGCGGTCGTTGGCGGCCGGAAACTTCTCGAACGTGAAGCGCGGGACCTTGGTCACCACATAGTCGATCGACGGCTCGAACGAGGCGGGCGTGGCGCCGGTGATGTCGTTCATCAGCTCGTCGAGCGTGTAGCCGACCGCCAGGCGCGCGGCGACCTTGGCGATCGGAAAGCCGGTGGCCTTCGACGCCAGCGCCGAGGAGCGCGACACGCGCGGGTTCATCTCGATGACGACCATGCGGCCATCGTCGGGGTTGACCGCGAACTGCACGTTGGAGCCGCCGGTCTCGACGCCGATCTCGCGCAGCACCGCGATCGAGGCGGCGCGCATGCGCTGGT
>JAGWPE010000197.1 GCA_028870635.1 Gammaproteobacteria bacterium | reverse complement strand
CGCGGCAGAGCCGGTAGACTGCCCGGCTGCTGCCCCGGGAATCCGCCGTCCGGCGGGATGATCGAGCGGACCGGCGCCGCCAGGAGGGGCTCCAGCGGATAAACTGTGCCTCCGGGCAATCCTGCCCATCGAGACGGAGGAGCGCCCGGCGTGGCCACTCGCACCGGCCTGTCGGCCTGCATCATCACCTTCAACGAGGCCGACCGGATCGAGGCCTGCGTGCGCTCGGTCGGATTCTGCGACGAAGTGATCGTCGTCGATTCCCACTCCTCGGACGACACCCGCGAGCGCGCCGCCGCGCTCGGCGCGCGGGTGATCGAGCGGGATTGGGCGGGCTATCGCTCGCAGAAGCAGTTTGCGGTGGAGGCGGCGCGCAACGACTGGGTGCTCTGCGTGGACGCGGACGAGCGGGTGAGCGATGAGCTGCGGCGGGAGATCGAGAGCTTGCGCGAGCAGGGCTTCCGCGGCCATGCGGGCTGGTCAGTGCCGCGCATCACCGATTACTTCGGCAGGTTTCTCCGCCACGGCAACGCTTACCCGGACCGGCTGGTGCGCCTCTTCGACCGCCGCCGCGGCGGCTGGGTAGGGCAGGAGATTCACGAGAATACGCGGGTCGAGGGCCGTATCGGCAGGCTCGAGGGCCACCTCGAGCACTATTCCTACCGAAGCCTGACGGACCACCACCGCCGCATGCAGCGCTATGCGGAGCTGATGGGACAGGCCCTCTACGAGGGAGGCAAGCGGTGCGGCCTCGGCAAGGTGCTGCTCAACCCGCAATGGCGGTTCTTCCGCGGCTACGTGCTCAGGCTCGGCTTTCTCGACGGCTGGCGGGGATTGGTGTTCGCGCTCGTGGAGGCGAATTACGTTCGCCGAAAGTACCTGCACCTCTACATCCGTTGCCGCGGCCTGCCGGGTTGAGCCGCGCCGAAGTAGAATCGGCTTTCCGTCAGTCCCCGCATGCCAACCGAATGAGGAGCCGGACATGGCCTTTACGATCACGGTGAATGGCAGAAAGCGCACCATCGAGGCGCAGGCGGATACGCCCCTTCTCTGGGTGCTGCGCGATGAGCTCGATCTCAAGGGCACGAAATTCGGCTGCGGCATGTCCTTCTGCGGCGCCTGCACGGTGCACCTGGACGGCGTGCCGACGCGGTCGTGCATCACCCCGGTATCGAGAGTCGGAAGCGCTTCGGTGGTGACGATCGAGGGCGTCGGCGACAGCCAAGTCGGCAAGAGGGTGAAGGAGGCGTGGCTCGCGCTGGATGTCATGCAGTGCGGCTACTGCCAGTCGGGTCAGGTGATGGCGGCGACCGCGCTGCTCGCGAGAAATCCCAGGCCGACCGATCGGGACATCGACGAGGCCATGAGCGGCAATCTCTGCAGGTGCGCCACGTATACCCGCATCCGCGCCGCCATCAAACAGGCGGCGGACCTGCCGACGGACGACACGAGGGAGGTGTGACATGGCGAGCGTGAATGCTTTTGAGCCCGCCGCGGCGGCTCCTCTCTCGCGCCGCGCGTTCCTTACAGCCAGTCTCGCCGCGGGCGGCGGTCTGCTTCTCACCCTCAACCTGCCGCGCGCCGATGCGGGCGAGCCTGTCGCCGCCGCACCCGAGGCCGGGGCGGAGCTGAATCCCTTCATCAGCATCGCGCCGGATGGCATCGTCACCATCGTCGCCAAGAACCCGGAGATAGGGCAGGGCATGAAGACGACCCTGCCCATGCTGATCGCCGAGGAGCTGGATGCGGACTGGCCGCAGGTGCGCATCGAGCAGGCGCTGCTGAATCCGATCTATGGCATGCAGTTCGCCGGGGGCAGCATGGCGACTCCCCTCAACTGGGAGCCGATGCGGCGCGTCGGCGCGGCCGGCCGGCAGATGCTCATTCTCGCGGCGGCGCAGACCTGGGAAGTGCCTGCGGCCGAGTGCGACGCGAGCCAGGGGATCGTGCGCCATGGCGCGAGCGGCCGGACCCTGAGCTACGGGGCGCTCGCCGCCAGAGCCGCGGCGCTGCCGGCGCCGGACCTCCAGTCCGTCACGCTGAAGGACCCGAAGGATTACCGCATCATCGGCAAATTCACGGGCGGGGTCGACAGCGCGCACGTGCTCGAAGGGCAGCCGCTCTTCGGGATCGATACGGTGCTGCCCGGTATGGCCTATGCCACCTACCAGAAGGGCCCGGTGTTCGGCAGCCGCGTGGTGAGCGCCAACATCGCCGCGATGAAGGCAATGCCCGGAGTGCGCGATGCCTTCATCATTCACGGGTCCGACCCGAAGGCCGTTTTCGATTTGGGCCTGGTCGATGGAGTGGCCATCGTCGCCGATACCTGGTGGCAGACACAGAAGGCGCTCGAAAAGCTGCGCGTCGTCTGGGATCGCAGCTCCCTTTCGGGGCAGAGCACGGCGCAGTTCGAGCGGCAGGCCGAGCATCTCTCTCGGCAGCCGCCGCAGTCGATCGTCCGGCGGGACGGCGATGTCGAGGAGGCTCTCTCTCACGCGGACAAGGTGTTGGAAGCGGCATACGCCTATCCGTTCCTCGCTCACGTAGACCTCGAGCCGCAGAACTGCACTGCGCATTACAAGCGCGACGGGAGCATCGAGATCTGGGCGCCGACGCAGCTTCCCGGTGCGGGACGCGCGCTCGTCGCGAGTACGCTGGGTGTGGACGAGAGCAAGGTGACTGTCCACATGACCCGCGTGGGCGGCGGGTTCGGGCGGCGGCTGAAGAACGACTTCATGGTCGAGGCGGCAATGATCTCGAAAATGGCCGGCCGGCCCGTGAAGCTACTCTGGAACCGGCGTCAGGACATCCAACATGATGCGTATCGGCCGGCGGGCTTCCATTACTTCAAGGCCGGACTCACGGCGGACGGCCGGCTCGGCGCTTTCCGCGACCACTTCGCCACCTTCGGCCAGGGGCGCGAGGTCGCCTCGTCGGCCGACCTTCCCCGGTCGCATTTCCCGGCAGGCTTCGTCCCGAATCTGCTGTTCGCCCAATCGCTGATCGAGCTTGGCGTCCCGACCGGACCGCTGCGCAATCCGGGCGGCAATGCGCTCGCATTCGCGTTCGAGTCCTTCATCGACGAGCTGGCGCATGCCGCGGGGCGGGACCCGCTCGATTTCCGGCTCGATCTTTACGGTCCCCCGCGAGTGATACCGATGCCGGCGCCCATGGGGCGTCCGCATCCGCCGTTCGATACCTCGCGGGCGCACGGTGTCCTGGAGCTCGTCGCCGAGAAGTCCGGGTGGCGCAAGCGGCAGGAGCTGCCGCGGGGCTCCGGCATGGGGCTCGCCTTCTATTACAGTCATTACGGCTACTTTGCCGAGGTCGTCAAGGCGAGCGTCGCGCCGGACGGGACTCCCAAGATCCATAAAGTCTGGGCGGCAGGCGACGTCGGCCGGCAGATCATCAACCCCGCGGGCGCCTACAACCAGGCGCAGGGCGGGATACTCGACGGCCTGGGCGCCGCGCTGCACCAGGCCATCACCATCGAAGGCGGCAGAGTGGTGCAGGAGAATTTCAACACCTTCGGCCTCTTGCGCATGAGCGAGGCGCCGCCGGTCGAGGTGCATTTCCGGGTCACGGACAACCCGCCGACCGGTCTCGGAGAGCCGCCGCTGCCGCCGGTTCTGCCGGCGCTCTGCAACGCGCTCTTCGCCGCGACAGGCAGGCGGATCCGCAGGCTGCCGATAGACCCGAGGGAGCTTCGGGCGGCGTAGGGTGAGCAGGCGGCGCCACCCGGTCGACCCTGACATCCCAGATGATGTGGCTCGATCCGCTGTGGCCGGCGGCCGGCTCCGAGTCGAGTCAGGACCGGCCGCCGTGCTGTCGATCCAACGGGGCGGTGGCGTCGTGTTGGCGGGGGCCGTATGGCGGGCGTGTACGCGGATTCGTTGCTTGTGCTCGCTTTTCCGCACTCGATGCTCCGCGCTTGCGGCGCGCGTCTCCTTCGCTTGCGTCCGCTTCATCCGGTGCGTCGTCTTGTCGAGCTGGGCGGTGGCTCGATTCAGCTTGCCCGTCGCCGCCTGCATCTGCTCCCGCTCCTGCTTCACCTGAGAAGTGAGCTGCCGCACGCTCTTCTTCAATCGCTTGACCGGAGCACAAGCAAAGGGCATTCCGCGGTTGCCGGCCGGGCTAGGAAATACGCCGCACCGCGGCACTGCCGTGCCACCGGAACGTGAGCCACGGCATACCGCGGTAGGAATCCGACATCACCCACGCGGCCGCGGTCAGCGCCCAGGAGATGACGAGCTCCTCGCGTTGTCCCTGGCCGATGACTCCTGCCGCCACGAGGGGTACCCACACGAGCAGCGTGAAGAGTCCCATCTGCAGCGCCGAGAGCGCAGCCGCCAACCGGGCGCAGATTCCGCTGAGCACCGCCGCCGCCGCCGCGAGATAGGCGCAGCCGGTGAGATACGCCCAACCGACGTGCCACGGCAGCCACGAAGGTACCAGGGGCGCGGTCAACTTGAGATAGGCGAAATGAGACAGGCCGAAGGCGATCAGGGCCGCGGCGTAGAGAGTTCTGGCGAGCCCCACCCCGCTGTCGCCGGTTGCGAAACCGAGTTTCCGTCTGTCCCAACTGCCGGCGAACCAGGCATAGAGCGCCCAGGCGCCGGCCACCAACACTGCGGTCTCGCCGCAGCTCTGATAGTAGACCTCCACCGTGGGAGCGCGGGCGATGTAGGGCACCTTGAAGAGGAGCATCCATAGCAGCAGATACGCGAAGAGCACACGGGCCGCGGTGCCGGCGGTACGTCGCCAGAGGAGACCGGTGCCGCAGATCAGGCAGACCAGGGCGCAGAGATAGGCCAGCGCCTCATATGCGGGGAAGTCCTTCGGCACTCCCTGCCATATCGGCGCGAAATCGCCGCGGATCAGGCCGAGAATCCCGAGGGCGATTACGGTGGCCGCAAAGACCGCATGACCGGCGCTCGCGATGCGCATCGCTCCATCCTCTAACTCAGATCGTCGGTGCTGCGGATGAAGGCCGCGACGTTGTCGTGCAGTTGCTTCAGCGCAGGCACGTGGACATAGACCATGTGGCCGGACTGGTAGTAGCGGTACTCGATGTTGCGCCGCAGGCTCGCCGGGATGCGCAGGTGGTGCAGCTCGAACCAGCCCTCGTAAAACGGAGTGGAGATGTCGAAGTAGCCTCCATTGACCAGCACCTTCAGGTCCGGGTTGCGCTTCATGGCGGCGGCGAGGTCGGGCAGGACGTTGGGCAGGGCGATCAGCGGCTTGTGCGTGCCGGGCGGCTGGTGCCGGTAATCCCAGCTGCCATAGACCGGGATGCCTGGCTTGTAGTACCGGCCTTCTCCATAGTGCAGCCTGCCGCGGACATAGGAGTTGAATGCCGACACATAGGCGGAGCCGATGGCAGCGCTCTGCGGATCGTATTCACTGATCTTGCTGAGCGGATCGAGCGTCGGGCCGGTGAAGCGCGTGTCCAGCGTGCCGGTGGTCAGGTCCTGATCGGCCAGAAGCTCCTTCTGGAGGGCGCCGTATTCGATGCGCAGATTGGATTTCAGCAGATAGGCCACGGGCAGGCCGGTGTAGGTATGGAGCCGCTCTGCGATTGCCTGGCGCTGCCCGCTCGGCAGGCTGGCGCCCTGCATCAGCGCCAGCGCGTAGTCCGTGGTGGCGAAATGCTCGACCTGCCCGAGGAAGGCGGGCAGATCCTGCGGCTGATCAGGCAGCTTGTGGTGGTACCAAGCCGTCGCCGCGTAGCTCGGCAGGGCGACGACGTATGGCAGATCGACCGACGGGTTCAGCTCCGGATCGTCCGGCATCAGGTCCCAGTCGAGGATG
>JAGWPE010000196.1 GCA_028870635.1 Gammaproteobacteria bacterium | reverse complement strand
CTGAGATGGCTGGTCGCAACACTTGCCTGGAGCGTGGCATTGAACGAAGCCAGGAGGTTTCCCAGCTGGTAGACCACTCCCGGAAAGGTCGCACGCATTCCTTCCGGTGAGAGCTCGTTGAGGTGTACCGGCACGACGCCCCACGCGCCCTGGACCATGAACTGCATCGCGAAGGCCGCGATCGCCAGTGTCACCGCAGTCGCCGAGTACGCCCAGAACGGCAGCACGAGCAGCGACAGTGCCGCCGCGAGCGCGATGGCGCGGCGGCGGCCGAGGCGGCCCGAGAGCGTGCCGAACAGCAGCCCGCCGAGGATGGCGCCGATGTTGTAGACGACCGCGATGCCGGAAATCGCCCCGGCGGAGAAACCGCGCTGCACGCCGAGCAGGGTCGGATACAGGTCCTGCGTCCCGTGGCTGAAGAAATTGAAGCAGGTCATCAGCAGGACGGCATAAAGCGCCAGCATCCAATTTCCGCGCAAGCCCGCCGCCAGAGTCCGCTTCTCCGGCCGGGCGCGGCCGGCTGTCCATGTGCGCGATTCCGGAACCTTGCTGAAGATGAAGAGCACGAGGAGCGCGGGCGCGGCGCCGACCACGAACATTCCGCGCCAGCCGATGCGGTCGAACAGCAGGCCGAAAACCACCGCCGCAAGCAGGTAGCCGCAGGGATATCCGGCCTGCAGTACGCCTGACACCAGGCCGCGGGACCGCACCGGCACCGTCTCGAACGCGAGCGAGGCGCCGATCCCCCACTCGCCGCCCATGGCGATGCCATAGAGCGCACGCAACAGTACGAATACCGCCAGCGACGACGAGAAAGCGGTCGCGAGCTCCATCGCCGAATACAACAGTATGCTGGCCATGAGCGCCGGCCGCCGGCCGTAGCGGTCGCCGAGACGTCCGAACAGGAAAGCCCCTACGGGCCGCATCGCCAGAGTGAGGCTGATCCCCAGCGTCACCGCGGTAATGTCGGTTTTGAAATCGCTGGCGAGGTGCCGCAGCACGAACACGACCAGGAAGAAATCGAACGCGTCCAGCATCCATCCGAGAAAGCTCGCAACGACGACGTTGCGGGATTCCGCGCTCCACGTTTCGCTCGCTGTCACTCGAGTCAACCCCCTTTCTTCGCAACGCCGGGCGGATGTAGTCTGTCCGCGACCTGACTCACAAGAGACCGTTCATGACTCTCAAGCGACGCCTCACCGCATTCGGCATCGCCGTCGCGGGCCTCGCCGCAGGGATCGGCGCGCTCGCCGCCGAGCACAGTCTGCACCAATACCCGCCGCCGTTTCCACGTCCCGGTGCCGTCAAGGTCCTGGAGAACGACCGTGTGGTGGTCTGGGACGTCACCTGGCCCAAGGGAGCCCGAGGCCCCGTCCACGAACATTATCGCGACGCCGTCATCGTCACACTCACCGGCGGCACCGTCGAGAAATTCCCGCTGCACGGCAAGAGCAGCATCGTCGCCTACAAGTCGGGCTCGGTGATCTTCGCGCCCAAGGGCGTGATTCACAGCGAGGAAGGCATATCCGCCGTGCCCCCGGCCGGCGGGCATTTCGCCGCCAGGATGCGCGCCGCCCAGCCGCGCAAGCCTAATCCATCGTCCCGCCCCTTCGTATAACAAAAGAGAGCTAGCCATAGATTTTCTGCATCCGCCGCATGCGCCCGCGGCGATGACAGCGGAATGACAGCTTCGGCTGCTAACTTGCCCCG
>JAGWPE010000011.1 GCA_028870635.1 Gammaproteobacteria bacterium | reverse complement strand
GTAGGCGGCCATGTCGCCGTCGGGAGGGTCGATGACGACCGTCGAGCCTTGGATGATGTGGTCGCCGGTGAAGAGAATGCGCTCTTCTTCCAGCAGGAAGCAGAGGTGGTTGCTGGCGTGGCCGGGAGTGTGGATCACGCGCAGTGTCGTGTTGTCGGCGAGGGTGATGCGGTCGCCGTGGTGCAGCTCGCGATCGGGGGCGAAGGTGGGGTCTTGCCAGTGCCGGTGGGGCGTCGTTCGGCCGAGCAGGAGGGCGCCCGTCGCGGACTTCAGCAGCGTGGCGCCGGGTGAGTGATCCTGGTGTGTGTGCGTGACCAGGATGTAATGGATGGGTCCGTCGGCGGCGTCGATGACAGCCTGGACGTGGCGCTCATCCGCGGGGCCGGGATCGATTGCCGCCCATTGCGCGCCGGACCGCACGAGATAACTGTTGGTACCGGGGCCGGTCATTGCGCCCGCGTTCGAGGCGGTGATCCGCCAGACCCGCTCAGTGAGGCGGACGGGAACTTCGCGCTGGATCGCGGCGCCGGGTGAGGGATCGGTACTTTCGTCCGCGGCCTCGCTCATGCCGGTATGGTAGCACCGCGGCGGATCAGAAAATCCCGAGCGTCAGGCCCGCCGCCAGCGTCGCGCCAAGCTCCTCGCAACGGGCGAGGTCGGAGGCGCCGATGTGTTTCGGCGCGAGAATGGTCTCCGGCGTCTGGGCATGGGTGCAGACGATGAGCGCAGGGGCGATGCTGCGCAGCCGCCAGCCGGTGGCGATGCGCTCGATCTGGCGGGCGGCGTTGCTGCCGTCGCTGCCGGCACAGACGAGAATCGCGTAGGGCCGGCTCTGAATGCGGTCGAGCACCGCATAGTAGGTGCGATCGAAGAAATCTTTCATGAGGCCGGACATCCCGGCGAGGCTCTCCGGGCAGGCGAAGAGATAACCGTCGGCAGCGAGGAGCGCCTGCGCTCCGCTCGCTGTCGCCGTCTGCAGCCGAACCACGACATCCGGCTCGCGGCTGGCCCCCGCCGCGGCCGCCTGCGCCATCTGCAGTGTTCCGCCCGTAACGGAGTGGTGGACGATCAGGAGCGCTTTCATCGGTGAAAGAGCACGGATTCAGCCGCCCGCTTGAGCGCGCGTTCCCCCGGCAACGGCCTGCGCGTCGGCGGCGTCCACGGCCGGGTAGTCGGTGTAGCCGGAGGCACCGCCGCGGTAGAAGGTCTCGGTGTTGGGCGCATTGAGGGGTGCGCCGGCGAGGAAGCGCGCGGGCAGATCGGGATTGGCGATGAAGAGCTTGCCGAAAGCGACGGCATCGGCTCTGCCCGTCTCGAGCGCTTCCTGGGCGCTCTCGCGGGTGAACCGCTCGTTGGCGATGTAGACCCCGCCGAATGCCGCCCTGAGCTGAGGGCCGATGCTGTCGGGGCCCACGTATTCGCGGGCGCAGAGGAACGCGATCTTGCGGCGGCCGAGCTCTCGAGCGACATAACCGAAGGTGGCGATGCGGTTCGAGTCCCCCATCGAGTGCGAGTCGCCGCGAGGGGCGAGATGCACGCCGACACGGCCTGGTCCCCACACGGATATGGCAGCGTCGGTCGCCTCCAGCAGTAGCCGCGCGCGATTCTCTACGGGACCGCCGTAATCGTCGTCGCGGTGATTGGTGCTGTCCTGCAGGAACTGGTCGAGCAGGTACCCGTTGGCGCCGTGCAGCTCTACCCCGTCGAAGCCGGCGAGCTCGGCGTTCTGCGCGCCGCGCGCGAACGCAGCGACGATCTGCGGGATCTCGCTGCGCTCGAGCGCCCGCGGCGTAACGAAAGGTGTTGCCGGACGCACCAGGCTGACATTACCGGCCGGCGCCAGAGCGCTCGGGGCGACAGGCAGCTTGCCGTCGAGAAAAAGGGGGTGTGACACGCGGCCGACGTGCCAGAGCTGCAGGAACATCCGGCCGCCGGAGGCGTGGACCGCCTGCGTGACTTGCTTCCAGCCCGCAACCTGCTCGGATGACCAGATGCCCGGCGTGTCCGCGTACCCGATGCCCATCGGCGTCACGACCGTGGCCTCCGAGAGGATGAGCCCGGCGCAGGCGCGCTGCGCGTAATACTGCGCCATCAGGGCATTCGGCGTGCGGCTCGAGCCTGCGCGGCTGCGGGTGAGGGGCGCCATGAGGATGCGGTTCGGCAGCACCAGGTCGCCTATCTCGAGCGGATCGAACAGCGAGGGCATCGGCAGCTCCGGGTTCTTCGGTCAGCCGAGCTTCAGCAGCTGGCTGATCAGGGCGTCCGTCTTGATCTCTTCGCCGCTGAGGGCCATGGCGAGCAGCTCGCCGCCGAGCTGCGGCAGTGTCAGGAGCACGTCGGGGCGGGTACGCGCGACGCGGCCGGTATTGCGAGTGTCGCTGACGGCTGCCACCGTGCGGACATTCGGGTTCAGCTCCTTCGCGGCGAGCACGACGAAGGCGTTGTAGGAATCGTCTTCGCTGAGCGCCAGCACGGCACGCGCCTCGGCGCTGTCGACGCGGCGCAGCGTCTCCGTATCGCTGCCGTCCCCGACGACGAAGTCTGCAGGCTGATCGGCTTCCGTATCCGGCTTCTGCGCCAGGATCGCGGTCGTGTGCAGGCCGCGCGCGGCCAGAGCCCGGGCCGCATCCTGGGCGAGCGGCCCGTCGCCGACCACGATGACATGAGAAGCGCGTTTCATCTTTCTCCTCCTGGGCTGCAGCAGGTTCATCATTCGCTTGTCGATCAGCGGCGCGACGATGGCCGGAAGGGACGTGGCAAACACAGCGAGGCCCAGCACGATGAGCGAGACCGTAAAGAGGCGCGCGTCGGCCGTGCGTGGGGTGATGTCCCCATACCCGACCGTGGCCATGGTGACGACAGTGAAATAGACGGCATCGACGAAGTTGGCGATCTTTGGGGTGAAGCCGCCGCCCAGCACGTAGGAGCCGATCACGCCGTAACCCAAGGTCACCATGACGCCCACCAACGCGAAGAGCGTCGCCGTGGCGAGGCTCACCCGGGTGAAGCTCCGGCGGGAGGCGATGAGAAGGAGCAGCAGCACGCCGCTGAAGATCTCGAGCGGCCTCGATGCGGTCGAGAGCGGGGAGAGCTCCAGGGCTACGGTGGCGAGCCCGAGGAGGAACGCGATCACCCATGCCAGGCGGGAACGCCAGAGGAGGCCGAAGCCGACCAGAACGAGGAGCCCGCCGATGGCTTCCTGCGGAGCGCCGCGCATCTCGGGGATGCCGAGGCCGCCTGCCAGCGAGACGATGGAATGGCCGCCGGCGGCGAGCAGGCGCCGCAGGGAGCCCGAGGT
Organism: Gammaproteobacteria bacterium; assembly: GCA_028870635.1. Classification (GTDB taxonomy): domain Bacteria; phylum Pseudomonadota; class Gammaproteobacteria; order Steroidobacterales; family Steroidobacteraceae; genus 13-2-20CM-66-19. Next base: position 18,845 of record JAGWPE010000011.1, on the reverse strand, counting down.
GAGGAGGATTTGCAGCAGCCCCGTCGCGCCGACGAGGATCGCGAGCGGAACGTGCGGAAACCAGGCGCTGGCGTGCAGAAACCGCGCGGCGCGGTTTCGCGCCGCCTGGACCGACACCGGGCGTGCCGTCAGCAGACGCGCCCTGAGGGTCATCGAGTCATTTCAGTCACCGAAACCGCAGGCGCCGGTACCGCAGAAGCCGTTGCCGCAATCGGGGGCCGCGCATGCCGGCTCGCTCGCGCGCGTGCCCGAGTTGATGAACCCCGCCGAGATCAGCTTCTCGACGGGCGTCGCCGGATCGGTCTTCCCCGGGGAAATACCGGCCCGCTCGCAAAGCTCACCCCAGCTCGACAATCTTTCGGCCATGTTGTGCCGGACCTCGACCAGCCGGCCATTGGCTGCGCAGCGATATTCGTACGTAGGCACTGTCTTTCTCCACGAGCACGCCCGCGGCAATCTGAGCCGCGCCGGCGCCGGGAATATAGCAGGAGCCCGGCGCTGGAGCACGTGACACAAAAATCATTGCGCCATGATTACCCGTGTGTCAGATTGAAATACATGAAAATCGCCTACCTTTGCGATGGTGTGCGCACTCCCATCGGCCGCTACGGCGGCGCTCTGTCCGCGGTGCGGCCGGACGATCTGGCTGCCGTTCCCATCCGGGCGCTCCTCGACCGGCACGCGAAAGTCGATTGGGGCGCGCTCGATGACGTGATCTACGGGTGCGCCAATCAGGCGGGCGAGGACAACCGCAACGTCGCGCGCATGGCGCTGCTCCTCGCGGGACTGCCGCAGGAGGTGCCGGGCGCGACGGTGAACCGACTGTGCGGCTCGGGGCTCGATGCGGTTGCGATCGCGGCTCGCGCCATCGCGGCCGGCGAGGCGGACCTCATGATCGCCGGCGGCGTCGAGAGCATGAGCCGTGCGCCCTTCGTGCTGTCCAAGGCGCAGACTCCCTTCGCGCGCGACATGCAATTGCACGATACGACCATCGGCTGGCGGTTCGTCAATCCGATTCTCGAGGAACGGTACGGCATCGATTCCATGCCGGAGACGGCGGAGAACGTCGCGCAGCAGTGTGGGATCAGCCGCGCGGATCAGGACGCCTTTGCGCTGCGCAGTCAGCAGCGTGCGGCGGCCGCCCAGGCCAACGGCAACCTGGCACAGGAGATCGTGCCCGTCGCCATTCCCGGGAAGAAAGGGGAGGCCACGGCGGTGGATCGCGACGAGCACCCGCGGGCCACCAGCCTCGAGGCGTTGGCCAAGCTAGGCACGCCGTTTCGTCGCGGCGGCACGGTAACCGCGGGAAACGCCTCCGGTGTCAACGACGGCGCCTGCGCCTTGCTGTTGGCCAGCGAGGCGGCGGCCGCACGCTACGGACTCACACCGTGTGCGCGCGTCGTGGGCTCCGCGGTAGCCGGCGTCGCGCCGAGAGTCATGGGCCTCGGACCCATTCCGGCGACGCGGCGGCTGCTGGAGCGGTTGCGGCTCGCCATCACCGATTTCGACCTGATCGAGCTCAACGAAGCCTTCGCCGCCCAGGCTCTGGCGGTGCTGCGGGAGCTTGGGATCGCCGATGATGCCGCGCACGTCAATCCGCAGGGCGGCGCAATCGCGCTCGGCCATCCGCTCGGCATGAGCGGGGCGCGCCTCGCCGCCACCGCGATGCATCAGCTGCAGCGCTCCGGCGGCCGGCGTGCGCTGTGCACGATGTGTATCGGTGTGGGCCAGGGCATCGCGCTCGCGATCGAGAAGGTCTGAGGAGGCTGGCTCGCCTGCTATATTGGGCCGCCCGGTACTCCCAGTGAGCGGTCCGACCATGCCTGACTCAGCCGATAGAGCCGCACCTTCGGGCACCCTCCCAGTGTCGTTTGCCGATATCGAGGCGGCGGCTTCCCGGCTCGAAGGCATTGCGCATCGCACGCCGGTCATGACCTCGCGGACTGCGGATGCCAGGGCCGGCGGCCAGCTCTTTTTCAAATGCGAGAATCTGCAGCGGGGGGGCGCGTTCAAGTTTCGTGGCGCGTACAACGCTATTGCCACACTGACCGCTGATCAACGCCGGCATGGAGTGGTTGCCTACTCCTCCGGCAATCACGCGCAGGCCGTGGCGCTTGCTGGACGGCTACAAGGCGTGGTGACCACGATCGTCATGCCGAAGGATGCGCCGTCGGCAAAGGTGAGCGCGACCCGGGAGTACGGCGGCGAGATCATCTTCTACGACCGCTACACCGAAAGCCGCGAGGAGATCTGCGCGGCGCTCGCGGCGGAGCGGGGGCTCAGCATCATCCCGCCATACGATCACGAGCAAGTGATCGCCGGGCAGGGAACCGCGGCCCGGGAGCTGTTCCAGGCCATTGGCGAGCTCGATGTCCTCCTGGTGAGCCTCGGAGGAGGGGGCTTGCTCGCGGGCAGCGCGCTTGCGGCGCAGGCGTTGCGTCCCCGCTGCCGGGTCATCGGCGTGGAGCCGGAAGCGGGCAATGACGGGCAGCAGTCCTTCCGCGCCGGCAAGGTCATTCGTATTCCGGTACCGCGGTCGATTGCCGATGGCGCACTCACCACGTATCTCGGCGAGCGCACTTTTCCCATCATCCGCGCTCTCGTGCACGACGTGGTCACCGTGAGCGATCAGATGTTGGTCGATGCGATGCGATTCTTCGCCGAGCGCATGAAGATCGTGGTGGAGCCGACCGGCTGCCTCGGGGCGGCGGCCGCGCTGTCCAAGCGCTGCCATCAGCCCGGCGAGCGCGTCGGCGTCCTGATCAGCGGCGGCAACATCGACCTGGCGCGCTACGCGGAGCTGCTGCGCTGAGATCTGCGAGGCCGTGCGCGCACTCGAGGCATCGGACAGGCTCGCAGCGCGCCAACTCGCCGCGACGGCATCGCCCGAATCCGGTTGGGCGGCCATGTAAAGCCGCCGGTTGCCCTAACCAATGCTGCCCAGCCAGCGCTGTCTAATGATAACAAAAAATGTCAAAGATTGATAAAATGAGCGCGGAGGGCCCATGAACGTCTCACTTACTCCTGAGCTCGAGCAGTACATCCGCCGCAAGGTCGACTCCGGTCTCTACAGCAACGCTAGCGAGGTGGTGCGAGAGGCATTGCGCTTACTTGTCGGACGGGAGGGCGGCGGGGTGCAGCGCGAACCGCCGCAGAAGGAGAGCATCCACGCGCAGCTCAAAGCCCTGGAGAAGCCGTTGCGAGAGCGCGGGCTCACGGCGCTGGCGCTCTTCGGTTCGACCGCGCGGGGCACGGCACGACTCGACAGCGATGTAGATGTGCTCATCGACGTTGCCCCGCAAGTCAGGTTCAGCCTCGTTGATCTCGTGTCGCTGAAGGACCTCCTGGAGGACAGACTGGGACGCGCGGTCGACGTGGTAACGCGCGAAGGGCTCGATCCTGCCATTCGTGATCGAGTCATCCGCGAAGCGCGCGCGGTATTTTGATGAACAGGGACCCTGGCATATACGTCGATCACATGCTCGAGGCGATTGCCAACATCGAGCTGGATACCGCCGGCTACGATTTTGAGAGATTCCGCAAGGACCGGCGGGTTCGGCAATTGGTGGAGCGAAACCTGGAGATCGTCTCGGAGGCGAGCCGGCGTTTGCCGCAGGCCTCAAAGGATGCTTAGGCTCAGATCCCCTGGCGTGCCATAGCCGGCATCGGCAACGTCATCCGGCACGACTACCACGACACCTATCCAACCGTACTCTGGGAAACCTGCGTCAAGGATTTGGAGCCGCTCAGGCTCGCCCTCTCGCGTATCCGCTCGATGATTGCGGCGCCGAGCGGCCGCAAGTAAGGACCCGTCGAGCGGCATCCCGATGCTGCGTCGTATTTGGCGCAACGGGTATTCCCGAAGCCGTCGCTTTTCGTAATGCCGGAACCCTGATTGTGTTGTCGCCATGATACCGCTACCATAAAAGAGGCTCTGCCGCCGTGCCAAGCACGCGGCACGATCCGCCGATTCGTGGATCAACAGCTCGAGGGGGAGCCAATGGTTCGACATCGATTGCCGTGGGGCGTGCTTTGCGCCGTCTTGATGGCGGGCGCCTCGGTTGCGGTGGCCTTGGCGAAGCCTGCGGCGAGCGGAGCTTGGGTCGGATCGTGGGCGTCCTCGCAGCAGATTCCGGAGCCGCAGAACGCGCTGCCGCCGCAGGAACTGCAGGATGCGACGTTGCGGCAGATCGTGCATTTGACGGTAGGGGGGAAGGAGCTGCGGGTGCGGCTGTCGAACGCATTCGGGACGGCGCCGCTCACCATTCTCTCCGTTCACATTGCACGGGCAGTCTCGAAGCAGACGGGCAGTATCGACGCGGCAACCGATAGAGCGCTGACATTCGCAGGCAGCGCCTCGGTCACGATCCCGGCTGGTGCGGATTACTACTCCGATCCCGTTGCATTCGCTGCGCCGGCGCTCTCGGATGTCGCCATCACTCTCTATCTCGAGGTGCCGCCGCGGCGGCAGACGAGCCATCCGGGCTCACGGGAGACCTCTTTCCTGGTGCACGGCAATCATGTCGCTGACGCGACGCTTGCCGGTGCGGCCACGACCGCTCACTGGTTCCTCATCTCGGGAGTCGATGCGAAAGAGAGCACCCCCGGGGCAGCGATCGTGACGCTCGGCGACTCGATCACGGACGGGCATGCGACGGCCGACAATAGCGATACCCGATGGCCGGATGACCTCGCGCGCCGCCTGCGCTCCTCCCCTGCCACCCGCAGCTTGAGCGTGCTCAATGTCGGAACGGGAGGCAATCGCCTTCTCCTCGACGGGTTGGGGCCCAATGCCCTGGCGCGCTTCGATCGCGACGTGCTGGCGCAGACCGGGGTGCGTTATCTGATCGTGCTCGAGGGCGTCAACGATCTCGGTACCTCGACGCGGCTCGCGCCGATCTCAGCGGCCCGGCATACGCTGCTCGTTCACCAGATGATCTCGGCGTACGAGCAGATCATCCTGCGCGCGCACGCGCACGGCATCACGGTCATAGGGGGGACGATCACGCCCTACATGGGGTCCGACTACTATCATCCCTCGGCCGCGAGCGAAGCCGACCGGCAGGCCGTCAACACCTGGATCAGGCAGCCGGGGCACTTCGATGCCGTGGTCGACTTCGACCGCGCGGTGCGGGATCCGAAGCATCCCGACCGTCTGCTGCCGGCTTATGACTCCGGCGATCATCTGCATCCCTCACCGGCCGGCTATCGCGCAATGGCGGCGGCGATTCCGCTCGGACTCTTTGCGCGCCGCGCCCGGACGCGCCGATGAGCACCGCCGCGGTCGCGGTGCGCCGCGGCTCCCGGGCGGTCAGCGGGTTCGCGCCGGCCGCCGCTCTTCCAACAGGCGAGTCCCGACTTTTACGATCGTGTCGATGATGGGGATCAGCTCCTTGCCGAGCTCCGAGAGGGTGTACTCGACGGCCGGCGGTGAGGTGGGTGCGACCTCGCGGATCACGACACCCTTCATCGCGAGCCGCTTCAGCCGCGCAGTCAACATCTTGGGCGAGATGCCGGGAAGATCCCGGTAGAGCTCCCCGAACCGGCGCGGTCCGCCGCTCAGCTGCCAGATCACGTTGGTCGTCCAGGCGCCCCCCAGCAGTGCCATGCAGGCGCCCATCGGGCAGCCCGAAGGCGGGGGAGGCGCTTTGCTCTTGCGCACTTTGTGGGGCATGGGTGCTCGTTACCCGAATGATCAGTCGTTACCGGAAGGATAGTTGATTTTTTAGCTTACCTAAAGTGATGAGCTATACAAAGGTAAGTGCAGATGATAGCTTTCCGGCCGCTTCCCTTTGCTTCGACACAAGGAGACCCCCGATGAGATTGTTCTATGCGAGCGGAGCATGCTCCCTGTCGCCCCACATAGTTGCCCATGAGGCGGGCATCGAGCTCAGCCTGCAGAAAGTGGACCTGAAGACCAAGACCATCGCCGCCGAGGGCGACTTCCTGGCCATCAACCCCAAGGGCTACGTGCCGGCGCTGCAGCTGGATGACGGAGAGGTGCTCACCGAGGGCCCGGCGATCGTCCAGTTCCTCGCCGATCTGAAGCCCGAGAAGAGGCTCGCGCCGCCCGCGGGCACGCTCGCGCGCTATCGCTTGCAGGAGTGGCTCGGCTACATCAACTCCGAGCTGCACAAGAGCTATTCGCCGCTCTTCCGGCCCGACACCCCGGCTGAGACCCGCGCGGAGCGCCAGGCGTATCTCACCAAGCGCTACGCCCTGGTCGAGAAGCACCTCTCGGGCCGCTCATACCTTCTGGGCGAGAACTTCACGGTGGCTGACGCATACCTCTTCACCGTCACCAACTGGGCGGCAACCGTGAAGCTCGACCTCTCCGCATTCGCCAATCTTCGCGCCTTGCAGGAGCGCGTCGGCGCGCGTGCGGCGGTGAAGGCGGCCATGAGAGCGGAAGGGCTGATCAAATAAGCGTGAGCGGACCCACCGCCGCGGGCGCGCGCGCCGGCTCATCTTCCGGCGCGCTGCCTGCGGCGGCCTGCAGCAGGCTGCGGGTCTGCCCCTCGGGTGCGGGTCTGCCGAAGAGATACCCCTGCATGGCGCGGCAACCGAGTCTCTCGAGCAGCTCCCGCTGAGCCTCGCTCTCCACACCCTCGGCGACGGCGACCTTCTCGAGGCTCTCCGTCATGCGCAGGATGGTCCGCACCAACTGCAGGGCCACCGCGTTTTGCGGCAGTCCGACGATGAACGAGCGATCCACCTTCACCACATCGAAGGGCAACCGGTGCAGTTGCGCGAGCGAGGAGTATCCGGTGCCGAAATCATCGAGCGCCAGGCGGATGCCGACATCGTGAAGCCTGCGCAGGGTGGCGGCGATTTCCGGTCCGTTGGCGACCGCGCTCTCGGTCATTTCCAGCTGTATCTGCGCGGGCCGCAGCCGCTGCTGCCGCAGCAGCGTCTGCAGATTTCCGTGGAAGCCGCTCGACTGCAGCTGCCTGGGAGACACGTTGATGGACACGTAGCCGGGCGCGATGCCGGCATCGCGCCAGCGGGCGAAATCCGCGCAGGCTTGCCGCAGCACCCAGTCGCCGACGGCCAGGATGAGGCCGCTCTGCTCGGCGATCGGGATGAACTCCGCCGGGGAGATCTCGGCGCCGGAGGGTCTCGCCCAGCGCACCAGCGCCTCCAGACCCGCGAGCTTCCCGGCGCTGGTGATGGGCTGGTAGTGAAGGCGCAGCTCGCCGCGGGGGACGGCGCCTTGCAGGGCGACCTCCAGGGAGATCCGCTGCTCCATCCGCCGATGCATCTGCGCCGAGAAGAACGCCATGGCGTTGCGGCCACGGCCCTTGGCCTCATACATGGCGATGTCGGCGTTGCGCAGGAGCAGGTCGACGGTGTTGCCGTCAGCGGGAATCTGGGCAATGCCGATGCTCGCCGAGACGCGCCGCTCCGCCCCTGCGACCAGGATCGGCATCTCCACGGCCTGCAGGATCCGGCCCGCGGCCGCCGCCGCATCCTGCAGACCCGCTCCGCCCGCGAGCAGAACGGCGAACTCATCGCCGCCGAGCCGTGCCACCGTGTCGGAGTGCTGGAGGCAGTCACGGAGTCTGCGCGCGACTTCCTTCAGCAGCGCATCTCCGGCCTCGTGGCCGGCGCTGTCATTGACCTTCTTGAATTCATCGAGGTCGATATAAAGCAGGGCCGAGCTCTCCGCGGATGAGAGGCGCTCGCGCAGCTCCTGGCGGAAGAAGTCGCGATTGCTGAGCCCGGTCAATCCGTCGACTTGCGCCCGGTGCTGCAGCTCGCGGTGCTGCGCGCGCAGGCTGCGCGCCATGCGATTGAAGTCATCCCCGAGATCGGACAGCTCATCGTCGGTCCGTATGCGGACTTCGACATCGAAGTTGCTCGCACCGAGCTGACGGGTCGCCGCCGTGAGTGTCTCCAGAGGCCCGAGGTAACGGCGAAGCTGAGAGATGGCGAGCCAGGCGGCGAAGGCCATCGTGCCGAGCAGCATCACCGGTATCGTGAGGCGCAATCCCGCAAGACCCGCGATCGAGTCCGTCGCCGGCTCGCAGATCAGAACGCGTATGGGCGGGGCGGCAAAGTTGGTCTGCAGGAAGAGGTTCCAGGCGCTTCCCCGCCAATTGCCGTCCTGACTGTGCCAGAGCGTTGCGGGTGCACCGTCGGTGCTCGCTGCCGCCATCTGCTCGAACACGCGCAGGGGCGCCGCAGCGCCGTCACCGCGGATGACCCGGGAGGCGCTCCCGCCGTCGGCGAGCGCCATGCTGCTGCCGGGCACGCTCGGGCCTGCCTGGTCGATCATTCGCCGGGTATCGAGCACGCCGCGCGCGAGCCGCGCCTGTGAGAGCTGCAGGCGCACCAGGGAGAGCTGCGGATGTCCGCGGGTCTGACCGCTCCAGACGAGCACGGTCTGCCCGGCCAGAAGCGGAGCGCGCATGCGCTCGGGGATCATCGCGAGCGCGCGCAGCCGTTGGCCAGGAGTGCCGACGGGTGCGAAGGAAACCCTGGAGAAGGGCGGCGGCCACCGCGCGCCCGAGCCGCTCGAGGCCGCAGCGGCCGGCGCGGCCCGGTCGAGGAGGGCCAGCTGCGCACCCGCCTGCTGCAGTTGGGAAAGGAAGGTGAGGGCGGACTCCCGCGCCTCATCGTGCAGGGCGCGTGCGCGCGCGGCATCGGCGCCGCGGATGAGTTGGCGGTAGCCGAGGAAGCTCGTGAGCAGCACGGGTATCACGGAGGTCAAAACGAACACCATCAGCAGGCGGCGGGCGAGGCGGCCGCGAAGGTAGGTGTCGCCGAGGCGCAGCCGCACGATCAAAAATCCGTGGCGAGACCCACGAAGCCGCCGTTGTTCGCGCGGATGACATCGTCGTGGCTGACCGGATCGAGGATCGGCGGCACGGTTGCACCGTCCTGGCCGACGCTGTAAAGGTCGTAGTCGCTGTTGATGGGAACGAGATTGCGGTCCTTGCGCATCTGCCCCTTGCCCGCGAGGCCGGTGAAGTCGAGATACTGGTAGGGGCGGCCCCAGGGGTCCAGCAGCGTCGCCTCGCCGATTGCCGCCAGCGAGGTGGGCAGCGCGTCGTTCGTCGTCTGGTAGAGAGCGATCCGAGACTCGATCCAGGTGAGGTCTTGCTCGGCCCGCGCCACTTTGGCCCGCTCCATGTACGAGGAGTAGGAGGAGATCGCGAGTGTGGCCAGGGCGGCGGCCGCCACGAGCGCCAGCATCAGCTCGATCAGTGTGAAGCCCCGGAAGCGTCCGTCATGCATCCCGTGGCGATGTCTGGGAGCGATCATATGCACGGACTTGCTTCTCTGGCAGCGCCATCCCCCGGAGGCCCGCTCGATCAGGTGAAACGGAGCGCGAATCGGCGCTGAATTTGGCATTCACCTTAGCGGCGTCGGGCGGTTTTTCTTGAGGAGAGGCGAGCAATGACTCAAGGAGCGAGACCCGCTCGGCACATCTGATCAGCTATGATTCGCTGGGGTCGGTAAGGCATGCGCCTTGCACAGAGGGGCTGTGGCTGAAATCGCAGGTCCAAGAGCCCTCGGCGGGCGCATCGATTCGATAGAAGTGGGCACGACGGCCGGCGGCTGCGGGGCGGGCCGGTGAGCCTCTGGCCGCTGCTCGGGATCGTCGTCCTCGTGGCCGGCTTCGCCGCCGGCATCAATCCGCTGATCGTCATCGTCGCGGCGGCCCTGACGACGGGAGTGGCCGCCGGACTGTCCCCGCTCCATATCATCGCCGCGCTCGGCAAGGCTTATAACGACAGCCGCTACGTGTCGATCATCTGGCTGGTGCTGCCGGTCATAGGGCTTCTCGAGCGCGAAGGCTTGCAGGAGCGCGCGCGAATGCTGATCGCCCGCGTGCGCGCCGCAACGGTTGGACGCCTGCTGATCGCCTACCTCGTGCTGCGCCAGGTTACCGCGGCGTTGGGACTCACCTCCCTCTGCGGGCAGGCGCAAACCGTTCGGCCGCTGATTGCGCCCATGGCCGAGGCGGCAGCGGAGATCAGAATGGGGTCGATCTCCAGTCGCATACGCTATCTCATCCGCGCCTATGCAGCCTCCGCCGACAACGTCGGGGCATTTTTCGGCGAGGACATCTTCATCGCCGTCAGCTCAATCCTCCTCATCAAGGGCTTCCTGCAGCAGAGCGGATACGACATTGCGCCGCTTCGCCTCTCGCTATGGGCGATCCCGACGGCACTGATGGCGTTCGCCATCCACGGTCTTCGTCTCTGGCGGCTCGACGCACGGCTCAAACGCTTGGCCCGGGAGGAGCGGTCCTGATCGGGATCGGAACCGTCTACGGGCTGGCGGGCGCCATGTTCGCCGGCATCGCCGTGCGCAGTCTCGGCGACCGCGCCAATCGCAGGCGCTGCGGCAATGCCGCCTTCTGGGGCCTGCTCGCCGTGAGCTTTCTGTTCGGCTCGGAGTTGGGAGACCTGGCCAACGGAGTGCTCGTGCTGGCGCTCACGGCGATCGGCGCCTTTGCCATGGGGTTGGGATCCCCAAAGACGACCTCGGTCGCGCAGCGCGAGGCGAGCGCCAGAGCCAGAGGCAACGCGATCTTCATGCCCGCGCTCCTCATTCCCGCCGTTGCGATCGCCGGCACGCTCACGTTGGGAAAGCTCCGGGTCGGCGGCGCGCCGCTCGCGGACCCGAAACAGGTGACGCTGATTGCGCTGGCCCTCGGCATCATCATCGCGCTGATCGCCGCCGTGGTGCGATTCAGGCCGCCTGCGCTCGCGCCCGTGGAGGAGGGGCGGCGGCTCGCGGACGCCATCGGCTGGGCGATCATCCTGCCGCAGCTGCTCGCCTCGCTGGGCGCGGTGTTTGCGATCTCGCGTGTCGGCGCGGCCGTGGGGCGCATCGCAACGACGTGGCTGCCGCTCGGCCATCCACTGGCGGCAGTCGTCGCGTACTGCGCCGGCATGGCGCTTTTCACGATGGTCATGGGCAATGCGTTCGCCGCATTTCCGGTCATGACCGCCGCCATCGGCGTGCCGCTCATCGTGCACAGGTTCGGCGGGGATCCGGCGATCATGGGCGCCGTCGGCATGCTCTCCGGATTCTGCGGCACGCTGGCGACACCCATGGCCGCCAATTACAACATCGTGCCGGCGGCGCTGCTGGAGCTTCCCGATCGCAACGGCGTGATCCGTGTGCAGATCCCGACGGCGATCCCGCTGCTTCTCTGCAATATCGTCCTGATGTACACGTTGGTCTTCCGATTCTGAGCGAGGTCGACCGTGCCGCAGACACTCACCGCGGAAATCGCCACGCGCTTGGCCGGCATCGCCCTGGGTCACGTGACGCGAGAGTATCCCCACAAGCTCGATCACGTGCTGACCGGCTCCCAGGACATCAAGAGCCCGCGGGCGCTGCACCCCATCTTCTTCGGCAGCTTCGACTGGCACTCCTGCGTGCACGGCCACTGGCTTCTCGCCCGGCTCTACCGCCGCTGCCCGCAACTGCCCGAGGCGGGGGCGATCCGCGCGCTGCTCGAGGCGCAATTCACGAGCGAGAAAGTGGCCGGTGAGCTGCGCTACCTCGAGCAGCCGGCGGCGCGCGGCTTCGAGCGGCCCTACGGCTGGGCCTGGGCGCTTGAGCTGCAGGCGGAGTTGCTGCGCCACGAGAGCACGGAAGGGCGGCGCTGGGCGGCGGCCCTGGCGCCGCTCGCGAAGGAGATCGTGCGCCGCTTCGAGGCCTACCTGCCGCTCGCCACCTACCCGGTGCGCGCGGGCGTGCATTCCAACAGCGCGTTCGCGCTGTTTCTGGCACGCGATTACGCCGTGGCGGCGCGCAACTTTGCCTTCGCCGGGCTCTGCGCCGACACGGCGCTTCGCTGGTATCGGGCCGACCGGGGCTGTCCCGCATGGGAGCCGTCCCAGGACGAGTTTCTGTCACCGGCGCTGATGGAGGCGGCGCTCATGGGGGATGTCATGCCGAAGGAGGACTTCGCGGCCTGGCTCGTGGCGTTCCTGCCGCACGCCGCGCGCGGCGAGCCGGCGACACTCTTCGCGCCGGCGACCGTCACCGACCGCACGGACGGCAAGATCGCGCATCTCGATGGGCTCAATCTCTCCCGGGCCTGGTGCTGGCGGCGGGTCGTCGCGGACCTTCCGTCCACGGATGCGCTGCGCGCACGGGCGCAAGAGGCGATCGCCGCGCATCTGGCGAGCGCCCTGGGGCACGTCGCGGGCGACTACATGGGTGAGCACTGGCTCGCCACTTTCGCGCTGCTCGCGCTCGATTGGGATTGAGCGGCAGGTGAACCCGGATCTCGGCGCCGGGAACGCACCTGCAAATGAAGATCGCGCTGGTCGTTCCCGGGGGCGTCGACCGCAGCGGGGAATACCGCGTCATACCGGCGCTCCTCGCGCTCATCGAGCGCCTGTCGGTACGTCACGAAGTCCACGTGTTCGCGCTGCATCAGGAGCCCGAGCCTGGCGCGTGGGATCTGCTCGGAGCGCGGATTCACAACATCGGGCGAGGCGCCACGCGTGTGCGCGCCCTGCGGGCGATCCTCAGAGAGCATCGCCGCTCGCCCTTTGGCCTCCTGCAGTCTTTCTTCTCGGGGTCCTGCGGTCTCATCGCCGTGTCGGCGGCCCGCGTGCTCGGGATTCCGAGCGCGGTGCACGTAGCAGGCGGCGAGCCGGTGCGCCTCCGCGACATCCATTACGGCGGGCGGCTGACATGGCGAGGCAGGTTGCAGGAGCGGGTGGTGCTCGCGACGGCGAGCGCGTTGACGGCGGCGAGTGCGCCGCAGCTCGAGCTGCTCGCCGGGCTCGGAGCCGCGGCGCGGCGAGTGCCGCTCGGCGTCGATTGCGTACGGGACTGGCCCGCGCGAGCGCCGGTGCCGCGCCGGACGGATGAGCCCGCTCGCCTCATTCACGTGGCGAGTCTCAACCGAGTGAAGGACCAGCCGACGCTGCTGCGGGCCCTGGCGCAACTCGTGCAGGAGCGGCAAGCCTTCTATGTGGACATCGTCGGCGAGGATACGCTCGCCGGCGCAATCCAGCGGCTCGCCCGCGACCTCGGTCTCGCCGACAGGCTCTCGTTCCACGGCTTCATGACGCAGCGACAGCTCGTGCCGTTGATGCGGGCGGCGCATGTGCTCGTCGTCTCCTCACGCCACGAGGCGGGCCCGGTCGCCGTGCTCGAGGCCGCCGCGCTCGGTGTGCCCACGGTCGGAACGGCCGTCGGCCACGTCGCAGAGTGGGCCCCTGAGGCTGCTCTCGCCGTGCCCGTCGGTGATGCGCAGTCGCTCGCGGCCGCGTTGCGTCATGTGCTGACCGACGAGGTAATCCGTCTGCGCCTCGCGCGGGCCGCGTGGACTCGCGCCGTCTGGGAAGACGCCGATTACACCGCGGGCTGCTTCGAGGCGCTCTATGAGGAGCTGACGTCGGGCCGCAGGCGAGCACCGCCCGTAGCGGTCGCTCGCCGCTGAACTTTGCGGCTGCTTCCGGGAACTCAATTGAGCGATGCCGTGCCATCCACAATCGTCGCTGCGCCGCCTGCCGCTGGTGACGCTCCTCCTGAGCGAGCGCTGTAATTCGCGCTGCATCAGCTGCGATTACTGGCGGCATGGACGTGCCGAAGTCGATCTGAAGTCCGTGCGGAGGCTGCTGCCGAGCCTGGAGCGACTCGGGACGCGGATGGTGCTGATCTCCGGCGGCGAGCCGCTGCTCAATCCCGAGTGGGAGGAGATCGCGGCGCTGCTCGGGGAGCGAGGGCTGAAATTGTGGCTGCTGACCTCGGGGCTGTCGCTCGCCAAGCATGCCCGGCAAGTCTCGACGCTTTTCGACGTCATCACGGTTTCACTGGACGGAGCCGACCGTCCTACCTACGCCGCGATCCGCGGAGTCGACGCGTTTGATGTCGTATGCCGGGGGATTCGGGCGGCAGTGGAGGCCGGTGCGCCCGTCACCGTGCGCGTGACTCTGCAACGGGGCAACTTCAGGCAACTGCCGCGCTTCGTCGACCTCGGCCGGGCGTTGGGGGTGGCCCAAGTCTCGTTCCTCGCGGTCGATGTCGCCAACACGCATGCGTTCAGCCGGCGGGAGGGACTCGTGCCCGGCCTCGCGCTGCTTCCCGAGGATCTGCCGGAGCTCGAGCGGCTGCTGGCCGGGCTCGAGCGCGATCAGGCCGAGGCCTTCCGCACGCAGCTCATCGCCGAGAGCGCGGACAAGCTCCGCCGGAGCATCCTGCAATATTTCACGGCCTTGTGCGGCCTGGGTCCCTATCCGCCGGTGCGCTGCAACGCGCCGGAGTTCTCTGCCGTGCTCGATGCTCGCGGCGGCGTCAGTCCCTGTTTTTTCATCGCCGGACCCGCGCAGGCCCGGATCACGGATGCGCAGGCCCTCGGCGAGGTGTTGAACGGCGAAGAGATGGCCGCCTTGCGTCAATCCATTCGGCGCGCAGAGCGCGCCGAATGCTCGCGATGCGTATGCTCCATGTGGCGCGATCTCCACGATCCCGCGGCGGAGCTGACACCGCTGCCCGTGAAGCGGAGCGCTTAGCGGCCATGTGGCAGTCGGGCACACGGGGCGCGGCGGCTGCAGCACCCGCAATACGCTTTCCGGCGGCTACTCGCGCTCTCGTCAAGATGCTCTATCTCAGCCGCCGCTGGCGCGGCCTGCACCGGTACGATGATTTCGTCGTCGAGCGGGTGCACGGCGCCCCCATCCTGGTGATGCCGACGGTCTTCAACCCCAAGCGGCTGAGAACCGGGGAGTTCTTCGCTTCGCGTCTGGACGCCGCGATCATCGGCGCGGACGACGAGGTGCTCGACATGGGCACGGGCTCGGGTGTCTGCGCGGTGTTCGCGGCAAGACACGCGCGCCGGGTCGTGGCTGTCGACATCAACACCGCGGCGGTACGGTGTGCGAGCATCAACGCGCTGCTCAATCGACTGGAGGACAAGATCGAAGCGTCCCATGGCGATCTCTTCGAGCCGGTCGCCGGGCGGCGCTTCGATCTCATTCTCTTCAACCCCCCTTTCCGTCACGGCGAGCCGTGCAATGATCGTGACCGCGCATGGCGCTCGGTCGGGGTTGCCGAGCGCTTCGCGGAAGGCCTCGAAGGGCACCTGAAGCGGGCCGGTTGCGCGCTCCTGCTCCTCTCGACCTATGCCGATCCGGAAATCTTTCTCGGGCCTCTGCGCCGGCGCGGGCATCGCATGTCGGTGCTCGCGGAGGGGCGCTACCTCGGGGAGCGGCTGAGCCTGTACCGCATCGCGCCCCTGAGCCAGACGGAGTGACATGATGCATCCCGGTGCCGGCGCCGTACTCCTGATCAACCCCACGATCACCAAGCAGCGCAACGCGCGCTTCCCGCTTGCGGTGCTGGGCCTGGCCGCGGCGCTCGAGGGCCGCCATCCCTGGATCCTGCTGGACGGCAACGTCGATCGGGACTTCGTTGCGAGCGCAGTGCGGATCATCGGCGAGAGGAGCGTGTGCGCGGTCGGCCTCACGGTCATGGGCGGCCCTCAGCTGCGATCTGCGATTGTTGCGTCCAAGGCCATTCGGGCCGGGTTTCCGGATGTTCCGATCGTCTGGGGGGGAGCATTCCCCACCAATTGTCCGCAGGCGGCGTTGAACGTCGGCTACGTCGACTTCGCGGTCCGCGGACAGGGTGAGGAGACGTTCAGCCGGCTGTTGGGATGCCTCACCGGCCGATCGGACGAGTCGCTCGAGTCCATCGCGGGGTTGAGCTGGCGGCGCGACGGGCAGATCGTGCACAACGAGCGCCGCGCCTTCACCGCGGCGAGTCTCGGGGCGCGGCTGCCCTACGAGCTGCTCGGCAACCCGGCGCAGTACCTGCCGCCCACTTACCTCGGCCGGCGCACGGCCGGCTATCAGGCGGCGCTCGGCTGCCGCTACCGATGCACCTTCTGCGGGGTGGCCGGGATGTTTCGCGGCAAGACGGCGCTTCCGACGGCGGCTCGGCTCGAGGAGGACCTGCGATTCCTCACCGGGCGGCTCGGCGTCGATGGCATCCAGTTCTACGACCACAACTTCTTCGATCGGGAAGTGGACATGCAGCCGCTCCTCGAGACGCTGGCCCGATACGAGGTGCCCTGGTGGTGTTTTGCGCGCTCCGATGCCATGTTGAAATTGTCGGAGCGCTCCTGGTCGCTGCTGAAGAAGAGCCGCTTGCGGATGGCCTACATCGGAGCGGAGTCCCCGAGCGAGTGGCTGCTGCACGAGGTGCGCAAGGGAACCCGCCCCGATCAGACGCTCGCCGCGATCGAGGCCTGCCGCGGGCACGGCGTCGTCGCGGAGCTGTCGTTCATGGTGGCGCCGCCGCGGGATCCGGAGGGGGAGACAGAGAAGACGTTCGACTTCATTCGGCTGATCAAGCGCCGTTATCCCGAGACGGAAGTGATGATTTACGTCTACACGCCGGTGCCGCCGCCGCCGGACCGGACCGAGCCGGCGGTCGCCCGCTCATTGGCGGAGCTTCGCGACTGCACCGGTGAGCCGGTGGTCTTTCCCGCGAGCGCGGATGAATGGGCTGAGCCGCTCTGGCATGGCTACTGGTGCCATTCGCGGGCGCCCTGGCTATCGGAGCGGCTGCGCACCCGCATCCGGGACTTCACGACGGTGCTCGGCTGCCGCTTTCCGACGGTGATGGACGTGCGTGCATCGAGGGGGGGGAAACTGGCGCTCAAGAGTCTCTCGTCCTGGCGTTTTCGCTACGGCCGGTATGGCCGGCCGTGGGAGTTGGATCTGTGCAAGCGACTGGTGGGATTGAGGGATCCTCGGGTCCTCAGTCTCTGATGCCGGCCGCCTCCGGCCTGCTCGGCGATACCGCGGAGCGGGATTACTCGCGCAAGCTGCGGCTGTTCAACGAGTTCGCGGCAACGGAGCTCGGGCGCGCCGTCGCCGGCCTCGGGCTCGCGCCGGGCATACGGGTCTTGGATGCGGGATGCGGTACGGGCGAGGTGTTGCAGCGACTCGATGAGGCCGTCGGCCCGCATGGCATGGCCGTTGGCATCGACCTCTCGGCGGCGCATTTGCGGGCGGCACGCACCGCGGCGCCGCAGCGCGCTGCGCTGCTGCAATCGGACCTGCTGCGCGCCTGCATCGCGCCGGGAACGCTCGATCTCATCTGGGCGCTCAATACCGTCAATCACTTTCACGATCCGGCCGCGGGTCTCACCTCGCTCGGGAAACTGCTGCGGCCGGGCGGACGCATCGCGGTCGCGCAGAGCGCTCTGCTGCCGGAGATGTATTTCGCATGGGACTCGCGGCTCGAGCGGCTGACCCGCGAGGCGGTGCGCCGATACTATCAGGCCCGTTACGGCCTCGATGAGCGGGACCTTCGCGGCGCGCGCAATCTGCTGGGGTGGATGCAGCGCGCTCGTCTGCGCAACATCACCGTCCGCACGCTGCTCATCGAGCGGGTGGCCCCGTTGCGAAAGGTGGACGAGGAGTATCTCCTGGAGGCGATTTTCCGCGGCACTTTCGGCGAGCGGTTGCGGCCGCACATGCCCGCGGAGGAGTACCAGGAGCTCGTGATGCTATGCGACCCGCAGCATTCCGCCTTTGCGTTGCGCCGACCGGACTTCCATTTCCTTCAGACCCTCACGCTGGTCGTAGGTGAGACGCCGCCGTGACCGGAGCGCATACGGGCACGGAGTATGTCAGGGCCATCATGGCGCGCGAGTCGGACCGGCAAGCGCGAGAGTCATTTCGCGCTCTTGTCCTGCATCTCGCGCCGTCCGGCGGCGCGTTGCTCGACTTCGGCGCCGGAGCGGGGCTCGACGCGAGGTACTTTGCCGAGCGCGGCTTCAGGGTTCGCGCCTACGACAACGATCCCCGCATGTGCGAATTTCTGGCGCAGCAGTGCCGGGACCTCATCGAGAGCGGTTGCATCGTGCTCGAGAAGGCAAGCTATTCTGACTTCCTGGCGCGCGCGCAGGACGATGGCGGCCGCCGGGTGGACGTGGTGATGGCGAACTTTGCGCCGCTCAACCTCATCGCCGACCTGCCGCCTCTCTTCGAGAGATTCGACATGCTCACCGTCCCGGGGGCTACGGTCGTCGCGAGCGTTCTCAACCCGTACTACATCGGTGACGCGAAGTATCGTTGGTGGTGGCGAAACCTGCCGCGGCTGTGGCACCTCGGCCGCTATGCGGTGCCGGCAGTCGAGGGTGAGATCGTGAGGCGAACTCCCGCGGACCTCGCTGCGCAGTGCGCGCCCGCCTTCACCCTGGAGCGGGTGTTCAGAGGATTGCCGCCGCGCAATGCCCGGGAAGCCGCCGGGATCGCCTGGCCCCCGTGCCGCCGCGGCATGTGGACGCGCCTGAGCGGCAGCCGCTTCATATTCCTCGTCTTTCGCAAAGCGCCTGCGGGTTCGGTTGAAAGAGCGTCGCCTCGAGGCCGGCGGAGGCGTCCTTTGACCTGAACCTGCGGCGCAGTGCCAGGTTCACCGGCTCTTCATACAACATGAAAAGGCCGATCGCCAGCACCCAGACCAGAGTGAACGTGATCAGCACTACCGCTGTGCGATAGCCCGGAAGGCGCACGAGGAGGGGTAAGCTCAGGTATCGGACGATCGGCATGTGCAGCAGGTAAAAGGCGTAGGAGCTCCTGCCGAGAAGCCCGGCAGCGCGGCTCGACAGTGCGCGCGACAGTGCGGTCTCCTCGCGAATCAGGCCCCAGTAGAGCAGAGCGATCGGGAAAGGGATCAGGAAGTTATTGATGACGGTGATGGCCCGGTAGTCGAGCGGTCCCGGCCGGGAGTAGATCGCGAGCATGGCGATCGTGAGCAGCGATACGCTGGCCAACCCCACGAGGGTGAGAAGGGCGCCCGGTTGGCGCAACGCCCCCGTTCTTTCCAGCTTCATCACGGCGAGTGCC
>JAGWPE010000195.1 GCA_028870635.1 Gammaproteobacteria bacterium | reverse complement strand
TGACTTACCTCGATCGCGTCAATCGCGTGTTTGGCGCGCGCTCGCCGCTGGGCCGGTATACCGGGAACAGCTACCTGGCGAATGTCGCCTACGACACTCCGCTCGGCAGGCTCACGGGGTTCGGGTACTTTCTCGCTTTCGACCAGGACCATCCGGACTCGACGCAAACGCTCGGAGCGCGCTTGGCGGGGAGCCGCGCATTGGATGGCTGGTCGGTCAGTTACAGCGCCTCCTTCGCCGATCAAAAGCCTCATGCGGCCAATACGCTGAGCTTCGACAACCATTACTATGAAGGCGAGATCACCGCGACCGTGCGCGGCCTGACCGCCGGCGGCGGCATCGAAGTCCTGGGAGGGAACGGAGTGAAGGGCTTCACGACTCCATTGGCGACGCTGCACAAGTTCGACGGTTGGGTGGACCAGTTCCTCACGACGCCCGCCAATGGCCTGCAGGATCGCTACGCCACCGTGAGCTACGGGTGGAAGCGTGTGGGGCTCCTGGACGCAATTTCCGCTACCGTCGTGTATCACGGCTTCAAGTCCGACCGTCTCGGAATTCCTTACGGGACGGAGGCCGACCTGATGCTTGTCGGCAAATGGCGGCGATGCAGCGCGATGGTCGCCTACGGTGATTACTCGCGCGAGGAGTTTGCCGCCAATACGCGCAGGCTCTGGATGGAGCTGGATTACGTTTTGAACGATCAGTGATCGGACGCGCCCACGGCTGCCGGCGAAGCCCTGGAGCAGCGGGAAGCGCACCCGGCGCGGCAGGTGGCGAGTGCGGGTAGACTTGCGGTCGATGAGCACCCTACCCCTCGCCGGCCGCACCATCGCCGTTCCCGAGAGTCGCGAGATCGAGGTTTTCGCCGCACTGCTGGAGCGGCGGGGCGCGCGAGTCGTCCGCTGCCCGCTCGTGGCCATCCGCGATGCACCCGATCCTGCACCGGTACTCCATTGGAGCCGGCGGCTCGCCGCGGGCGAGCTCGACGACCTGATACTGCTGACGGGAGAGGGGCTGCGGCGCATTCTCTCGTGCATCGAGCGGAACGAGCCGGCGTTGCGGGCGCAATTCGTGGCGGCGCTGGGCCGCATGCGCAAGATTGCCCGTGGCCCGAAGCCCGCGAGGGTGCTGCGCGAGCTGGGCATGAAAGCCGACATTGCCGCCGAGCGGCCGACCACCGAGGGGGTGATCGCGAGCATGCGCAGTCTGGACCTGCGCCGGCGGGGTGTCGGGGTGCAACTCTACGGCACCGAGCCCAACCGGCCGCTGATGGATTTTCTCGACCGCGCGGGGGCGGTCGCGGCAGCAGTGGCACCGTACGTTTACGCCGATGCCGCTGACGAGGAAGCTGTGCGGAGTCTGATCGGTCAATTGCACGATGGCGGCGTCGATGCCATCGCCTTCACGAGCTCCGCGCAAATCGAGCGGTTGATCGCCGTCGGGTCGGAGGAAGGCGCCCGCTCGGCACTCGCCAACACGTTGGTCGCGGCAATCGGGCCGGTCGTGGCCGATACGCTGCGCCGGCACGGAATCGAGGCGCGGCTGATGCCGGAGGAGTCGTTCTTCCTCAAGCCGCTGACGAGCGTGCTCGAAGAAGCGCTGAGTGAGGGCCATCGGCCCGCGCCGCCGCCATGAATCTGCGGCCTGCTGCACCCGAGGACGCAATGCCGGTGGCTCGTGTGCACGTGCGCGCCTGGCAAGCGGCCTACCGGGGATTGATGCCCGAGGACTACCTGGCGGGGATGCGCCCCGAAGAGCGGGCCCGACATTACGACTTTGCCGGCCTCGATCCGGCCCGGCCGAGAACCCTGGTGGCCGTCGAGGCAGACACGGTTCTCGGCTTCGCCACGCTCTCACCCGCCCGTGACGAGGACAGAGCCGGCCAGGGGGAGCTGTGCGCGCTCTATGTCGAGCCCGACTGCTGGGGTCGTGGAATCGGGCAGGCGCTCGCGTCAGCGGCACGCGGCGAGCTCCACGCTCTCGGATTTAACAGGGCAGTGCTGTGGGTGGTCGCGGGCAACGCTCGCGCGGAGGGGTTCTATCGGGCCGACGGATGGACGGCCGATGGCCGGCATCGCCCGCGACAGGTTTGGAACGTAACGGTGGACACCGTCCGGTATAGCCGAGCCCTGACCCCGTAGGCCGCCTGCGCTCGTCCCGTCACGCGGCGGGCCGCGCCCCTCGCCGCCTCAGCATCCCCACCGCCAGCGGGATCAGCGACACGACGATGATCAGGACCGTGACCAGTCCGAAGTTTCGCTTCACCACGGGCACGTTGCCGAAAAGATAGCCGCCCCAGAGAAAGAGCAGCACCCAGGCGAAGCCGCCGAGGATGTTGTAGGCCTGAAAGCGCCCGTAGGGCATGCGGCCTATGCCGGCAACGAAGGGCATGCAGGTGCGGATGATGGGCAGGAAACGCGACAGGGCGATCGCCCGGCCGCCGTGGCGAACGAAGAATTCCTCCGTGCGCCGGAGGTATTCCACCTTGAGCAGGCGATAGCGGCCGCTGAACGCCGGAGGTCCCATGAGACGGCCCACCGAGTAGTTGACGGTGTTGCCGAGCACGGCGGCGAAGCCCAGCATGAGGAACAGGATCGGGGCGCTGAGCGTCCCGCTGGTATCGACCGCAGCGAGAGCGCCGATGCCGAAGAGCAGCGAGTCACCGGGCAGAAACGGAGTGACGACCAAGCCGGTCTCCGCGAAGACGACGGCGAAGAGGGTCGGATAAATCCAAAGGCCAACGCGGGTCAGCAGCTCGACCAGGTGCCGGTCGAGGTGCAGAACCAGATCAATCAGCCACGACAACACTTTCCGTCAGCTCCACGCGCCGCGAGGGCGCAAGAGACTAGTATGAAGCGCTGCATCCGGGCTCCTGCCCGGCCCAGCGCGCCGCAAGCAAAAAGCGTGGTTTTTGCTCGCGGCTCCGCCACCTGCGGCGGCGGGGCACGTCCCTGTGCCTGCGACAGTGTCGTACCGCTTCATGATTCGGGGTCGGCACGAGCCGATGGGAAATCGCAGAGTGGTGACGGCCGGACCGGCCTCAAGGAAGCAGATCATCAGTGGCAAGCGCCGGCGGGACGTTCCTGGCCACCGTCTTCACCAGATGTCCCGACCCGCGGCCACCCTGCACCTCGTCCTCGAGGGTGGTCAGTCCCAGTTGTACCTCTGCATCGCGCGACTGCAGGGACGGCGCATCCCTGGCGGTCATGACGTCGGCGGGCTGATGCTCCGGCCCCCCTTCGACGATGTCGGGCACGATTCCCTTGCCCTGCACCGAGCCGCCGGAGGGCGTGAAGTACCGGGAGGTGGTCAGCTTCACCGCCCCGCCGTACTGCAGAGGGATGACGGTTTGCACGGTGCCCTTGCCATAGGTGCGGTGCCCGATCAGCAGCGCCCGGCCATGATCCCTGAGCGCCGCGGAAACGATCTCGGCCGCGGAGGCGGTGCCGCTGTTCACCAGCACTACGATGGGGGCGCCATTCATCAAATCGCCCGGCGTGGCATCCATCTCAAACCGGGCATCCGGGGTGCGCCCCTGAGCCGTGAGGATGACGCCGCTGTTGAGGAAGTCGTCGGCCACCGCGGCGCCCGACTCCAGCACGCCACCTGGATTGTCGCGCAGGTCGAGCACCAACCCCTCGAGTCCGCCCGGATTGTCGCGCTGGAGCTTCGATATGGCGGCAGCCACCTCATCCGGAGTGGTATCGCTGAATTCCTCGATGCGCACGTAGCCGTATCGGGGCTGCAGGCTCTGGTACGCAACGCTGTGCACCTCGACGTTCGCGCGGCGGAGCGCGAAGCTCTTCAGGCCCTGCGTTCCAGCGCGGCGGATGGTGAGCGTGACGGTGCTTCCCGAGACTCCGCGCATGTGCGCGATGGCGCCGGAAACGTCGGATCCGACTCCCTTGCCATCGATCGCCACGATCTCGTCGCCGGCGCGCAGGCCGGCCCGCTCGGCCGGGGAGCCCTGGATGGCACTGACGATCTTCACGGCGGAGCCGTCCGCGGTCACCTCGATACCGACGCCCGGATAGGAGCCCATGGTGCTCAGGCGGGTCTCCTCGAACTCCTCGCTGTCGAGGTAGGCGGAGTGCGGATCGAGCGAAGACACCATGCCGCGGATGGCCGAGTCCATCAGCTTGCGGTCGGTTTCCTGATCGACGTAGTCGTGCTTGATGTGCTCGTAGACCTCGGCGAAGAGGCGTGCCTCCTGCCAGGGGAGCGTGGTGGCATCGGCGCTGCCGGCCTGGCTGCCCCGGGCGCCCGGTCCCTGCGCCAGCACGCCGCCGGCGAGAGCGGCGGAAAAGCCGAAAATGGCCCCCGTAACGAGAGCGATCAGCGTGCGCGACCGCAGCGACATGTGATGAATCCCCCCGGTGGGATCAAAGGATGGAACGACCGTATGGGTGGAAAGATGCTACGGCGTGCCCTGCCGGTCAATGGCCGCCCGACCACTGGCGGACATAATCCGACCAGTGAATCGTGAATTGTGTGACGGGGTCAATGGACCGGCCTTGCGGCTCCAACTGCCCGGGCAGCGGTGCGCGCTCCGTCCGCCGACGCGACGAGCTCCGCCAGCAGATCGTCGAGCGGCAGCGGCTTCGCGATGGCGAACCCCTGCCCGTAATCGACCCCCAGGGTGGCGACGCGCGCCCGTATCTCGTCGGTCTCCACGTACTCCGCGACAGTCGTGAGCGACATGGTGCGCGCGAGCTGCGCGATGGCGCGCACCATCGATTCGGCGCGCGGGTCGCGGACCACGTCGCGGACGAAACTGCCATCTATCTTCAGCATCGTCACCGGCAGCTGCCGCAGATAGGACAGCGAGGAGAGCCCCGTGCCGAAGTCATCGAGCGCGATGCCGCAGCCGAGCGTGCGCAGCCGCCCCATGAGGTCGCTCGCGCGCGCGATGCTGGCGATGGTGGCGTTCTCCGTGAGCTCGAAGCAGAAGAGCTCGGGCGGCAGCCCGCTCGAGCGGATCCGCTCGATGAGGAAGCCGCCGAAGCTCTCGTCATTGAGCGACTGACCGGAGAAGTTGATGGCGAACGAGAGCGGCACGCCGGAGAAGGTGCCGGCATGCGCCTTGAAGCGCTCGATGGCGGTCTCTATCACCCAGCGGTCGATGCTCTGCATCAGCTGATAACGTATCGCCGCCGACATGAAGCTGTCCGGGCCCGCGGCGGTGCCGTCCTCGTCGATCATGCGTACGAGAAGCTCGTAATGGGGTTTCAATTGCGTGCTGCGGCCGAAGGGCAGGATGAGCTGCGCATCGAGCCGGAACCGCCCGGAGCTGATGGCATCGTGCAGCCGGCCGGCGATGTTGATGTCGGCGAATCTTCGCACCAGGCTGACATCGTTGGCCCGGTAGACTTCGACGCGGTTGCGGCCCCGGTCCTTGGCGGCCTTGCAGGCGGTCTCGGCCGCGGCGAGCGAGTGCATCAGCTCACCCGCGCTGGAATCGAGCACCGCCACGCCGATGCTGATCGAGACGCGCAGGCGCGAGTTGCCCTGCATGTTGCCCAACTTCTCGGCCGCTTCGCGCAGCGACTCGCCGAAGCGCTCGGCGTCGTCGAGACTGCCCGGCAGCAGCGCCGCGAAGCGATCGCCCGAGATCCTCGCCGCGAACGCCCCGGCCGGCAGCCGGCCGCGCAGCAGCTCGCCGAGTTGGCCCAGCACCGCATCGCCCACCCGCATGCCGAAGTTGTCGTTGATGACGTGCAGCTGGTCGACATTGATGTAGAGGGAGCTCCAGGCCGAGGATCTCTCGCTGCTCGCCACGACGAGGCGCACGCGACTCTCGAACGCCGGACGGGTATAGAGGCCGGTCAGGGTGTCGAAGCTGCCGACCGCCGCGCCGCGGCGCGTCCTGTTGAGCTCCGCCACGGCGCGCTTCAGCTTGCCGACGATCACGCGCGCGAGCAGCTCGCGCCGCATGCACTCCAGCACGGGCCCGAGCAGCGCGTGCACCGGCGAGAAGCTGCGCGCCTCGGGCTCCCCCTCGCCGCCGGGAGCGCAGGCGATGGCGAGCACCGCGAGCACGTTACGCGAGTCGTCGCGGATCCAACTGACGTACACCGGAGCGTTGTCCGGCAGCAGATGGAGGTCGCCGGCACTGTCGGGGGCAGTGCGGGCCGCGCCGAGAGCGCCGGCGACGATGGGGCCCAGATCAGGCGGGGCGGCCGAATCGGCCGGCCAGCGCAGTGCTCCCCGGGCATCGAAAATGAAGATGCCGCGGGCGCGCGGCAGCAGCGACCGGCAGAGCAGCGCATACGGCTCGAAACCGCTCCAGGGGTCCGCGGACTTCCCTGGTTTCGCAGGATCGATCGTTTTGTCGTCCGGAGGCCGGCTCATGCCGAGACAACCGTGGCCTGATATGGAAAATGGCCGCCACTGTCCCCCGGAAGGGCTCCCGGAGCCTTGCGCAAGTTGGCGGTTCGCGGATCGGCCGCCCGCCCGCGGCCTCAAAGCTTGAAGCCGCTCACACGTTTCAATGCCGCAGCCACTGCCGGGGGTCGAGCGGCTTGCCCTGCCTGCGGATCTCGAAATAAAGCTCCGGACGGGCGCTGCCGCCGCTGTCGCCGGCCTGTGCGATGGTCTGACCGGCGGTGACGTGCTGGCCGACGGACTCGTAGAGCCGGGCGTTGTGGCCGTAGAGGCTCATGTAGCCGCCGCCGTGATCGATGATGATGAGCAGCCCGAGTCCCGCCAGCCAGTCCGCATAGACCACCCGGCCCTGGGAAACCGCGCGCACGGGCGCATCGCGCTGCGCGGCGAAGAGATCTCCCTGCCACCTGAGGCCCCCCGCGCGCACCTCGCCGTAGCGCTCGATGATGCTGCCGGCCACTGGCCTCGGGAGCTTGCCGCGCATCTGTGCGAACGGAGAATGGCCCAGATCCTCCGGCGGAAGGCTCGCGGTCGCCCGCCGCAGCTGGGCGAGCAGCGACTCCAGGTCGCCCCGCTGCCGCCGCAGTCGCGCGAGGCGCTCGGCGCGGGTCTGGGTCTGCGCGGAAATGCTGGCCAGCACTTGCATGCGATGCGAGCGCGCCTGCTGCAGGGCCGTGACCTGGGCCTGCTGCGCCGCCTGCAGGCTCGCAAGCTTCGCGTCCTGCGCCTGCAACTGGCCGTCGAGGAGCCCGACCCGCTGCAGGTCCGCCTCGATGGCCTGAATCTGGGCCGCGCGCGCGCGGCCGAAATAGCTGTAGTAGGCGAACATCCGGCCCGTCTGACCCGGGTCTTTCTGATTCAGCAGCAGCTTCAGCGGCTCCGCCCGCCCGATGAGATAGGCGGCCCGCAGCTGCCCGGCCAGAGCGCCCCGGTTGCTGGCGAGATCGGTCTCGAGCTGGTGCTTCTGCGCCTCGAGCTGCGCCCGGCGGGAGGCACCGGTTTGCCGCTGCCGGCGCAGATCCTCGAGTGCGGCCTGGGCCTTGCCGACCGACTTCTCGGTATCGCGCAGCTGGCGAGTGAGGCGGTCCCGCTCCGCCTGGCCGCGGCTCACCTGGCGGGTAATGCGCGCGATCTGGTCGCGCAGCGCCTCGAGCTGCACCCGCGCCTGGTGGGCATCCGTATGAGAGCCTCCATGGGCAGCATGCCTGGCGGCGCTCACCGGCGCAGCCGCGAGCGCAAGCAGCAGTAAGGGAGCGATCAGGCCGGGGATGCGGAGGCGTCGCATTTGAGCGCTATAATGCGCGCCCTTTTTATGGCCGGTGCGCTCTTCCGGTGCCTTCTGCATGGACCGTCTCATCGAATACATCCAGGTGAATCACTGGCTCGTCGCCGCGACGCTCGCAGTCCTAGTGGTGGCGATCGTCGTCGAGATACGCGCCCGAGCGGAGACTTTCGCCGCCGTTTCCCCACAGGATGCCATCAGGCTGATGAACCGCGGCGCGGTAGTCATCGACCTGCGTCCGGCAGAGCAGTATGCCGCAGGTCACCTCTCCGGGGCGCGCCGCATGGACGATGAGCAGATCCTGAAAGCGGGCGACACCATGAAGAAGTACCGGCAGAAGCCGCTCATCGTCTATGACGAGTCCGGCTCGCTCGGCACGTCGGCCGCCCGGAAGCTGAAGGCCCAGGGTTTCGAGCAGGCCTTCAACCTGCGCGGCGGGCTGACGGCGTGGCGCGCGGACAATCTGCCGCTCGAGAAGGGCGCCAAGGCAGGCGGATGACTCATCCCAAGGCCGTGATGTACGCCACGGGTTGGTGTCCGTACTGCGCACAGGCGCGCCAGCTGCTCGAGCGCAAGGGCATTGTGCTCGAGGAGATCGACATCGAGGCGAGGCCCGAGGCCCGCCAGGAAATGATGGCCCGCAGCGGACGGCGCACGGTGCCGCAGATCTTCATCGGCGACACGCACGTCGGCGGGTGTGACGATCTCCATGATCTCGATGCCCGCGGGGGTCTCGATAAACTATTGCAAACTGGAGTGACAGATGACGAATGAAGCAGCCGGCATCGCGCCGGCGCCCGAGGCCACCAATGGCCCGGTTCTCGCCCTGCAGAGCGTGTACCTGAAGGACTGCTCCTACGAGGCGCCGAACGGCCCGCGCGTAGACGGCAACTGGAATCCGCAGATCAATCTCGACCTGCACACCGGCGCGGCGACGCTGGCCGCGGACGTGCGCGAGATCGTGCTGACGGTGACCGTCTCCGCGAAACAGAGCGACAGCACCATCTTCCTGGTCGAGGTGAAGCAGGCCGGCATCTTCGTGATGCGCAACCTGTCCGAAGAGGACGCCAAGCGCGCCATCGGCAGCGTCTGCCCCGGGGTGCTCTTCCCCTACGCGCGGGCGGCGGTATCGCACCTCGTGACTCAGGGCGGATTCCCGCAGTTCCTGCTGCCGCCCGTCAATTTCGACGCGCTGTACGCCGCGAACCAGAACCAGCCTCCCGGCCAGACCAACTGACCTGCAAGATCGGGCCATGAGCGCCGGCACAGGGAGCGGCTCTCCGGTCGCCGTCTTGGGCGCGGGCTCCTGGGGGACGGCGCTCGCCGTTCAGTTCGCACGCAGCGGCCGGCCGACGCGGCTCTGGGGGCGCGATCGCGCGCGCCTGGCCGCGATGGCGCGGGAGCGGCGTAACGACCGCTACCTGGCCGCGGGGACGTTTCCGCAATCGCTGGCCGTCGAGCCGGAGCTGGCGCAAGCGCTGCGCGGCGCGTGTGATGTGCTCGTCGCCGTGCCCAGCCATGCCTTTCGCTCTGTGCTGAGCGAGATCGCACCGCTCCTTGCGCCGCAAATGCGGCTCGCGTGGGCGACCAAGGGGTTCGAGCTTCGCTCGGGGCTGCTGCCCCACCAGGTGGCACGTGAAGTGTTGGGGCCGGAGCGAGCCGTTGCGGTCCTCTCCGGGCCGACCTTCGCGCGCGAGGTTGGGGCAGGGTTGCCTACGGCGATGACGATTGCATCGTCCGATGCGGCGTTTGCAAAGACCTTGGCACAGGATCTCTCTTCCTCGCAGTTCCGCGCGTACACGTCAACGGACATAGCCGGCGTGGAAGTCGGCGGGGCAGTCAAGAACGTGCTGGCCGTGGGAGCCGGGCTGTCGGATGGACTCGGGTTCGGAGCCAACACGCGGGTGGCGCTCATCACACGCGGCCTGGCGGAGATGATGCGGCTCGGGGTAGCGCTGGGGGCAAAGCGCGAAACCTTCATGGGACTCGCCGGCCTGGGAGACCTGGTGCTCACCTGCACGGACGATCAGTCCCGCAACCGGCGCTTCGGCCTGGAGCTGGCGGCCGGGAACACACCGGAGCAGGCGCTGAAGGACATCGGTCAGGTGGTGGAGGGATACCCGGCCGCCAAGGCCCTGCATGACGTCGCCGCCCGGGCAGGAGTCGAGATGCCGCTCTGCGAAGGCGTTTACCGAGTGCTCTACGAGGGGATGCCGGCGCAGGATGCGGTGCGGGCGCTGATGAAGAGGCCGATCAAGTCGGAGACCGACTAATTCGCCTGGAGCGATCTGGAACGACGCGCGACGACGCGCGCTGGCCTGCCGACCCCCGCGGCAGCGGGGCGATGCCCAGGATGGGCCGAGTACTAGTGATGGATCACGCCTGCGGCGGCGCCGATGAGCGCTCCGATCACCAGCACCGCCACGGGGCCGGCGGATAACCCGAACCCCAGCGACCGCTTCTTCGGGTCTTTGACGTAGGAGAAGAAGTAGATGCCGCGACCGATGAGGTAGATCGCGCCGAGCCCCGCCGCGGCATTGGCATTCAGGTAAAAGCCGAACATCCAGATGGCGGGGACGAACATGACGAGCAGCTCCAGCGTGTTCATCTGCACGCGGAAGTAGCGCTCGAACATCTCGTTGCCGGTGGTTGCGGGGGCGGCGACCTTGTATTTCTCTCTCGCATTCCCGACGGCGGTCGCAAAGGCGAAGAACTGCAGCAGGGCGAGAGCGACGATCAGATTGACGAGTGCCATATGCCTCCCGGGAGCCTTGGGCTTAGGATAGACGATGCCGTTCCGTTGCGGACAGGTTCGCCGGCGCCTCTGATGGCACAATTGCGCCCCATGAAGGACAAGACTCGGGGCTATGCCCACAGGATCGACCTGGCCGCGGACGTGCAGACGGTCTGGCGGGCGCTGACCGATCCGGCGCTGCTGACCACCTGGTGCTCGCCGAAGGCCGAGGTGCGCGCACGGGCGGGGGGCCTCTTTCGGGCCTGCGTGGATCGGGTCACGGAGCTGGAGGCGCACATCGACGTCTACGAGCCCGGGCGGCGGATGCGGCTCATTTACCTGCCGAGCGCGGCGCTGCCGCCTACGGACAGCGCACTCATCGACGATTTCATCCTCGAGCCCGCCAAGTCCGGCGGCACCATCCTGCGGCTGCTCGGGTCGGGGGTGCCCGGGGCGCAGGAGTGGGATGCGCAGTATTTGCGGCTGCGGACCGGCTGGCAGGCGGCAATGACGCGGTTGAAGGCGCTGATCGACGGCACCGCCCGGCGGGAGGGCACGTGACCAGGTTCATTCTCCGCGCGCTGATCAGCGCAGTCGGGCTCTGGGCCGCGACCCGCTGGGTGCCGGGCATCCGGATCGACGATGCCCCGACGCTGGTGCTCGCGGGCCTGCTGCTCGGCGTGGTCAACGCGATCGTGCGGCCGATATTGGTCATCCTGACCCTGCCGATCACGATTCTCAGCCTGGGTCTGTTCCTGCTGGTCGTCAACACGGCGATGGTGGCGCTCGTGGCGTGGATGCTGCCGGGCTTCCATATCTACGGCGGCTTCTGGTCGGCGTTCGCGACGGCGCTCATCGTCTGGATCACGGGCTGGCTGGCCTCCTGGCTGATCGGGCCGCGAGGCAGGATAGATGTCAGCGTACGCAAGCTGTAGTTCGAGGCGATGGGCAACCGAGGTGGGGACATGAGCGGCGACTGCAATACCTTACCCGGCGCGCTCCGGCTGAGATTCTGCGGGCTCGACTTCGCCTCCCCGATCGTGCTGCTCTCGGGCTGCGTGGGTTTCGGCGAGGAGTACACGCGCATCGAGGGGTTCTCGAACCGGGATGCGGGCGCGGTGGTGCTGAAGGGGACGACGCTCAGCTCCCGGCTCGGCAACCCGCCGCATCGCGTGTACGAGACGCCGGCCGGGTTGCTCAACGCCATCGGCCTGCAGAACCCGGGAGCGGAGCACGTCGTGCGCCGCATCCTGCCGGAGCTGGACTTCAGCGAGACACGGTTCATCGCCAACGTGTCCGGCTCCACCGTGGAGGAGTACGCGCAGGTCACGCGGCTGTTCGATCAGTCGCCCATAGACGCCATCGAGATCAACATCTCCTGTCCCAACGTGAAGGAGGGCGGAGTCGCGTTCGGCAATTACCCGGATATGTCGGCACAGGTGGTCGAGGCGTGCCGCCGGGTCACGAAGAAGCCGCTGATCACCAAGCTCTCCCCCAATCAAACCGACATCCGGGAGAACGCGCGGCGCTGCATCGAGGCGGGGACGGATGGGCTGTCGGTCATCAACACGGTGATGGGGATGGCGATCGACGCGCGCACGCGCCGCCCTGTCATCGGCAACATCCAGGGGGGACTCTCGGGGCCCGCGATCAAGCCCATCGCGCTGCTGAAGGTTCACCAGGTATACGAAGTGGCGAAGCCGCATGGAGTGCCGATCATCGGCCAGGGAGGCATCACCACTGCGACGGATGCCGTGGAGTTTCTGATCGCGGGGGCTGCCGCGGTCGGCATCGGGACGGCGCTCTTCTACGACCCGTTCGTTTGCAAGAAGGTGAACGAGGGAATCGCCGAGTACCTGCGCGGGAACGCGCTGGCGAGCGTGAGCGAGCTCGTTGGCAGCCTGCGCACCGGTAGAGAGACCCAGGACGCGCCGGTGTCGGGATAGCGGGCTCGGCTGCGCCCCTCGGCGCCGGCTGACCTTCAGCGCCGGCTAACCCTCGGCGCCAGCCTCGATCTCTTCCGGCGGCCCTTCCAGCTCTCCCTCCGCCATGCCCAGCTCTTTGAGCTTGCGCGTGAGAGTGTTGCGGCCCCAGCCGAGGAGCTTCGCGGCCTCCTGGCGATGGCCTTGCGTGCGTTTGAGGGCCGCCCTGATCAGGATGCGCTCCATGGCGGGGAGCGCTACATCCAGCAGCGGCTGCTTGCCGCTCACGGCCTGGCGGTCGGCCCAGCCGGCGAGGGCCTTCTCCCAGTCGGCGTCGCCGTCGGTTGCGCCGGCGGAGAGGATCTCGGGCGGCAGGTCCTCGACACGGATCTCGCTGCCCGGCGCCAACACTGACAGGCGGCGGCAGAGATTCACCAGCTCGCGAACGTTGCCCGGCCAACCGTACGACGACAGTTTCGCCTCCGCCTCCCTGGCAAGGGCTTTGCGCTCCACGCCGAGATCGCGGGCAGCCACTCTGAGGTAGTGATCGAAAAGGTCCGGGATGTCTTCCGAGCGCGCGCGCAGCGGCGGCAGCTCAAGCCGGATCACGTTGAGGCGGTGGTAGAGGTCCTCGCGGAAGAGGCCGCGGGCCACCCGGTCCTGGAGGTTCTGGTGTGTCGCGGCGATGACGCGCACATCCACGCGGATCGGTGTTTGGCCGCCGACTCGATAAAACTCACCTTCCGCCAACACGCGCAGCAAGCGCGTCTGCAACGGTGTAGACATGTCGCCGATCTCGTCCAGGAACAGCGTGCCGCCGTCGGCCTGCTCGAAGCGTCCCCGCCGCTGCGCGTCGGCGCCGGTGAACGAGCCCTTCTCGTGGCCGAAGAGCTCCGATTCGAGGAGGTCGGCGGGAATGGCCGAGGTGTTGAGGGCAATGAAGGGCTTGCCGGCGCGGGGACTGTGGTCGTGCAGGGCGCGGGCCACCAGCTCCTTGCCGGTACCGGACTCGCCGGTGATGAGCACGGTGACACTGGAACGCGAAAGACGCCCGATGCCGCGGAACACCTGCTGCATCGCGGGCGCCTTGCCCAGGAGCTCCGGGATGCGTGGGGTAGCGGTGGCTTCGGCGGTACCTTGAGTGGTGGCGCTCGCGGCGCGCCGCACGAGAGCGACGGCCTGATCGATGTCGAAGGGTTTGGGCAGGTACTCGAAAGCACCGCCCTCGTAGGCGGACACGGCGCTGCCCAGGTCCGAATGCGCCGTCATGACAATGACGGGCAGAGCGGGACGAGTGTCGCGGATGCGCCGCAGCAAGGACAGTCCCGACTGGCCCGGCATGCGGATGTCGGTGATCAATACATCAGGAGCTTCCCGACGCAACGCTTCCAGTGCGGGCTCCGCGGCCTCGAACGCACGCGGCGTCATCCCGCCATTTCGCAGCGCACGCTCGAGTACCCAACGGATGGAGGCGTCGTCATCGACGAGCCAGACACGCAGAGCATCCGCACTCATGCGGCGTCTCCCAACGGCAAAAGCAGTGTGAACACGGTCCGTCCCGACTCGCTCTCGAATTCGATCAGGCCGCCGTTGCGCGACACCAGCTCCTGCGCGACCGCGAGGCCGAGGCCGGTGCCGTCGGGACGGCCGGTGACCAGGGGATAAAAGATGCTCGAGCGCAGCTCTTCCGGCACTCCCGGTCCGTCATCCTCCACCTGCATGCTGGCCACGAGGCGATGGCGGGCCGACCCGATGCTGACGTTGGACAGCGCGCGGGTGCGCAGCACGATCCGGCCGCGTGCGCCCAGCGCCTGCATGGCGTTGCGGGCCACATTGAGCAGCGCCTGAATGATCTGGTTGCGGTCGAGCACGGCGTTGGGCAGGCTCGGGTCGTAGTCCCGCTCGATGCTGATCGCGGGGCCCGCCTCCGCCCGCAAAAGGTGATACACGTGCTCGCAGACCTCGTGCACGTTGAGCAGCGACTTCTGCGGCACGCGCTTGGGGCCCGCCATGGAGTCGACCAGCGCGGCCAGACGGTCCGCCTCGCCGATGATGACTTGCGTGTATTCCTTCAATGCAGCTCCCTGCAGCTCCCGCTCGAGGAGCTGGGCGGCGCCGCGCAGGCCGCCGAGCGGGTTTTTGATCTCGTGGGCGAGCTGCCGGACCATGAGACGGCTGCCGTCCAGACGTGCGATCAGGTCGTTCTCGCGAGAGATGCGTTGCCGCTGGGTGGTGTCGGCGAGCTCGAGAAGAAGATGGGTTCCGGTGATCTGGCCCTCGAGCGGCGTAATGGTGACATCCAGCGTGCGGGATTCGCGGGGCGTGCCGGCCGGGCGAAGGGTGAGCTCGCGGTCGGCGATGCCCTCGCCTTCCTCCAGAGCACGGCGCAGGATGCCGACCAGGCCGTTGCCGTCGAGCAGGAAATCGGAGAACGGCCGGCCGCGCGCTTTGTTGAGGCTGAAGGCCATCAGATCCTGCGCCGCCACGTTGGCATAGATGGCGCAGAGCTGCGCATCGAGGACGATGATGCCGGTCGAGAGCGCGTCGAGCAGGTCGGCGGGATCGAAATGCGACAGTGCCGACGGTGCGTTGTACTCAGCGGCCACGGAGCGCTCCCCGAAAGCAGATCATCAAGCGGCCGTTTCCCGGGGCGCATGTTCTTGCGTCCCAGGAGACAGCCGCGGGATCGAGGAGGTAAGAGGGCTGGCCGCGCAAATCGCCTGGAGCGATTTGCGCCAAATCTAACGAGGATGAACCGGGTTGTGCGGGTTCTGAACCGAGGGCTGATGCACGAAGAAGGTGACGCTGCTCGTCTCGCAGACGATCTGGCCGGTACTGTCCTCGATCACGGCCTGCACGGAATGCTGGCCGCGGAGGACCGGGAACGTGAAGGAGGCACCGGCGCCCTGGATCTGCTTGCCGTCGAGGAAAAGGCGGACCTCGTCGCCGGGACGCAGCTGCGGTGAGGTCTGCACGACCGCGGTGGTCTGGTAGACATTCATCAGCATCTGCTGATCGGTGGGCTGGGAAATGGCGCAGCTGTCGTAGGCCGGCCCGGAGGGCTGGGTCTCTACCGGCGCGGAACTCGCGGGACTCTGCGGAGCCGGCAGGGCCGAAAAGGTCTGGGCACCCTGGATTTCCAGCTTCTGAGCGTTGGGGTGCGGCTGGTCGCTGTAGTGGACAACGCCCTGCGCATCGACCCATTTGTAGACCGTCGTGCGGTGGCCGTTGTCCGCGAGCGCATTGGCCGACAGGAGGCCGAGGCACGCCAGGCCGGTCAGCCCGGCCAGGATCGGACGGGCGGGCCGGATTAAGGTAAATCGGGTGTGGCGCATAGGGATCGAGCATAGCCCGATGCCCGGCCTGGCACAAAGGAACGCCGTCGCAAGCAGCCGTCCCTGGAGCGCCGTCCAGCCTGGCCATCCATGGCCGCCACTCGTTGCGCTCACCCTCTCCCCCGGGGGAGCCCTCCCCGCAAAGCAGGGAGGCTCCGGAACCGGATGAGAGGGTGACTCTGCTCACGATCTTTCCATCAGCAGCTGTAGTACAGCTCCATTTCCACGGGGTGGGTCGCCATGCGAAACCGCGTCATCTCCTGCATCTTCAGGCCGATGTAAGCGTCGATCACGTCGTTGGTGAACACCCCGCCGCGGGTCAGGAACTCGCGGTCCTTGTCGAGATAGTCGATCGCCATGTCGAGCGAATGGCAGACCGTCGGGATGTGCTTCGCCTCCTCCGGCTCCAGGTCGTAGAGATCCTTGTCGGCGGGGTCGCCGGGGTGGATCTTGTTCTGGATGCCGTCGAG